>JAYFRI010000056.1:0-1853 GCA_034926015.1 Paludibacter sp. | reverse complement strand
TCCGGCAACAACAATGCGTTGGTATTGTTAGTTATTAAAAATAAAATAACGAACAAATGACTAAAATACCATTATCAGTGCTCGAACTGGCAACAGTAGTAAAAGGAGGAAACCACAGTTCGGCCATTGAAAGTACAGTAGCAGTGGCACGCCACGTTGAAGCATTAGGCTACAACCGCATATGGATGGCCGAACATCACAACATGGAATACATTGCCAGCTCTGCCACCTCGGTACTGATAGGCCATGTAGCCGGAAAAACAAATAGCATACGCGTAGGGTCAGGAGGGATAATGCTGCCCAACCACAGTCCGTTAGTGATTGCCGAACAATTCGGAACGCTGGCTTCTATCTACCCGGGCAGAATAGACCTGGGACTGGGAAGAGCTCCCGGCACCGATCAGCTTACGGCCAGAGCGCTCAGAAGAAACAATTTGGATGCTTCGCTCCATTTCCCGAATGACGTAAAACAATTGCAGACTTATTTCAGCAAAAGCAACAGCACTGCCATGGTACGTGCATTTCCGGGCGAAGGACTCGACATACCGATATGGATACTCGGCTCAAGTACCGACAGCGCCTATCTGGCTGCTCAAATGGGCTTGCCCTACACCTTTGCGGCTCACTTTGCCCCTACCCATTTCAGGCAGGCCATCGCCATTTATCGCGAGCACTTCCGACCGTCGGCCTACCTCGACAAACCTTATGTGATGGCTTGCGTCAATGTATTGGCAGCCGACACCGACGAGGAAGCATCGGCTTTGCTCAGCAGTCTGATCGCCATGTTTGTTGGTGTGATCACCAATGTGCGCAGCCCGTTGCAGGCTCCGGGACAGTTGCCGGCCGATTACAATATCCCCGAAGTGCGATCTACCATCAACAGCATGCTGGCTTGCACATTTACCGGCAACAGCGCATCACTCCGAACTAAACTTTCGGATTTTATTGATGACACTCAAATTGATGAACTAATGGTGGCGACTTATATTTACGATAACGAAGCTAAACTAAAATCTTTTTCGATACTTCGGGATGCATTGGAGAACGTGTAAATTATCAGGATCAGAATTTACAGAATGATAGAATTTACAGAATGAAGATCTGGATGAAATTCGAGACTTTTCAACGTTACAAACGTTCAACCATCAAGCCATCGTTACAAACGAGGGAGAGTAAGTGATTTTATTCGTGTTTATGACTCTGGTCATTACTTTCAACCCATTTCATTTCATTCAACTTTCTAAGCTCACCTCCACAATCACATTTGATATCTTTCTTGTTTTTTGTTAGTTTTCCACACTTTAAACATACTCGTGAGGAATCATCATTGAATTTTCTAAATACGATAAATATAACTATTCCAAAAACAGCACTAATTGTGAACAATTCTGGTAAATTCTCAAAGATTTGCGACCAACTTAATGTAAAATCAAATATTACGCCTTTGCGAGTACCTACGAATTTTTGTCCTAAGGACACAATAATTGGAAAGAAAATAAAAAATAACAATCCTGAACGTAAAGCGTCTTTTTCTTTTTTCTTTACATCAAAATTTAATTCTTCTTTTGTTTTAGGAAGCCACATGTTATTCATTTTGTATACCTCTCTCACCCTCGTTTGCAAACCGAGGCTTTTCAACGTTATAAACGTTCAACCATTAACCCCTCGTTGCAAACGAGGGAGAGAGTGGTGATCTTACCTCACCCCAACCCTCTCTCAAATCTTCAAATCTTTAAAATTCTCAAATCTTTCAAATCTCCTAAACAAGCTCACCCGCTCCTACCCTTACAATTTCGGGTTCGTCGCCGGTGCAATCCACGATGGTAGAATGTTCGAGGCCGCCCAATCCGCCA
>JAYFRI010000203.1:0-13734 GCA_034926015.1 Paludibacter sp. | reverse complement strand
TGTCATGCGCAGGGCCAAGGCCTGATGTTGAGCGCTGTTCACCACTGAATAAGGAATATCCCAAACGGGTTTATCGTTCATTTCACCAAGTTCGAAACGTGCTTTTAAAAGTCGGTACAATGATATATCGACGCGTTTTTCGTCAATCAAGCCTTTATTTACAGCATCGGGAATAGTAGCGAAATCAGAACCACATTCCAGATCAGTACCATTCTGTACTGCATTGGCCGAAGCGTGAGCAGCATCGGGCTGTGTAGCATGTGCATTTTTGCGATAAAAATCGGAAATGGCCCAACAATCGGACACCACCAACCCTTTAAAATTCCATTCGTCGCGCAGTATCTGTGTCAGCAGTCGATTACTTCCGCAACAAGGCTCTCCCTCGTATCTGTTGTAAGCACACATCACTTCTTTTACATCTGCCTTTTGTACCAAATCTTTAAAAGCCGGCAAATAAGTTTCCCACAAATCGCGTGGCGAAATATTTTCGGCATTGTACGAATGCCGGTTCCACTCCGGACCCGAATGTACTGCAAAATGTTTTGCACAGGCATGTAATTTATCGTATTCGGCATCGTCAGGTCCCTGCAAGCCTTTCACAACGGCTACTCCCAACCTGCTTGTCAGGTACGGATCTTCTCCGTAAGTTTCCTGTCCCCTGCCCCAGCGTGGATCACGAAAAATATTCACATTTGGAGTCCAGTACGTCAAACCCTGATAACGTTTTAACCCACCCTGCTCACTGTATTTATTCGATTTTGCACGAGCTTCGTCGGATACAGCTGTAAAAACATCAAACAACAAAGCATCGTTAAACGAAGCCGCCATACCAATAGCCTGAGGAAAAACAGTGGCTAAACCTGTGCGACCCACCCCATGCAATGCTTCGTTCCACCACTCGTAAGCCTTGATGCCCAAACGTGGTATGGCTGGTGAGTTATTTTGCATTAAAGCAGCCTTTTCGGCTAATGTTAGTCGGGGCAATAAATCCTTTGCTCTTTCTTCAGCAGTTAGTTTTGTGTTCTGATAAGGCAATTGTTGACTTTGACAGTTCAATGTCACTAAACTGAAAATAAAAATGTAAGTAATTCTAAAAATTTGGCGATGCGTGAAGAAATTCATGTCTTTTTTTGGTTGCTGTTTATAAATTTTTATTTGCTTTTCTGTAAGAATAAATCATTTGAATAATTGTAAATCAATATATTTACCCATTTTATCGTAACCTGCTTCATTGGGATGCAGGAAATCACCTGTATGCACATCAGGCAAAATAGTAGCGACATCATCGGGATTGCGCATTAATGCATCGAAATCGATAAGTGCATCAAATTTTCCACTTGTGCGTATCCATTCGTTGATCTGATCCCTGGCTTCCAAACGAAAATCAGTATCGTAAAACGATTTTGCAAATGGTAACACAGTAGCGCCATACACTTTAATGCCCTTTGCATGTGCTTTTTCTATCATTGTAATATAAGCATTCTTCAGAGCATCAACTATTTTAGGTGCATCTGCGGCATTGCGAATACCTCCGATATCGTTTACTCCTATCGAAATAATGAGCCACTTAACATTGCTCTGCGAAAGTATATCGGCATCGAAACGGTTCAGCGCAGTTGGGCCTAAACCACCACGAAGCACACAATTTCCTCCGATACCTAAATTTAGCACACCATAATTTGAAGTTTCAGGATGACTCAACATTTTTTGCGAAAAAATATCGGGCCAGCGGTTTTGTTTGTTTACACCCGATCCACGACCGTCGGCGATTGAATTGCCAAGTACAGCAACAGCACCTGCCTTGCGCTTAGTTTGCACATCCAGACTGCTAATCACATACCAATGATCGGTAGGTATGGCTCCTGCAAAATCAACCGATCGCACATTGTTGCCCGAAAGAATGAATGATGTGGTGCGAGAGCCCGGATGCCCTGTGATATCGTCGGGCACATCGCCAAAAGCAATCGTAATTGCCAATCGGGAATCAGGTTTTAATTTAAATTTCAGCGCATCTGAAAAAATATCCTTTCCGGGCTGTATTGTTATCGATGGCTGACCAGAGAATTTCAGATTTTTTTGTGTAGCTGCATCAATTTCGCTTCCATCTTTCGAAACGGCGATGGCTACATTTTTTAGTGTTATGGGCTGTTTGCTGAATGTGTTTGCAAAGCGCACTCTTACTACATCACCTCCAATCGATACCCTTATCACCTGGCGCAGACTGTTATTTTCCAAACCCGGAGCGGGTGGCATATTATTAGGTTCTACCAACTGTGGAGCTGTTGCCCAACTCCCTGTCCATACTTTCGGGTTGTTTTTTGCATTTATATTTCCTGTGAAAAATATAAATAACAACATTACTACCGAAAGTAAAAATCCTGATTTCTTAGTCATATTGTGTTTTTAGTATTTATATAAACTGTTCATTTTCAGTTTGGATTATAGACTTTGAAGTTACCCGAAAGATGCAGATAGCTCATAAAATAAAGCAAACCATCGTAATACCTGTACTGGCCCGAAGGGATGGGCGTATTGAAAAAATCATCCACAAAAAGCCAGGCTGTTTTATCTTTCGAAGCCAAAGCACCTACCGCGTTGCAGGCCACCAAACCTGCTGAATGGGGTGTATCTAACTTTGTTCCATCTATTTTATACTGATTTCCGTAGCTATTTATTCCTTCGTTTATAAAAAATGTATGAATTTTCCTGATCTGCTTTGGTTCGGCACATGATTTTTTAAACCAGGCGTAGTCCACCGCCATGTTCATTATACAGCGCCACGCATCGAAACGGAAATCACCATGATCGCCAATGTGTTTGGGCGAGCCATCGTAGTTCGCATAGTTTGGCATTAATCCTGTAACTTTATGAGCAAACTTAGGGAACATTTTCCGGCTTTCCGAAGCACATTGTTTCCAAAAAGAGTTATTGGTAGTAGCCCATCTGCTCCACAATTCATAAAACGCCGGAAGATGATAGGATGGATCGGTGAATAATCTTCCTTCTTCGGAGGGCACAAAAGTAATTTGTCTTTTTTCGCTATCGAACAAATTCGTTATCGGAGCATTATTCCCCTTGTGTTTGGTCATAGCAAGTTCAAGAATCTCGTTGGCTTCCTTCGAATAGTTGTAAATGCCTTCACCGTTGCCCCAGCGGTTGGCGGCCAAAAACAATGCAGTTACAATATACTCCTCGCCATCCGAAGCTGCTCCCGGATCTATAATCGATCCATCTCCATTCATCTGCCAGGCAAAATAGCCTTTACGAGGTCCGGATTGATGTTGCATATGCATTTTCGACCACTTCCACAACTTATTGAATTCCTTTTGCTTATCCATTTGCACACATATCATCAAACCGTATGACATACCTTCGGAGCGTACATCTTTATTTCCGGTATCGAAAATATAAGCTTCATCGCTACCCAACTCATAATAAATGCGTTCGTGGGTAGAATCGCCATAAAACAGCTGTTGCCAGATTGCCTCTAACTTACTATCAATTAAATTTCTATCGTAACCAGCTTCCGCAAACATATTGCGATACACACCTGTATAAAATGCCCCTTTCGCAGGAATTTTAGGTTTTGCTGTTTGAATTAGTGCATCATTAGGAATTTGCCCGGGATTTTGAGCATATAATTGAAATACGAATAATTGTATTGCAAATAAAAGAATTGATTTTTTCATGTTTTAATAATACTTTTTTGATAGAAAAATTCAAGATCAACCTACCTGACAATAAAACTTTCGTTTAGTCTGCGAAAGATGGAAACCTGAGTTTACAAAGATAATTTTTAGATTCAATCAATGCTTACAGTATTAGATATTTTATTTAAGAATTCAAACAATAATACCAACATAGAAAAAAGATTTTCAATACTTTATACTTTATTGATATTTTAACGTGTCATTTTTTCAGATGCAACATTAGAACTCTATTTTGTTAACAACAGATCAGCCTCAGCTACAACCATCTCATCTAAACTAAGGCAAAAAAGAACTAACAACAGTCAAATTCAGGATATAAAAAAGTCACGCCTATTTAAAAATTAATGATGCAAACTGATGTAAATCTCTTCTCCAGGTAAGCCATTCGTGCGCAGTACCTTTCGACTCGTAATAAGTGTATTTCACACCTTGTTTTTCGAGCATGTTGCGGAACGCTTTTACCGATCCGGGAAAAGGAGCAGGTTCCTCAGTTCCCAATCCAAGCCAGAACAATTTGATTTTTTTATTCAAGGCAGCACCATCCATAAACTTGCCGCCCATAAAAGTGGCAGGATCGATTACATCGGTACGCGGATAATTGGAAGTACCACTGAATCCGGCTATATAAGAAAACTTATCCAGATTATTCATAGTGATGGTAATGGTTTGATTAGCACCCATCGAAAGTCCCGCCATTGCTCTGTGATCGCGATCGGTCAATGTGCGGAAAGAAGCATCAATCATGGGAATAATTTCACCAATCAACACATCTTCGAACGGGAAAGCACCTCTGCCGGGAGCCGCCTGAGAAGCTTTTACGGCATAACCATTGTCCATGACAATAATCATTGGAACAGCTTTACCGGCAGCTATCAGATTATCAAGAATAAAATTAGCTTTACCCTGTGTTGGCCAGCCGGTTTCATTTTCACCGCTACCATGTTGCAAATACAAAACCGGATAACGTTTGGTTGTGTTTTTATCGTATTCGGCAGGAGTATAAACAAAACATCTGCGCCATGAATTGGTTACCTTTGAAAAATAAGTTTTCTGACTAACCAGTCCGTGGGGCACATCCTTGACAGCATAAATATCCTGATCGGGAGCAGGAATTTCGATAGCACTGCCCCAACGACTGGCTCCATAAAAATAAAGACTACCCGGATCGGGAACTGAAGCTCCATCTATATTCAACTGATAGTAATGAAAACCTTCTACCTGAGGAGCCGATTCGCCTGTCCACACGCCTTTTTCATCTTTTCGCAAATCGTATTTTACTCCGCCTATATCCAGTTGCACTTTGTGTGCTTCGGGAGCAGGAATACTGACACGCACACGCCCTTCTGAATTTACCTGTGGATATTGTTTACCCGGCTGATTCACCGATGACGGCTTAAAATCTTCGACCACTGACTGTGCCCATCCAAACTGAGCTAAAAAAGCAGCCATCAAAAGTATATATTTGTGATTCATATAAATAGTACTTTAAAATAAGAATTATTTAAACACCCGCTGCGCAAAATCATGCAGACTTTTGCGCCACACCTGCCATTCGTGGTCGCCGGGAAAAGAAGCAAACTCCACTTTCAGACCGCTTTCACGAAATTTAGCAACCGAGGATTTTGTAAACTCAAATCGAGGATCCTGTTCACCAACTGATATGTACAACAGTTTCAATTGCTGATTGAATGCTTTGGAATTGCTGAGCAATCCGGGAATTTCCTTATCGGCATCAAAAGCTTTTCCGTTTGGATTGGCTATTCCACCAAAAATGCCGGAGCTGAAAATACCTACCGACGAAAACACATCCAAACTTGCCAAACCCACATAAAAAGCCTGACCGCCACCCATCGATAAACCGCAAAGCGCACGGTTTTTCACATCGGCCAGTGTACGGTAATTTTTATCGATAAACGGAACGATATTTTGCGTCATTTCCTGTTTGAAAGCCGCCATAGCTTCGTTGCTGTATCCACCTTTGCCTGAACTTACATTGCCATTAGCAATTACCACTATCATGGGCAGGGCTTTGCTTTGGGCAATCAGGTTATCCAGAATGATATCTGTTTTACCCTGAACCGACCATCCGCGTTCATCTTCGCCTCCACCGTGCTGAATATATACCACAGGATATTTAACCTTGGTATTGACATCATATCCGGGAGGAGTGTAAACGAAAAGTCGTCGCCAGCTATTGGTTACTTTCGAAAAATAATATTTCGAACTCAAGGCACCATGCGGCACGTCTTTCAGGTCGTAAAAATCGGCTCCTTTTTCAGGAATATCGATAGCACTCGACATACGTCCGGTGCCGTAAAACGATTCACTCGCGGGATCGGCTACTTTCACACCATCGATCACCAAAGAATAGTAATGAAAACCCGGAACCTGAGGATCGGTAGTCACCGTCCATACGCCCTGATCATCGCGCGTCATATCGTACATTTTGCCTAAATCAATCTGCATTTTTTGCGCATCAGGAGCTTTTATCCTAAACTCAACCCGCAAATCGGGCAAAATGAGCGGATACGCAACACCAGCAATATTTGTAATTGCTGGTGCAGGTTTATTGTTGTCCTGTCCGAAACAGACAAAGCTGAATTGGAACAGGACAACTAAAATAAGCAATACTTGCTTCATCATTTATTTTTCCTTAAAAAGTAAAGGAGCAAATTCATACAAACTACGTCTCCATGAATGCCATTCGTGAGCTGTTTCAGGCGAAACGTATGAAACCCCTTTAATACCTATCTTATTCCATTCAGCAGCTGCATCTCCAATTCTTGCAGCACCTGCGCTCTCGCGACTACCAAAGCTCATAAACACAAGTTTACCTGCTTTTTTGAACGTTTCAAGATCTTTGATTTCAGTTGGAACAAAAGTACCGCTACTGAACATGCCCACGTACGAGAATTTATCAGGATTAACCATAACAATTGAGCGTGTTTGCATACCTCCCATCGATAAACCGGCCATAGCACGGTGTTTCTGATCAGCTATTACGCGGAAATTTGATTCAACATAAGGAATCAGATCGTCGATAAGGATACGTTCAAATTGTCCTGCAAAATTGAAGTTATTCATGCCTGCTCCGGGTCCACCCGCTGGTCGCGGTGCTCCTGCAGGTGCTCCCTGAGGTCTTGGAGGACGAGGTATTCCACTTAAATCTACTGCACAGTTTTCCATTACAATGATAAATGGAACTGCTTTGCCTTCTGCAATCAGGTTATCCATGATCAGATTAGCATGACCCTGATTTCCCCAACCTGTTTCGTTTTCGCCCATACCGTGTTGAAGATACAAAACAGGATATTTCTGAGAGCCTGACTCATATCCCGGAGGAGTATAGATATAAACGCGACGTACTGTTTTGGATGTTTTAGAATAATACTGATTTTCGCGTAACTGACCGTGAGGAACATTTTTCAGAGCGAAAATATCCTGATCTTTCGATGGAACTTCGACACCACTACCCCAACGGCTTGCACCATAAAAATACAAACTTCCCGGATCAGGAACTGATGCCCCATCAATATTCAGCTGATAATAGTGGAAACCAACATCCTGTGGTGCTGATTCACCAGTCCACACACCTTTTTCATCTTTTTTCAAATCGTATTTTACGGCGCCAATGTCCAACTGTACTTTGGTAGCTTCGGGAGCCAAAATACTTACTCTTACTCTACCTTCGGAGTTTACCTGAGGATACTGTTTTCCCTCCTGGGTAGTAGGCGTAACTTTAAAATCTTCAACTACCTGAGCCGAACAGATACCACTTGTTAATGCAGCTAATGCAAAAACCGCTAATGCTTTATAGTTCATTTTTAATAATTTATTAGTTGATTATTTGAAAAGAAGCGGAGCCAGTTCGCGCAGACTACGACGCCATGTTTGAAACTCATGAGCTGTATTTTCCGATACATACGAAACAGCTTTGATGCCTGCAGCATTCAAATCAGCAGCTGCTTTTTTCACTGCATCCGGATTTTCGCGCCTTCCACAACTAATGAAGATCAGTTTTGGATTGGCTTTTCCTTTGATTTCTTCCGGTTTATAAGTTCCACCGCTTAATAAAGCGTAATAAGAAAATACATCGGGACGATTTAAAGTAATTGTATGCGTTTCCATTCCTCCCATCGAAAGACCGGCCATAGCACGGTTAGCCTGATTGGCAAGTGTACGGAAGTTAGCATCCACATAAGGAATCAACTCGTCGATAAGAACTGTCTGGAAAGGTTTAATATCGAAATTTCTCAGTCCTGAACCAAATTTAATCTCGTTTGTCATTCCATAAGTCATAACAATGATAAAAGGTTTAATTTTACCTTCAGCAATCATATTGTCCATGATAAGATTAGCACGTCCCTGATTGCTCCATGCTGTTTCGTCTTCACCCCAACCATGTTGCAAATACAAAACCGGATATTTCTGAGTTCCTTTTTCATATCCCGGAGGAGTATAAATAAATGCGCGACGAGAAGTGTTTGTACTTTTTGATGGGAACAAAACCTGCTGAACATGTCCGTGTGGAACAGCTTTCAAAGCATAAAAGTCCTGATCTTTAGCAGGAATTTCGATACCACTTTCCCAACGAACTGAACCATAATAGTTCAAAGCTCCGGGATCGTTGAACACACCACCATCGATGGTCAGGTGATAATAGTGAAAACCTTCATCCATTGGACCGGCTGTAGTGCCCATCCACGCACCATCTTCGGCTTTAGCAAGAGGCGTTCCTCCTTTAGCACCACCCAATCCAAGACTTACTACTACACTCTGAGCCTGAGGGGCTACTATACGGAAACGGGCATAACCCTGTGAATTTACCTGCGGGTATTCCTGACCCGGCTGATTTAAAGTTGAAGGTTTGAAATCTTCAACAATTGCAGGCGGAGTAGTCTGTGCAAAACTCACGCTGCCGACCAATAAAGCCGAAAAACAAAACGCTAAAAATTTACGATTCATTTTTAAAATTTTAAGAAAGTGATTTATTAATAATTATTTAAGTGTATGGTAATAATTGTAGATATGTTTATTAGACAGATTTCAATAGAAAAATTTCAACAAAACAGACCTCTATCCCTAACCCTTTCTCCCAAGGAGAAAGGGAACAGAGCAGTTGATTCTATGAGATTCGTTCCATTTTCTCTCACTCGTTAAGTCCCTCTCCTTGGGAGAGGGATTTAGGGAGAGGTCGAGATGAAGAAACATATCAACAAATAAATTCAATTATTTAAGTGTTATGATTTTTTTAATTTACCTGGATCTTAACTTGTAATAGCTGATGACAGCCCACACGGCTGACAAAAAGTAAATATACAATCGTGTAACTACAAAAAAGTGATTCACACAAATTGAATAGAAATAAAAAATTAATATTCAACAGTTTGTTCAGTCCAACTTGGCCCTTTTATATAGAACATTCCATCTTTGTACGTCACAGGTTCAATCCCCATTTGCGGGGTCAACTCCGAGGATTCAAAAGTTTTACTGTAAGGATACGGGCGTTTTTCGAACATCATGTAATGGCACGAACTCCATAAATTGCCGTCGGGACCAATGAAAAGTGCATTATGTCCTGTTTCGGAATAAGGGTCTTGCGTATCGGTAAATTTCAGTTTGTCGTATCCTCCTTCTATAGCTAATTCTGGACGATAGCCCTTTTTGCGGATACCGAAATCGCACATTGATTAAGTTTTCTCATAAGGCGATAATAGCTGTTTACCTTTTGTTGGGCGATTCGTTACCAAACAAATACGAATTTTTATATCCTCCAAAATCAACTACAATTTTTTCGAATACAATACCCGGATCAAGTGGCGTGAGCGTAAGAACCTGCACTCCATCGGCAGTTACAGGCACATTCAGTTTCACTTTTTTCTCCACTACGCGCCGCGCAACAGTTGGATAAAACACAGTATAGATTTTTTCCTGTTTTTCGTTCAAATCTGAATTGAAATTGATGGTTTGGGTTTCCTGGTCGTTGAATCCGACTTTATACCGGTGTCCATCAAGATTTTTAAATGCGAGCGTCGATTTCACAACTACATGTACGGTGACCGTTTTTACATCAGCCGGAAGTTTCATTTTGTACGAAAGGGAAGCTCCATCAACAGATTGTGAATAAGGCTGTAAGGATATGCCACTCAAAGTGCGACCCATATACGGAATCACCGTCCATTTAGCGTTCGCAGCATCTTTTAGTGTGTTATAGTGTTCAGCCTCTATAGCCACATAGCCATTGCTCGGTGAAAATACATAGTTTCCAACGGCAGTTGCGGGATTCTCCATTCTAAAAATTTCGGGTAATTTATTGGCTGGGAAATTATCGTTCCAAATAGTATATCCAATTTTCTTTTGGGTCATCATACCCTTCCATTTTCCGTTGGCCATCACATTGTTGTAATCGTTTTCCAACTCTGCATCACGCTTAAAGGTACGCTCCACATTGTTGGCCCATTCGTTGGCTTTGGGGTTATTTTCGGCAAACAGTTTGTGATTCATGGCCTGCGAGTAGTACATTTCGTAAAGGTTTGCCATGGCCTGAACCGGGAACAGAATCAACTGTTTGTAAGCATCTTTGTACTCGGGTTTCAATGTCAGATATTGACGCAAAGCTTCGGCCTCGAGTTTCAGATATTCGTCCGAAACCTGTTTCCATTCGCCTGTTTCGAGGTTATAGGTGTTTTTATCGAGCATTTCGGCAGTAACACGTCCGTTGTATTTACTGTACAGGTTGAGGATACGCATGGCTTCATCGGCCTGTTCATCGCCAAACTGCTGCGCACAGAAAGCACGTGGATGTTCCATTAAATTAGCTGCTGTGTAGCGGGTCGGATCCCAGGCCATGTCCATAAAGAGTGTAATGGGGTATTCCATAGGTTTAATGTCGCCAACGTTAAGTACCCAAAGTTTATCAACCCCATAATCGTAAGTGAGTTGCAGTTGTTCCCACATGTTCTGAATAGGTGTAACGTTGAGCCATTTCGAATTACGGGGTGCACCCACGTAATCCACATGATAATACATACCCCAACCACCCGGATGTTTACGTTCCTTTTCGTTAGGTAATCGACGCACATTACCCCAGTTATCGTCGCACAAAAGCATAATTACATCTTCGGGCACACGCATTCCGGCATCGTAATAGTCAAGCACTTCTTTGTACAAAGCCCAAACCTGTGGGGTTTCTTTGGCAGGACGTTTAGTTGTTTTTTCAATAATTTTTCGTTGATTTTTCACAACACGTTCGAGCAATTGCACATCGGTTTCCTTCGACATGGCTTCGTCGCCATCGCCACGCATACCAATTGTAACAATATCCTCAGTACCTTTCATTCTTTCAATTCCATCGGTGAAAAATTTATCAATCACCTTCTGATTTGTTGCATAATTCCATGCACCGTGTTCTTTGCGTTTTCTGGTCCATTCCTGATGGTTTCGGGCCATAGGTTCGTGGTGTGATGTTCCAATAATCACTCCCATTTCATCAGCCACCTTACTGTTCATCGGATCGTCGGCATAAAAAGCCCAACCCCACATAGCCGGCCACAAATAATTTCCTTTCAAACGAAGAATTAACTCAAATACCCTTGCATAAAACCGATGATCGCCATGGTCGGTGCCATATGTATTTTTAACCCAACTTGTAAGACAAGGCGCCTCGTCGTTGATAAAAAGACCCCGGAATTTTACTTTCGGCTCGCCCGATGCATACCTTCCCGGCAATACATACGCCGATTGACGCTGTTTAGCAGGCACATCGGCCCACCAGTACCAGGGCGAAACACCCAGTTGTTGCGACAATTCGTAAACACCAAAAATGGTTCCCCTTTTGTCGCTACCCACAATTACCAAACTCTTTTTTGTGCCGGGCTGTGGATTTTCGATCGTAGTAATTACAAAACTCTCCCATTTTCCCTTCAATTCACTCACATCAATCTTTTTGGCTTTTACAAGCTGATCGATCAATTTATTTTTCCCAAGCGTACCAACAATAATTTCGTATTCGGTGGAAGCTTCGGTTGTAAGCAATCCGGGCATTACAGAAGTAACACTATTTATATCGTTCTTCAAATCGCCAACAGCCCTTATCACTCCTTTAAAATCGTTGACATCGTATCGCAATGAAGCTGCCACTTTAGCGGCATTAACAATAGGAAACTCATTGCCTGAGGCCGACTTTTCGAGGATAATATCGCTTATTAATCCTCTGTTTTGTTGTGCATGTGTTGTTGCTATAAACAGCAGGTTGACTGCTATAAAAACAACAAGCAATCTTACATTTGATTTCACTTTTTGGTACATTTTAAAATTCTTAGTTTTGATTTTTTTGATAATACTGAAAATACACTTTCAAATTTGTGTATTAAAACTGATGATTAAAAAGAACTATTCTCAGGGAATTCTTTTTTTATCAACTTTCCATAAAGGGTTTTTCGACAAACCGGCCGGGTTGCCTGTAAACATCTTACCTGCTTCGGTATCGCCTTTCAGTTGCCATTTGAACCAGGCAGTAGCTACTTTGGCAAACTCACCACCGTGTGGCTGTCCGTAAGTTCCACCGTGACCCACATCCATATTGGCCACAAAAACAGGCACATGATTAATTTTACTAAAGTCGTCCATACCATTGGCATAAGCTATGTCCTTTTCGCCACCCAGCATATACAATGTTGGGGTGTGAATCTTCTGCAGGTCTTCTTTCTTAATGTTGGGCATTCCCGGCACTCCGGTTCCCGGTTGAATAAAAGAGCCACTGTTGCAGATCACAGCCGTAGAAACGCGTGGATCGGGAGCAACTTCAAGCGTCTGCAAACCACCGCAGGACATACCACTTACTGCTATTTTAGAAATATCGAGTTTCGCATAAAACGGACTGTTTTTGTCGCTGTTTTGAGCAATGGCCCAATTGATGGCATCTGTCAGTTGCGTAGAAGTTGATCTTCCCCCACCCTTTTCACCTTCCTGTGGCATTGGTCCTATGGCAATTACCAAAAAACCATAAGATGCCACTTCCGACAAAAAGTTGATATGCTCCCACGGAGAGTTGGCACAAGCGCCATTGCCCCATGCAATAATGGGTAGTTTTTGCGATTTCCCGAATACACTAAGATCATTCGGACGAAAAACAGTGTGAGTGGTCAGGCTGTTATCGGTGTACATAATAGCCTTGTATGGGCCTGTTCCACCATCTTCCACCGTTCTGACAGTGGCGGGCTGCTGTGCTGATAAAGCACTGTTAAAAATAAATGCTGCCAGAACCAGCACAATAAAATAAGCTTTCTTCATAACTTTGTTTTTATTAATGAATTATTTCTCAAATTTTATCCAATCTATCTCCAGAGCATTATTACCTGCATTGGTCAGCGTAAGATTCTTAACTCCCGCTGTAATACCTGAGACTTTAACGCGGGCTGTTTTCCATTGGGCAGATGCCGGAACTTTGATTGTTCCTGCTACTTTAGCATTCTGACTTACAGTTACTACAGCACCCTTAGGAGACTGGTATTTTATTTCTACCCATTTTTGTTTTCCACCACCAAAGTCAACACTGTTGTACTGAATCCATGCATCTTTACTGCTTAGAACAGTTTTCCATCCATCAAAATAATTGAGTGTATCGTTGTAAACCACGCTGGCATCTTTATCGCTGATACGGCTGTAACGATCCAATTGAATTTTTTCGGTAGCTTTTGTAAGTCCAACGCCACGGAAGGTTGGTTTCACTTTCTGAATTGTTCCATCAGCGTTAAAGAACAAACTGTCGATACGCACCGAACGGTTTTTGTCGAATTTAGGCGACCAATCGTTTTGATGATAGAACAAATACCACTGACCTTTATAGTCGATAATTGAATGATGGTTGGTCCAGCATCCGTTAGGAGCTTCGTCCATAATAACTCCTGCAAACCTGAAAGGACCCATCGGGTTATCACCCATAGCGTACTCGAGGCGTTCGATTGTGTTTTCAACGTGTGGGTAGGTGATATAGTAAATTCCGTTGCGCTCGAACATAAACGGG
>JAYFRI010000356.1:0-7970 GCA_034926015.1 Paludibacter sp. | reverse complement strand
GGGTAACTGGGCGGTTGGCGATGATTTCCAAAAAGAACCCAACGAATGGGCCTGGGAATATTTGACCGAAGTGCTCAAGCTGGACAAAGACCGCCTTTATGTAACCGTTTTCGAAGGTTACGCAGCCGAAGGCCTGGAGCGAGACGATGAAGCTGCGGCGATTTGGGAACAATTTTTACCACAAGATCGTATTATTAATGGAAATAAGAAAGATAATTTCTGGGAAATGGGCGATACAGGACCTTGTGGCCCCTGCTCCGAAATACATATCGACATCCGCGACAACGACGAGCGCGCCAAAATTGACGGTCTGACACTTGTAAACGGAAGTCACCCGCAAGTCATTGAGATTTGGAACAACGTGTTCATGCAGTACAACCGCAAAGCCGACGGCTCGCTCGAAGGGCTTCCTGCTAAAGTAATTGATACCGGTATGGGCTTCGAACGTTTGTGTATGGCCATGCAGGGTGTTCAGTCGAATTATGACACCGACGTTTTCACTCCAATCATTGCCGAAATTGGTCGCGTTTGTGGAGCCGAATATGGCAAAAACGAAAAAATAGACATCGCCATGCGTGTGATTGCCGATCATATTCGTACAATTGCTTTCTCCATTACCGATGGTCAGTTGCCTTCGAATGCCAAAGCCGGTTATGTAATCCGTCGCATTCTGCGGCGGGCTGTGCGTTACGGTTACACTTTCCTCGGTCAACGTCACGCTTTCATGTACAAACTGATTACCGTGTTGAGCGAAAACATGGGTAAAGCTTATCCTGAACTGGTTTCGCAAAAAACGTTGATTGAAAAAGTTATTAAGGAAGAAGAAGAATCGTTCTTACGCACACTCGAAACCGGTATTAAATTGCTGGACAAAGTGATGGCCGATTCGAAAAATGCTGGTAAAACAGAGATTGAAGGCAAAGTAGCCTTTACTCTTTACGATACTTTCGGATTTCCATTGGATTTGACTGAATTGATTTTGCGTGAAAATAGTTTCACAGTGAATATCGACGAATTCAATGCCGAAATGCAAAAGCAAAAAGAGCGCGCACGTAATGCGGCTGCTATCGAAACAGGCGACTGGGTAACTGTTCGCGAAGGTGACAGCGTATTTGTAGGTTATGATTTCACTGAGGCAGATACTGAGATTTTACGTTACCGTAAAGTGAAACAGAAAAATCAGGAATATTATCAGTTGGTACTCTCAAAAACGCCTTTCTATGCCGAAATGGGTGGTCAGGTAGGTGATTGCGGTGTGTTGAAATCGGACAATGAAACCATAGAAATTATTGACACGAAGAAAGAAAATAACTTAGCCGTACATATTGCAAAAAATCTACCCACAGATGTAACGGAAGTTTTTACAGCTGTTATTGATGTGGAAAAACGCAAAGCAACTGAATGTAACCACTCGGCTACGCACTTGTTGCACGAAGCATTGCGCGAAGTACTGGGCACACATGTGGAACAAAAAGGATCGTTTGTAAGTCCTGAAGCATTGCGTTTCGACTTTTCGCATTTCCAAAAACTGACGAAAGAAGAAATTCGTGCTGTGGAAGCCATTGCCAATCGTAAAATTCGCGAAAACTATCCTCTTCAGGAGCGTCGCGACACACCGATAGCTGAAGCACAAGCTATGGGTGCTATGGCGCTTTTTGGCGAAAAATATGGTGAAACAGTTCGTGTTATCCAGTTTGGAAGCTCAGTTGAACTTTGTGGAGGAACCCACGTAAATGCTACCGGAAATATCGGATTGGTACGTGTAGTAGCCGAAAGCTCTATTGCTGCCGGTATCCGTCGTATCGAAGCAATTACAGGTAAAGCAGTGGAGGATTTGCTCGATAAGCAACAGGATACTATTGGCGAAGCCAAAGAATTGCTGAACAATACACCTGATGTGCTTACTGCTATTCGCCGGTTGAGCGAAGAAAGTGCAGAGCTTAAAAAACAAGTAGAAGCATTTGTTCACGAAAAAATTATGACGCTGCGCGACCAACTTCTCGCCGATGCAAAAGAGCAAAACGGTGTAAAAGTAATTAGCTATCAGGGTGCTTTAACTGCTGATCAGGTAAAAACTTTGGCTTTCCAGATTCGAAACGTGCAAGCAGAAAAGTTGTTCTTTGTTGCTGGTTGTGTGGCCGATGGCAAGCCATCGCTGACTGTTTTGCTGAGCGATGACCTTGTTGCCGGCGGATTAAATGCCACCAATATTGCCCGCGAAGCTGCCAAAGAAATTCAGGGCGGTGGTGGTGGACAGCCATTCTTTGCTTCGGCAGGAGGTAAAAACCCGGCCGGCATTCAAAAAGCCATTACTAAAGCGTTGGAAGCATTGAAATAAACTGAAAATATTGATTTTAAAAGACACCCCGGAAGTTTTACAGAGACTTTTGGGGTGTCTTTTTTTTGAAGATACTGAAGACTTGTATCACTGTAATGATCTCAATATTTTTATTGCTCATTTAAAAAGTTTTTTCTGAAAGGATCACTATCTTTGCGTTTGAACCTGATGATCAGGTTTTGTTATATGAAAATTGAATTTTATTTTTTTTGAAATAATATGAAACGCCCATGACCTAATAAAAAAATTAGGACACACAAGGAGCTGATTATAAATTTCAGTAAACATTCTTTGTTCCCTCTTATTCCCCCTTTAGGGGATTAGGGGGCAGATATAATAAATTATAAACAGATGAAAATAGCTAAGAAGATTTCTGGCGGATTGTATTTTAAGACTTCATTAAAAGGTATTGGTGTGAGTTTTTGTTTTCTTTTTGTGAGCGTTTCTTCTTTTGCTCAATCCTACGAAACTCAATTTGCAAAGCCGCTTGGGCAGGTTTTGCAGGAAATAAGTACGCGATTCAATGTAAAATTGAAATACGAAGCCGATACTACAGGACTAATACTGCCATTTGCCGATTTTCGTATTCGCCCGTATTCGGTGGAAGAATCATTGACAAACGTGTTGTCTGTTTTCGATTATAAATTTAGCAAACAAAACGAAAATACATATAGAATAAAAGCTTACGAATATCCGCGCAGAACGCCTGAGGATGGTGTGAAAATGCTGTCTTACCTCAATTCATTATACAATGATACGACAACTTGGATGGTACGTCGCGCTGCATTGAAAAAGGAAGTGCGTGAGCGTTTGCAAATTGATGCGGCACTTGCCCAACGTACACATTCAACCCCAATTTTATCGTCTGTACGAAAATACGATGGTTATTCGGTTCAAAATTTTGCCATCGAAACATTATCCGGTTTGTATGTGAACGGATCAATTTACGCGCCTTTGCTGAAAGGGAAAAAAGCGCTGATACTTTGTCCTAACGGACATTGGGCAGGTGGACGCTATAACAGCGATGAACAGACGCGTTTTGCTACTTTGGCTCGTATGGGCGCCATTTGTGTGAGTTATGATTTGTTTGGCTGGGGCGAATCGGCTTTGCAGGTATCGTCTGTAGCTCATCGAACTTCTGTTGCGCATATCGTGCAGATTATAAATGGAATAACGATTCTTGATTATATGCTGAAGCGAAAAGATGTTGATCATAAGCGTGTAGCTGCCAATGGAGGTTCGGGTGGCGGTTCGCAGGTCGTTTTGCTTTCGGTGCTCGATGACCGATTGACTGCGGCCTGCCCAACCGTGAGTTTGGCTTCGCATTTTGATGGTGGCTGTCCGTGCGAAAGCGGAATGCCTGTTTCGCTTGCAGGCGGAGGAACAAATAATGCAGAACTAATAGCTACTTTTGCTCCAAAACCCGTTTGTGTTATTTCGGATGGAAAAGATTGGACGGCTTCAGTGCCCTGGCTAGAATATCCGTATCTGCAACGCATTTTTGGTTTTTATAACGCTGCTCGTCAGATAAGTAATGTGCATTTGCCTACCGAAGCTCATGATTTTGGTGTGAATAAACGTAAAGCAGTGTACGATTTTTTTATAAATATTTTTTCTCTTAATACTAAAATGCTCGATGAAACAAAAGTAACAATTGAGCCGGAACGTGCTATGTATAGTTTTGGTGATAAAGCCGAAAAAATGCCGGCCAATGCCATTCGTGAATATAAAGAGGTTGAAAAACTTATTGGCCGTTGATTGTTTTGTCCTTTTGTATGTTGCGTTTTGATTGATGTGCAAATCATAATTTAGTAATGTAGCTATTCTCAATCCCAACCTTCCTGTTTCTGTATTCCTATCTTAAACTGTATGTTTTTCGGAATAAGATCTATTCTTTGTTTGGTTCAATTTCCTGATTTTTATGTTTTTTGATTGAGTGGATACTTGTTTCTATTTAGTTTGCGGAATGGCGTTGCTACATACACTTGTCGCATTAATTTTGAGAGAAATTACAAAGAATAAATGATCCTTAAAGCGAATTTTTAAATGAAGAAAGCCAAATCATTCATAAGGCATGTGATCATTAGTGGGGATGTTATCAGCGTGATGCGTGCCATAGTTGGAGCTGTTATTTAAAGACTTCCTTTTTACATTGATCCTTTATTCTTTCTCTGTAGTGTGGATGTAAAAAAAACGCAACTGATTTATAATCAATTGCGTTTTTTTGTTTTGAGAGTGGTACCACCAGGAATCGAACCGGGGACACAAGGATTTTCAGTCCTTTGCTCTACCAACTGAGCTATGGTACCTCTTTTGTTTTGCGAGTGCAAAGATATAACTATTTTTTGGTGTTTGCAAGTCTTTCATTTGAAAAATATAGAAAAAATCAAATGAAACTTTTTTTTGATTATTTTTTTTGTTTTTAGTGAGATGAAATCGATTGAAATACATATATTTGTAAAGAAAATAATTATTGACAATTGAGGTTCTAACTATAGAACTCACTTGAATTATTCTTGTTTTTTGTTTTGTTTTTGTTGTTTTACGGTCTGTTGAGCGCGTGATTTGCTGAACTGACAGGGCTTATTCTTTGTTTAAATCCAAGAACAATTAAAGATAAAACGATGTTTCGCTAACCAAAATGCTCTTATTCCTTCAATAAGAGATCTGGCAGTATTTTCATTCTGCCCGAATAAAAATGTAAAAATAAATATCTATGCAAATTGAGATTGTTTTATTAGTATTATCAGTTTTGTTTTTTTTAAGTATTGTTGCGGGTAAAGCCAGTTCTAGGCTTGGTGTCCCGGCTTTACTGCTTTTCTTGGGTGTAGGAATGCTTTTTGGAAGTGATGGGGTGGGCATCGAATTTGAAAACATTCATATTGCTCAAAGTATTGGAACCATTGCCTTGTGTATCATACTTTTTTCGGGTGGACTAGATACAAGTATATCTGATATCCGGCCAATTATGGCTCAGGGAGTTATTTTAGCTACAATAGGGGTTTTTCTAACTGCAATTATAACAGGGGTAATAATTTGGTGGATACTTGGAATGACAATGGCATCAGCTGGCATTGGCTTTCTGACATCATTATTGCTGGCCTCTACTATGGCTTCTACCGATTCTGCTTCGGTTTTCTCTATTCTGCGTTCTAAAGGGCTCAATCTGAAGAATAACCTGAGACCTATGCTGGAGCTTGAAAGCGGAAGTAATGACCCTATGGCATATGTGCTTGTTATAACTTTGATAAATTTGATTAAACTCAGTAGTGAGCCTAACTATTGGATAGTAGCCGGAACATTGATTCTGCAACTCGGTGTTGGAGCTGCCTCCGGTTTTTTGTTGGGAAAAATGTCAGTTAAAATCATTAATCGTATCAAAATTGGAAACGATTCATTGTATCCAATTTTAGTGTTTACGTTTTGTGTGTTCATTTACTCAATTACTTATTTTATTAAGGGGAATGGATTTCTTGCTGTATATATTGCAGGATTGGTTATTGGAAATTCCAAGTTTGTGCACAAGCGTTCATCGCTCAATTTTTTTGATGGATTGGCATGGATGTTTCAATTGATTATGTTCTTAATGTTGGGATTACTTGTGAATCCGAGTGAGTTGGTTCCGATAATAGTACCCGGCCTGATTATTAGTTTCTTGATGATATTTCTTGCCCGGCCATTAACTGTGTTTTTGTGTTTGCTTCCGTTTCGCAAAATGTCGTTTCGGGATAAAAGTTATGTTTCGTGGGTTGGCTTGAGGGGTGCAGTTCCGATTATTTTTGCAATATTTCCGCTTGTGGAAAATGTACCTCATGCAAGGATGATATTTAATATCGTGTTCTTCTGTACGTTAGTTTCTTTGGTGGTGCAAGGTACATCGCTTCCTATTGTTGCTAAATGGCTTCATCTTGCTGAAAAACCAAAATATGTTAATAAGCTAAAGGATTTCGATGTCGATTTTTCGAATGATATTAAGTCTGTTACAACGGAGATTGAGGTGACAGCTAAAATGCTTGTTAACGGAAATCAACTGATGCATCTTTCGCTTCCTGAAAAAACACTTATTGTATTGGTGCGCCGCGATGATAAGTATTTTGTGCCGACTGGTAAAACTTCATTGAAAGAGAAAGATAAAATTCTCATCATTACCGATAATCATGATGCTTTGATCGAAACATATAAAAACCTGGGGGTCGAGAATGCCTAAAACCACCTTCTTATCCATTGTGGCGCAAAAAAAAGAATATCAGCTCATCGTTTGCTTTACGGTGTAATAAGGCAGTATCAATACAGCGATGGAGTATAAATGTGCTTAAAATATAAATTTCTGATTAATAGATGACTAGTTTAAAATAGGCAGACTAATAGCCAAAAAAAAATGGTTTTGGCTGTCTGCCTGTTTTTTTGTATTTTTGCAGTCCAAAAATAAAATCATAAAAATTACGAATGAACAGAATCCGCAATTTTTGCATTATCGCTCATATTGATCATGGTAAGAGTACATTAGCCGATCGCTTGCTCGAATACACCAATACTGTAGCCGGTAAGGAAATGCAGGCGCAGGTGCTTGATAATATGGACCTTGAAAGAGAAAGGGGAATTACAATAAAAAGTCATGCCATACAAATGAATTACAGGTTGAATGGCGAAGACTATATTTTTAATTTAATAGATACTCCGGGGCACGTGGATTTCTCGTACGAGGTTTCCCGCTCTATTGCTGCCTGTGAGGGTGCTTTGCTGATCGTTGATGCTACTCAGGGTATTCAGGCGCAGACTATTTCGAACCTTTACATGGCATTGGAACATGATTTGGAAATTATTCCTGTCATGAATAAAATGGACATGGACAATGCTATGCCCGAGGAAGTTGAAGATCAGATCATTGAACTGATCGGCTGTAAGCCTGAAGATATTTTGCGTGCCAGTGGAAAAACCGGTATGGGAATACCCGATATTCTTGAAGCCATTGTCACCCGTGTGCCAGCTCCCAAAGGCGATCCAGAGGCACCACTCCAATGTTTAATATTTGATTCTGTATTCAATTCATTTCGCGGCATTATTGCTTATTTTAAAATTGAAAACGGAACCATCAATAAAGGTGATTTTGTTAAGTTTGTGAATACCGAAAAAGAGTATTATGCCGACGAAATAGGGGTTCTTAAACTCGACATGATGCCTGTCAAGTCGCTCAGTGCAGGTAATGTGGGATATATCATTTCAGGTATCAAAACCTCGAAGGAGGTAAAAGTGGGTGATACAATCACGCATGTGAAACGTCCCTGCAAAAAACATATTGATGGATTTGAGGAAGTAAAACCAATGGTTTTTGCCGGTGTCTATCCTATCGAAACTGAAGATTTCGAAGATTTACGCGCATCAATGGAGAAACTACAGCTGAATGATGCTTCGTTGTCTTTCGAAGCTGAATCGTCGGCGGCGCTTGGTTTTGGATTCCGCTGCGGCTTTTTGGGAATGCTCCATATGGAGATTATTCAGGAGCGGCTCGATCGTGAGTTCGATATGAACGTGATTGCAACGGTTCCCAATGTGTCCTATAAAGTTTACACCAATAAAGGTGATCTGATTGAAGTGCATAATCCTTCCGGCTTGCCCGATATTATGTCTATCG
>JAYFRI010000058.1:0-1720 GCA_034926015.1 Paludibacter sp. | reverse complement strand
CTCCTGCTTCCGATTTTCACTTCCGACACGGAATAAGTTTTTATCTATACTATCACGTTTTACCGTACAAAAAAAGACATAGCAATTCCTTGGCGGAAAGCTATGTCTTTTTGTATTCACAGTGGAAAATAGATTTTTGTGATTCTTCTCTTTGAGCCACCGAAAAGGCGCGGGCATTCTTAGCGAGCAGGTACCGCAATCCGCAATCGGCGATGTGCTCACGGTTATACATGATTCACCCAGACATAAATTACACCCTTCACATAGTTCACCTTGCTTTTCTGTTAATGCGATTCAATTTAGCGACATATCTGCGGGCTTGGCGCTTGTTGCGCAGTGATTTAAGAAATTGTGGCATTTCCTGTGCCGCCCCTTTAACTGCTCTAAACTCATTGTAAGTGGCGGCAGCAGCAGATAACGTAACCGGACTTAAATCTCCATGAACGACAGGAAGAATGCTTAACGCCGAGAGCGTCCCTGATGCCAACATATCAAATGACCGCCCACAGATGCCCAGGAATTCTTTTTGATACGAAAAATACTCATCTAAGGGATATTCCA
The DNA here is from genome assembly GCA_034926015.1 of Paludibacter sp. GTDB lineage: Bacteria > Bacteroidota > Bacteroidia > Bacteroidales > Paludibacteraceae > Paludibacter. Next base: position 1,159 of record JAYFRI010000058.1, on the reverse strand, counting down.
TTCCTTCTTCCATGGCCTGAAACCGTTTGATGGTTTCATTTAAGAAAGCGTGCCGGCACTGATTAAAACTGCGTTGCTTTCTTAATGAAACAATTTGCTTAATCGGAATGTTGTGTAAGTTATCTGGCAAATATAGTTCAATATGATTCTTAATGGTTTCTATTTTTTGTCCACCAAGTTTTGAGAGCTGAATATCATTTACTCTCAGCGTGGCAGAATAGCGGTTTATATCGGTTACCATTTCCCAACCTTTGTTTTTAGAAATGGTGTCTGCTAAAAAGCTCATATATACAAAAGCCAATTCATCGGATAAATTTATCCCTTCGTCACAGCGACTTGCAATTTTGTTTTTCAGACAATAATCGGAAAAAATATATGAATACTTATCTTCAAAGAGCGTGGTTGTATGATAACGAGGGTTTGTCCACTTTTCATTAATAAGTGCAAATGCTTCGCCTCTTCCGAAAAACGGGGTATAGAGCTCTGGATGCTTTAAGTATCGATCGAATTCCTCACATGCAATTATGGATGCACACTTTCCATCATCATAATTGGGTCGATACGGCTTTATAAAGTCTGTTTCAGTCATCACCATAATGGCGGTATCACTTAAATAGCGCTCCTCATCATAAGGAACAAATGGTATTATAGGCCGCAGCTCATCGAAGTATAGCAGTGCAAATTTAAGCCACCTTTGATCTTTAACTTCAAATCCGGGAAAATACAATAAATCTTTCATGGTTTTTTCTTCCTTATCTGCTGTAAGTTTATTCTGTTGATGGTTGCAAACAGATTGACTATTGCGCGCATAAACTAGCTAACAGAAAAACTTGGACGCCGAGTACCCGTCCTTAGATTCATATCACTTGTAATGAATCTCAAATGTATCCTCGTCCAGTACAACTACCCTCTGAATGAGCTGTCGTGCCAAGATATCATCATACTCTAACGCCAACCTTTGGCTAAACAGTTCTTGCAGAGCGGCCTTTGCGGAATACGTATCCGAAGCCAGTTGAGCTGCATCAAGCAGGGCTTCCTGCAGCATTGGGAAATTAATCTGACTCCTAATGCCATTAGTAATAACATCGTGCAGCACCCATTCCTCGACTGTCGGCGAATCACAGGTCTTCTTGCCTAACTCAAGTCGTCCCAGGCAGCG
>JAYFRI010000366.1:0-3946 GCA_034926015.1 Paludibacter sp. | reverse complement strand
GTGGAGCTTTAACTGACGAACGATTGGCTTTGTCGAACGATGACTTGAATATAAGGTGAATGCCCAGGTCCAAACATATTTGTTTCAGTTCAGCGGCTACCTGCATCGTCATTTCTTCCGATTCGATAGCGCAGGGTCCGGCTATCAATACGAAACGATTATTTCCACCGATGTCGAAACGGTTTTGTACATTTACTTTTCGGGTTGTTGTCATAGATATTTCTTTTTTAGAAAAACAAAGAGACAAGTTGTTTCCTTGTCTCTTTGTTTTGTTTTTTGATAATGTATTTTCCCCGGACAAGGCTTAGCCCTTTGTTTGCTTTTAATATTGATAGGCTCGTACCCAATCCACTTCAAAAGCACCCGTAGTGCCTTTTTGTTTTTGTGTAATGAATGAGTTGAAAACCATATACATATCTGTGTTAGGTATATTGCTTGCTGTCCGGTATACTTCGAAATCGTTGATGTACCAAACCAATTCTTTCGAGGTCCATATCAACGAATAAATAAAGAACTGCGAGGTGTTTATCCCTTTTATCTTTATTCCATCCACCACGTTCCTGTTTGCATTGCCCACTTTAATACATTTGCCATCGAAATGAAAAATGTTTATATGCGGTAATTTATTGTCGGCACCCAGCCAAAAAGCATGATTGATATTGCCGGTACAACGTATTTTAGCTCTGAAAACGCCGCCTCTTTGTCTGAATTTGTCGGCAGTTTGCAAAATGTCGGAGCTGAAACTGAATTCATTTTCTATAAATCCTTTTGTAGGATGCCAGGCCGCTGCCTTAATTTTTTCGTGTTTTGTTGCTATTCTAAGAATGCCGTTATCGACCGAAACATTTTGTCCAAAGTTATTGGCCTGCTTTTCGTTGGCAAAAGAATGGTTGCCCATCAATCTGGCATTAGGGTAGTGAAAACCAAAATTCCAATGCGATTTATCAAGGCTATTCCATTTAAATTCATCGTTGAATGACAATTTGAGCCGTTCGAATTTTTCAAATCTCTCCGGCTTTTCTTTGAGAAAGAAGACGATATCCGGATTTTTTGCAAGTTCGTAAAAACGTTGTTCTTTTTTGTACTCAGGGGTTGTTTTCCAGCGATGAGGATTGCTCCAAAAATCGTTTCTAGCTTTAAACTCAGGATCGGCAGTTTTTGACTTAAGTTGCTCGTACTCTTTTATTATAAATGAATCGTGAAAGCGGGTATATGTTTTATACTCCTTCGAATGTTCGAAGTGTTTAAATTTCTGCAGTTTTTCTGATTTGCTTACTTTATCTTTATCGCTCAGGTCTTCGAATTCAGAACTGGTCTTAAACTCCATAAACTGCTCAAGAACAGCCGACTCTAATACCTGATAGTAAAGTTGAATGTTGGGTGCTTTTTCGAGTTTTCTGTATTTGGCCGAAACCCGGTATTCTTCCGTATCTTTATATTTTCTGTTTTGAAGCATTTTTTTTCTTTCAATAAAATCGGATGATTTTACTTCATGAAAAAGAGTTTTGTATTCGGCTAATTCTACTGATTTCTCCACTTCCCTGTATCGGTTCATCGCTTCAATGAGATCGGCTTCTTCTTTTTCAAGCCTGGCTGTTGGAGTAATTTTTCCGAAAAGACTTTTCCAAAACAAATTCATAATCAAATACGAATAAAAGGATGAGTAATTAGATTTTTATTAATCAGAAATTTTTTAAAAATTGAATGCATTCACTGATACTGTTTACTATTAATGGTTTGTAATTAACGACAGGGATAAACTTTTCGTATATCATTCTCTCAATCTGACGTATCAGATCATCGTAAAAACCATTTTCGTTCACTACTATCAACTGTTTTTTATGTTCTCCAACAATAGCTGCGGCTATTACATCGAACATTTCGTCCAAAGTTCCATAGCTTCCCGGTAGCACCACAAACACATCGGCCAGCTCTTTCATTGTTGCCTTGCGATCGCTCATGGTTTCTACTGTAATCAATTCGGTACATAAAGCACTTTGGCGATTCATTTTGATAACAGCCTGAGGTATTATCCCTGTTATTTTGCCTCCCGAGGCTGAAGCACCTTCCGAGACCGAAGTCATTAAACCGCCTGTAGCACCACCAAATATCAATGCGTTCCCACTATCGGCAATCCATTGCCCCAAAGCATATGCTGAGTCCTTGTAACTTTCGGGAATGTGGTTGCTCGATGAGCAATAAACAGCTATGTTCATTATCAAGAATTTGAAAATTTGATAGTTTGAAAATTTAAATACTCATTCAAGATGAAAACCATCAGAGAATATTCAAATTTTCAAACTTTCAAATTAATGTTTAAGCATCAATTTTTGCGTAAGTTGCATTTTCCTCAATAAACTGACGACGCGGTGCTACATCATCTCCCATTAACATGGAGAATACGTGATCGGCAGTTGCTGCGTTTTCGATGGTCACCTGACGCAAGGTACGGTGTTCGGGGTTCATTGTTGTGTCCCAAAGCTGAATTTCGTTCATTTCACCTAAACCTTTATAGCGTTGAGTATGAATTCCACCTTCGTTTCCGGCTCCATATTTTTCGATAAATGCCTGACGTTGTTGTTCAGTCCAGCAATATTCTTCCACCTTACCTTTTTTACACAGGTAGAGCGGAGGAGTGGCGATATACAAATATCCCTGTTCGATCAGCTCTTTCATGTGGCGGAAAAAGAAAGTCATAATCAGAGTGGCAATGTGGCTTCCGTCCACATCGGCATCGGTCATGATAATAATTTTATGATAACGAAGTTTTGCAATATTCAGGGCTTTTGAGTCATCCTCAGTTCCGATTGTCACACCCAAAGCGGTGTAGATGTTTCGGATTTCTTCGCTTTCGAGCACTTTGTGTTGCATTGCTTTTTCTACGTTCAGAATTTTACCACGTAAAGGAAGAATGGCCTGAAACTGACGGCTACGGCCTTGTTTTGCCGTTCCACCTGCCGAGTCCCCTTCGACTAAGAATAGTTCGCATTTTTCAGGGTCTTTATCGGCGCAATCGGCAAGTTTACCGGGTAAACCTCCACCCGATAGTGGTGATTTGCGTTGTACCATTTCACGGGCTTTGCGGGCTGCATGACGGGCAGTAGCGGCCAATATAACTTTTTCGACGATTGTTCTTGCCGATTTTGGGTTTTCTTCAAGGTAATTTCCTAAAGCTTCACCCACAGCCATATCTACTGATCCTATTACTTCGTTGTTTCCGAGTTTGGTTTTTGTCTGACCTTCGAACTGAGGCTCGGCAACTTTGATTGAAATTACAGCGGTTAAGCCTTCTCGGAAGTCGTCTCCACTGATTTCGATCTTAAGTTTTTCGAGCATTTTACTGTCTTCGGCATATTTTTTCAGCGTACGTGTAAGTCCGCGACGGAAACCGGCCAAATGAGTTCCTCCTTCTATTGTATTGATATTGTTTACATAAGAATGGATGTTTTCATTGTATGACGTATTGTAAGTCATGGCTATCTCAACAGGAATTCCGTTCTTTTCTGTTGTAATATGAATTATATTATCGATCAAAGGTTCGCGCGATTCGTCGATGTATTCAACGAATTCTTTCAGCCCTTCGTCCGAATGAAACACCTCAGATTTGAAAGTCCCATCTTCGTTTACGCTTCTTTTGTCGGTAAGCGTCAACGTGATTCCGGCGTTAAGGAAAGACAATTCGCGAAGACGATTAGCCAGGATGTCCCATTTGTAGACCGACTCGATGAAAATGCTGCTGTCGGGCATAAAGTTCACCAATGTTCCGTTGGTTGTAGAGGTGCCAATTTCGGCAACGGGTGCGAGAGGGACTCCGCAACTATATTCCTGCATGTACAATTTTCCATCGCGCGATACTTCTACGTGCATCAAAGTAGATAGTGCGTTCACACAGGAAACACCTACACCATGCAGACCTCCTGAAACTTTGTAGCTGCCTTTGTCGAAT
>JAYFRI010000353.1:0-1766 GCA_034926015.1 Paludibacter sp. | reverse complement strand
TATGGCAAAAAGCACCAATCCACAGTGGCTTACCGAAGAATAAGCATTGATATATTTCAGGTCGGTTTGCACAACGGCCGAGAAAGCGCCGTAAACCACACTGATACCTGTAAGAATTAAGAAAATCCAGGCCATTTCGTGCGCTGCTTCGGGCATCAGATACATTGCCACGCGGAAAGCGCCATATCCACCCAGTTTCATCAACACCCCTGCATGAAGCATTGATACAGCAGTTGGCGCTGAAGCATGACCATCGGGCGACCATGTATGGAAAGGAAACAAAGCGCCCAACACACCAAAGCCCATAAAGGTGAGCGGAAATAAATAATATTGTGCCGAGAGCGGAATTGTTTTTTGTGCAATATCAAGGATATTCATACTTTCGGCACCAGAGAAATAATAAATTCCCAAAATACCTACAAGTAATAATGCCGAACCTCCCATCAACATCAAAGTTAGTTTCATGGCTGCATATTCCTTTTTTCCAGTTCCCCAAATACCAATGAGCAGGTACATCGGGATCAATGCAATCTCGTAGAACATAAACATTGTGAACAAGTCGATGGAAATAAAGAAGCCGTACACCCCTATCGAAAGCAGGCAAAACCACAGAAAAAATTCCTTCGGAAGCGGATCGATGCGCCACGAAGCAAAAACACCTGTAAATACTATGACAGAAGTAAGTATAAGCATAGCCACCGACACCCCATCAACGCCCACCGAATAATGGATATTGAAAGCAGCATACCAAACTACATCGGCACGAAAAAGCATCTCGGCCACATTCCCCGAAGCACGTTCGGCAAGATACATATAGGTTAGTATTGCCGAAAACGCAAGCAAGATAATAGCTCCTGTAGCCGCAATGAAATTGATCTGACCACGGTTCTTAGCAAAGAACAACGCTATCATCATCAAAAGAGGAATAAGTACGAAAATAGATAAGAAATTCATATCTTGTAAAATTTACGATTCACAATTACATAAACAGCGATTAAACAAATATCACCAACGCAGCTATCATAATAGCTCCCAGCAAAATAACGAAAGCATAATGCTGCACTTCGCCCGACTGGAAACCTTTAATGCGTCTCGAAGTCCATTGAGTAACATTGGCAAATCCATTCATGGTAGCATCAATCACATGACGGTCGAACCAGGCAATGGGAGTTGATATATTATTGAATATAACTTTTTTGGTCAAAAACATATACACTTCGTCCACATAAAAACGGTGACTTGCCGCCTTGTGTAAGCCCGAAAAGGTAGTAGCAAGTTTCGCCGGAGTTTTGCTGTCCTTCATATAGAATACGGTGGCCAAAGCAATTGACAAGAGCGCAACAACAACGCTTATGATGGCCGTTGTCATGTCCAGCTCGCTGTGGAATGCTACCCCATCACTGCTTACAAAATTGCCAAAAGGAATGGCCCAGCCGGCAAAAACAGTTACAGTTGCCAAAAATATCAATGGAAAGAGCATTGCAAATGGCGATTCGTGAGGAGTGTGATCGTGTTTGTGTTCTTTTCCCCAGAAAATATTATAATACAAACGGAACATATAAAATGCAGTCAGACCAGCTGTAAAAGTCATCAACGCTCCGAAATAAGGATTAAAATTGAAAACAGCAGTCAGAATTTCGTCCTTACTGAAAAATCCCGAGAACGGAGGAATACCCGCAATGGCCAGACAAGCAATAAGGAATGTCCAGTGGGTAAACGGCATATATTTTCGCAGGCCACCCATTTTGCTCATTTCGTTGCTGTGA
>JAYFRI010000392.1:0-2174 GCA_034926015.1 Paludibacter sp. | reverse complement strand
CCTTTTGCAGTAAACGGAATGATACGTTTTTGCATTGTATTGTATAATCCGTATGGTCGTTTGTAATTGTGATTACCCATGGGTTCGACTGGCCGAATTGCATTTGAAAATCCGGCTTTTACGGAATCAAAGTAGCTTTTCAATGCTCTATCGTAATTATTGTTGATTTCAACCATTTTTTCTTTACCAATATTGTTGATGTATTTTTCATAAGTTTCAACAATAGGTGCGTGATTCGGATTTTCGAGTAGTTTTTCACGACTCATCCAAACTTCAGCAGCAGTACCGCCTTTATAGCAGCATATTATCCCTACCGGAACATTCAATTTTGCTTGTAATTCTTTGGCGAAGAAGTAAGCGACACCCGACATTGGGCCTACGTTTTTAGACGTTGCTGTACGCCAGTTCATGTCTCCACGCGTACGATCACCATCGTAAGTCAGTGCAGGAACCAACACAAAGCGTATGTTGTTGTTTTTTGCATTAGCAATTTCTTCTTTACTTCCGTCCGATTTTTCGAGTGTCCAGCCCATGTTTGATTGTCCACCCGCAATCCATACCTCTCCAACATATACTTCATTTAATTGTATAGAGTCATTAGAGCAGTAAGTTGTCATGCTGAAAGGTCCACCGGCTTTCAGGTTATTCAGTGTTATTGTCCAGTTTCCTTTGGAGTCGGTTTTAGATTTAAAGCTTTTGCCCTGAATTTTTACAACTACATCTTTCACGGGAGCTGCATTTCCCCAAACGAGTACTTTTGAATTTTGTTGAAGTACAACACCTTCGTTGAACAGTTCTCCCAGTTTGAGTTTTTGGGCAAAAGTAAATGAGCTAAAAAACAGCAAACTAAAGATGAGAATATATATATTCTGTTTCATATGTTTATAAAGAGATTATTTAATTAATATTTTTGAGATTGAGTTATTTTCTCCGTTATCAACTTTCAGGATATAAAGTCCTTTTTCTTTGATTTCAAATGTTTTAGAATTTGTTGTCAATATCTCTTTCCCTAAAGCAGTATAAACTATTGTTTTAGTGTCTCTTTCTGAATTTATTAAAATATTATTTCCTGTAACTTTTATATTAATACCAGAACTAGTTTTTTGAGAATCTACTCCTGTTAACACATTTGCTAATACTTCATCTATAAACGACAGTATTTCATTTTCCATTTGAGTATTATAGCTGTCTGTAAAGCCACCATGGCCTCCATTTGGAACAGTAGTGAATTTGCTTTTTACACCTGCGGCCTGTAATGCGGCATACAAAGTAACTGATTGATTGTAGGGAATTGTAGGATCAGCATCTCCGTGAATTATGTATGTTGGTGGAGTACTTGCATTTACATATTCTATTGGCGATAATGAATTTAAAAAAGCCTGATCGCTAAACCGTGGCCCAGTCCATGCAATCAATGAACTGTAAGTCATAAGTTGCGTGAAATCGCAAGGGCCATATTTATCTATTACTGCCAAAATTTTAATTGGATTCGGGTATTGCACGCAGTCGTTGTCGTAGATCCGGCTATTTTGCAGATAACCACCCATCAACGCTAAATGTCCACCAGCAGAACCTCCTTGAAAAATAACCTTGTTTACATCGATATTCCATCCCTGGGCATGATTGAGGACATAGTTTAAAGCTCCGCGAACATCTTCGACACAGGCAGGAGCAAGCGCTTCGCCTCTTAAACGATATTCCACATTCACAACGGCATAACCTCGGTTGAAGTACATGCTAAAACCACCTTGTTCTTCTTTAAAACCGCCGCTCCAGCCCCCACCGTGCATGTTGATAACAACAGGAACAGGAGTTGTTGCATTTGTTGGATAATATACATCCATTCGGGTATTAGTGCTATTTACATTTTTGTAATTTATATCCATTAAGGCTGTGTAATTTGTTGGATACACAACAGACTTCAGTGTTTGAAAACTTATTGAAATGGCTTTGGATAAGTTAGTAACATTTCCAGTTTCGGCAAAAGTACCTGCACTTACTGTAAAAGTGTAATTTTTATTTGATCCGGGTATGCTCTCGAGTTCAACCGGAACGGATACGATGTTCTGGCTTATAGTGCATAAATTCAGTGGAATAGCTACGTTGTTTAACAAAATATTTCCACTTACTTTTTCCACATTTTTGTTGAACGTAAGCGTTAGCGTTTTTTTCAG
>JAYFRI010000156.1:0-5067 GCA_034926015.1 Paludibacter sp. | reverse complement strand
CACCGTGATATGAAAAGCGGGGCTCGAGTGAGAAAAACGATGCTTCTGAATTCCCGAAACCTGAAAAGCGCAATCCTGCATCAAGGGTTTGACCGGGCTTTATCAGGTAATTGGCCTGAGCAAATACAGCGCTTTCGAATTGACGCACCGCGGGCTTTGGCAAAAGAAAAGACGTATCGATAAGGGCGATATGAAATGGCGAAAACGAATAGGTTTTCAGGGCAATACCTCCATTGGCCGATAGTTGTTCGGACCACTTGATGTCGATCTTGTTTTCGATACCGGCGGAGGCAATGCTGCTGCTTACCTTGTAGAATTCATTTTCCCCCGACCGTTGATAAATTGTGGAGTTACCAAAATTAAACTTGTATTCGTCCATGAACAATTGCAGTGTATTAAGGCTTTTATCTGTTAGTTTTCGTTTCCAGTTCAGCACAATGTTCTGTTGCAGGTTGCTTTGGCTTGCTTCATCAATAGTGGTTCCTTCTTGTTGTTTTATATTCAAGCCATCGCTATTGCGAAAATACGAAAGTTTTATTTCGTCGCGCCCGGTGGGTTGATACAGAAGGGATGTGTTCAGATCGGCAAAGTGCAATCCTATTTTTGTCCCTTTCATTAAATCGGTAAGGGATATCAGGTTGATTAAACTATAATTTGAAATACGTCCGGCAGCCGTAATGCCTAATTTGTTTTTTACAATCGGTACATTCAGCGCCGCTTTAGTAGCCAGTAAACTTATTTCAGCTTCGCCACTCATCCGGGATAAATCAGGATCTTTTGTTCTCACATCCAGCACCGAAGCTATTCGTCCTCCATACTCGGCAGGGAAACCCGCTTTGTGAAGTTCGGCGCTTCGGATAATGGCCGGATTGTACACCGAAACCATACCGAACATATGCTGGGTAGAGTAAAGTGGTACTTTGTCCAACAGGAACAGGTTGTGTCCGTGCATTCCTCCCCGCACCTGAATGTCGGCAGCTCCTTCGCCACTCGAAGTAACTCCTGCATTCAACGATAGCGCCTTCAGTACATCTCTTTCGCCTACCATGGTGGGTAACACTGCCATATCGGCATTGCTGATTTTAGTTATTCCCGCCGACTTTTCGCTCAGCTTTCGCGAAGCCAATACCTGCACTTCACGCAGATGATGTTCAAAAAACGAAGGTTTTATCGCTATCTCCACAACCGTATCGTGCAGCAATTCCAGGGTTAGCTCTTTCTTAATGTAGGGGTAATCGTCGAACACAAAAGCATAAGTCCCCGGAGGCATATTGAACAAAAACTCACCGTTTGCGTCGGTATACACAGTTCGGTTAAACTCCTTTACCTTAATGGGGAAGTTATCAAGCGCCTTCTTAGTCTTTTCGTCTATTATTTTTCCTTTTATCCTGCTGCGAACTGCATCGGTTTGCGGGAAAGCTGTCAGAAAAGTAAAAAGCGTTATCGTGAGTAGAATAAGTTTATTTTTCATCTGGTTATTTTTTTAGAGCAAAGATTAAAGAGCAAAGACAATGCTAATCATGTCTTTGTGTGTTTTGTCGATGTCCATTTGGTTTATTTGTTGTGCTGGCATCAGGGTTGAGCGACTTTTACGTTTTTTGTATCTGCCGCATAGCTGCCAAACAATCCTACCCCATTCACTATATTGGAGTAGGGTGGCAACAGTCCATTAAATGTACCAATAAAAACGGAGAGATCACCTTCCGAAAAATCTTGTTGGGATGCTATTGCTTTTGCTGCCCAATACTTTGCAAGATAGGGATCTAAAGTGATCAGATGAAGATTGAAAGCGCTGACGCTGTCCGGAATACTTATACGATCGGTAATGCTGCTTTGTTGCAGAAAAGTACTGTAATCACTGCCAATGTAATCAGCGTAGGCTGTGAGTACGTAAGGATCGGTTTTGTTTAGCTCAAGCTTTACAGTCAGTGTTCCAAGATATCGATCAAAGTCGGGTGATTGTTCGCTATCGGCAATAAATTCCGCTGCTACTATTTTTCCTTTTTGTATGGGCACTGTGGTTTGTGCTGACACAGTAGTACCGGCAATGTCGACACGTAGAAAATAAGTCTTGCCTTCAGTTACTTTAATTTTATTGTTTACATCTTTGTAAACTGCCACTTCTAATGATTCACGGCTAAGCTCTGTCCACTCTTTATCGTCGCCACAAACATATACCCTTGCCGACGGATAATAAATAGTATCGTTGCTCCCGTTCGGGACAATGGTTTTGGATAAACTTACCTGCACCGGGTTGAGAGGCGATATCACCGAAAACACGACAGGAAGAGATTGGAGCTTCAATACTCCCTCTTCTTCGGTTATTTTTCCACACGAAGCGAAAACCGATACAGCCATCGCTATTATAAAAACATATTTTAATTTCACAGGTCGATGCTATTTGTAGAACGTTTATTTAGTACATGACGAAAAAATTGTATTTCAATAATAATTAGTAGAAATAGGAACGCGGATAAGGCGGATGAAGCAGATTTTTACGGTTGAATTCCAATATCTATCGGGAATGGATTTAATAACAGATTTAGACTTCACAAGTGAAGTCAGCTGATTTTCAATCCTGACCTATCATCCGTCATTTACGAAGTAAATAAAATCAGGACTAAATCCGTCATTATCCGCCTTATCCGCGTTCTGTTTTTCTTATCATGTGCTTAGGAAAATTCATTAAAATGTATAAGCTACTTTTAGTTCGGAGTTGAAACTATCGGCCGAGAAAGCACCAACTTTTTTGGCCGACCTCATATAAAAAGCACCATTATAAAAGCTTGAACGCACTGGAATATATCCGGCACTAACTTCAACAAATAAGTTTTCGGCAAAAGAGTTACGATACCCAATGGTGGGAGGCGCCATAATGTTTACTGTGAATTTTTCGGGAAACCAACCGGCCGGACTACCAGGTACAGGTTGTTGAATTAGATTTGTAGAAAGCATAAGCGGGAGAGAAAGAAACCAGCCTGTATTGTTGCGGGTGCTTTTATTTTCGCGGTATCGCTGCCGTTGATCAAAATACCAGCGCGGTTCAATTTTCAGGTTCAACGACAATTCGTAGTTATATTGCTCGGTTATAACATCACTTCCATACCCACTTGGTGCCGTGATATTATAAATTCTTTTATTATAAAAAGTATTTCCTATGCCAATAGATTTAAATAAAGTCCAGGTACTGGCTATCCGGCTTTCGTGAAAATAATTTAGATGGGTTTCTATTGATCCGAACTTATAACCCATATATCTACCAGGAAAAATACGGATAAAATCCATATTAAATTCCAGTCCCTGTAGTGTTCTACTTACCTTTATGTCCTTTTTATCAATATTCTGTTTGTTGAAAATGATTTCTTCCTGTGCATTACAAATGGGAGCCATCAGCACAATGAAGAGAAACGTCAGCACTTTTTTCATTTGAATTATGTTGTTTTATAGGTTTGTATTTACTTTTAAATAGCACTTGCCAAAAAACCAGACTACCCCTCGTTAACCCAATTGATCGGATGACTTTGAGTCATCCGATCATTTAATAATATAAACATACTTGTAACCTGTAACTATTTAAATAGCTCTATCTGTTGATCTCCTTTTTTTACATTGCAAATGTAAAAATTATAGTATTCCCCACCAAAATAATATAATTAAACATTTGGTTTAAAAACATTTATTATGCTTTTGGTCAGAAGTTTCAAAAGAATGTAAAGTTGGATATTTCTTGTTTTTGGTAGTTGGCAGCGCTCTTTTTTGTCGAAATGCAATTCAGCCTATAAATCTTTAATCATTACAATATTTGGATTGCCTGAGTAACTTCGGGCATGTACCTTTGTTTCGTCTGTCACTATAATGTCATGGTGTTCAAAATCCGAGATCCATAGGATATCTTCCAACATATATTCTGAATTATTTATAAATAATGAAACGCCCAATAAGTGTTTTTGTGTTGTAGAACTATTTATACAATATATATTGTTTGAATTTGATTTTGGTTGTACATTAAATCGATTTACATTACCTGTCAGATAATTATCGATATAGGTAAGGAAGTTGATATATTCGTTGCTTTGATTTATAATCCGGAAACTAACAGTGCCTTTGTAAACGGTGATTGTTCTTGAACTTTTAAATCCATTTATTGTCAGTGTGGCTGTAAATTGTCCACCCTTTTCATAGGTATGGGTTACATTGTATTTCCCCATTAGCTTGTTTCCGTCTCCAAAATCCCATGAGTATTCGTTTCCACCTAAAGAGTCGCTGGCAGTAAAAGTTATTGATTTTGTAAGATACACCGAGTCGTTATTGACAGAGAATGCTGCAGTTTCCACTTTTAGGTCACTTGTACTGTCGCAAGCTACGATGGTTGACAGAAATAGTGCTAAAGTTAATGCTTTAAAAATGTTCAGTTTACGTTTCATAATTGTAGATATTAATTAATTTTGTTTGTTTATTGTTTTTTTTGCCCTGTCTGACTCCCCCTCGTTTGCAACGAGGGGTTTATGGTTATTTGTTTGTAACAAAGAGATATGTAATCCTTCGATGATACATTACGGTTTTTATTTACTAAACTATCTTTTTTGCGTTGAAAACGCTCAGCTATTTGCCCCTCGCTATAAACCTACTCCTTTTCTACTCAATAATTGTGTATAAAGAGTAGGTTACAAACGAGGGGGAGTGGTGGATTTAATGTGTTGGCAAAAAAACCAAGTAATAGTCTGTAACAGGAATCTTATAATACACATCCAAATAACTTGTTTTATCTATAGTCAGATAACTTCTTTGATAAGAAAATGCTGAATTAGTGCCTGTGTTTTTATATTCACCTTCGTAATAATAAGTTTCATCCAAATAATGTATCAAATCATTAAAAAAATCAACTCCGTTGTTTACAAAAACACCTGTAGAAATTAATTTGTCATTTAAAAAATGATATTCATAGACAATACAGGATTTTTCATCTTCTTTTTGATTGTAGTAAATCAACGCTTTTTCTGCACTGTTATTACTCATTGTAAGTTCTTCTATAAAAACATCTTTTACTGTGTTTTTTACTTCTGCAAT
>JAYFRI010000129.1:0-4392 GCA_034926015.1 Paludibacter sp. | reverse complement strand
CTGCCGGCGAATCGGCAATAACAGCCCCTGAAGCAATCAGTTTTTCGCTGAAATGCTGTGCCAGTAGCAAAGCCGGCTCGGGAATGTCGCCTTTCACCACAAACCCGCTTTTATTGGCCGGTATCTCACCGGTTACAAACCGATGATACGAAAAAGGAGCTCCATAAAAATAAGCATTATCAAAACTTATGTTAGCGCTTTTTACAAAATTATCAATCACAAGCCCCTTTATGGCTGGTTCGGTCCGTATTGTCTCGGTCAATTTCCCTGCCTTCCCCGAATTGAAAAAAAGCTGATAGGTATTGTCGAGATACGAAATGCCATGAATGCCCGGTGCATAATAATTACCCATATCTTCCCAGGTCCATTTCGGGTTGATCACTTGCTGGTCGAACAGGCCGGGATCGGCAATAACACCGCCATTTATGTTCTTTATACCGGCCTTTTTAACCGCTGCTACCCATTTTTCAAGAAAATCCTTATCTCCTGCTTTCGCCGAACCGAGTGTTGGGTCGCCTCCTCCGCGGATATACACATTTCCATTCAGGGTACTATCCTTTTCTATCCGTCCATCGATCTCAAGTCGCGTTTCGAAACGAAAATCAGGCCCGTACATTTCCAAAAAAGTGGCTGTAGTGATTACTTTCATCGTGGAAGCGGTCACTGCTGCCTTTTGTTGATTCAATTCACTGACTGTTTCACCTGTTTTCAGGTTACGAACGAGCAAACTTATATTGGCATTTTCGAGAAGTGAATTTTTGATAAGTTGTTCCACCTGTGTTTGCGAAAAAACAAGCTGAATAGCGAAGGAAAACAGAACAATCAAAGGGCTGGTATGTTTCATGTATATAGTATTATGGTGTTGAAGAAGCAAATATTGCGCAAAAGTAAATACATTCGATAAATAATCGGATACAATCATCGAAATTATTTAAACTATAGCATCAGGAATTTAAGTTTTAGGCTATATTTGTATTCAAATAAAATTGTTATTTCAAACTTCTTCAAAATCTACATTTATGAAAAAGTTTATTTTATTTCTTTCACTCTTCCTCTTTGTCTTTATTTGCAGGTCATGTGTCCACACGCACGAACCTGAGATTGGAACTACGATGATATGTAAAGCTGATTACATAAAAAATAATGTGACAATCGACTCTCTGCTTTTTTCCGAAAATGATATAGAATACTTCGATCTTTCAACAAACGAATTGAAGCTGAAAACCACAGCTAAAACCACTGAAATACAGAATTTCAACAACTTCAGGTTTTATATGGGTAAAGAATTGCTTTTTACGGCACATTTAGCGTTGGATGTCATGTCGTCTATCATCAACGATTTGGTTTTTTACCAAACACTTAAGGATGGAAAGTTGTATCTTAAAGATGGATATCCTGTTAACACCAGCAGCTCTGAATCATTGACGATTCGTGCCCAAAACAGCGCAAAACGAGCTGTAAACTGGCAAAAATTCATCGACAGACTGGACTATCTGAACAAACTGCGAAACTGAGGATTATTCTTTCTCCCACTCCAGCATCATCTTTTTTATTTCGAGCCCCCAACGGTATCCTCCCAAACCACCATCGGTGCGAATAACGCGATGACAGGGAATAAGAAATGCAATCGGATTAGCGCCAATAGCTGTTCCCACTGCACGGACTGCTTTTGGTCGGTTAATGGCATCGGCTATTTTTGCATAAGTCGTTGTAACACCTACTGGAATTTGCTGCAAAGCATTCCAAACTGCTTGCTGAAACTCTGTGCCAATGGGATGAATGGTTGGCCGTTCTCTTTTCTGAAATATCAATTTTGAGAAAAATGCAGCCTTTTCATCGTTTTGAACGAAATCAGTTTCCGGAAAACGTTGTTCAATATAATATAGCGCACATTCATGATTTTCGGGAAAAGTAAGCGCGCAAATGCCATCGTTTGAGAATACAATGCAACATTCTCCGAATGGACTTTGAGAAAATCCAAACGATGGTTCCGATTGAGGAGGTAATTGTCTCATGTAAGAATTATTTGTTTAAAAAAAATGAAATCCGACCTTATTCAGAAAAATTAATCCAAAAGACCGGCCGGAGAGAAAACTGAACGAAAATCTGAACTACATTTGTTGCAAAATTAATAATTTAATCGATTCATACAATAAAAAGCTGAGAATAAACACAAAATACAGCAGGATCAATCGCCCGACAAGCAACAAAAGCACTACTGTTCCGACTGTTTTCTTCATTCGTTTGAGCCCCTCTACTCGCCGGAAACAATTGCTTCAACAGTTTTTGGGGCTTTTAACTCAGGAATAACATCAAATTAAATACAACGATACACTTCGGTGTTTCCAACCTTTCCTCCACATGAGCAACAACATGTTCTAATATTAAAAAAGCCTTTAAAAATAACTGTATTATAGTTTATTTTGCGTATATTTGTATGTTTTTTCGTATACTAATATTCCTAACGCAATGTTCGGAATGAATTTATGAAAATTACAATCCAATATTTTGAAATATATATTATTACAATAGAAAAATGAGCGAAGAAGAAAAAGCAAGAGACCTTGCGAGCGCAGATTATGGTGCAAGCAGCATTCAGGTACTTGAAGGATTAGAAGCAGTTCGTAAACGTCCCGCCATGTACATTGGCGATATCGGAATTAAAGGGTTACACCATTTGGTATACGAGGTGGTTGACAACTCTATTGATGAAGCGATGGCTGGTCACTGCGACACAATCAATGTAACAATCAACGAAAACAATTCAATTACAGTAGTAGACAATGGCCGTGGTATCCCGGTGGATATGCACGAAAAAGAAGGTAGAAGTGCATTGGAGGTTGTTATGACCGTTTTGCATGCTGGAGGAAAGTTTGATAAGGGCTCTTATAAGGTTTCTGGAGGTTTGCACGGAGTGGGTGTAAGTTGTGTTAATGCTCTTTCTTCATTAATGAAAGTTAGTGTTTTTAGAGATGGTAAAGAATATGAACAAGAATACTCTCAAGGAATCCCTACTTATTCTGTTAGAGAAGTAGGCGACTCATCAAAAACAGGTACAACAACTCATTTTAAACCAGATGGTTCAATATTCACTATTTTAGAATATAACTACGAAACTCTTTGTACTCGTTTAAGAGAGTTAGCATTTCTAAACAAAGGCTTAGAGCTTTCAATAACAGATTATAGAGTAAAGAATGAAGATGGAAGCTATTTGACAGAAAGATTTTATTCTGAACATGGGCTAAAAGATTTTATTGAATATTTGGATGGTAATCGTGAAAAGCTAATGCCAGAACCAATTTATATTGAAGGACAAAAGCAAGACATTCCTATTGAAGTTGCAATGCAATACAATACAACTTTCTCCGAGAATATTCATTCCTATGTTAATAATATCAACACTCATGAAGGGGGAACACATCTTTCAGGTTTTCGTAGAGGATTAACACGTACTCTTAAGAGCTATGCCGATAAGAGTGGAATGTTGGAAAAACTTAAGTTTGAAATTACAGGAGATGACTTCCGTGAAGGATTGACAGCAGTTATTTCTGTTAAGGTGCAAGAGCCACAATTTGAAGGTCAAACCAAAACTAAATTGGGAAATAATGAGGTAATGGGAGCTGTAGACCAAATTGTTTCAGAGCTTTTGACCAACTATTTGGAGGAAAATCCAAAGGAAGCAAAACAAATTGTTAATAAAGTAATACTTGCTGCAACTGCTCGACATGCAGCACGTAAGGCAAGAGAATTAGTGCAACGTCAAACAGTTTTGGGAGTTGCAGGATTACCTGGTAAACTTGCCGACTGTTCGGATACTGACCCAGTTAAATGCGAATTATACCTTGTCGAAGGGGATTCTGCAGGGGGAACAGCAAAACAAGGAAGAAACAGAGAATATCAAGCAATACTACCTCTTAGAGGAAAGATATTAAACGTTGAAAAAGCAATGCCTCACAGAGTTTTAGATTCTGATGAAATTAAGAATATATACACTGCACTTGGCGTTTCAATTGGAACGGCAGAAGACAGCAAGGCTTTGAATATGGATAAATTGCGTTATCACAAGGTAGTAATTATGACTGATGCCGATGTTGATGGTAGTCACATTGCAACCTTAATCCTAACTTTCTTCTTTAGATATATGAGGGAATTGATTGAGAATGGATATGTTTACATTGCAACACCTCCTTTATATTTGGTAAGAAAAGGAAAACAAGAACGTTATTGTTGGACTGAGGAAGAACGCCAAAGTGCTCAAGAAGAATTTGGAGAATCAGGAGTTTCAGTTCAACGTTACAAAGGTCTTGGAGAAATGAGTGAAACTCAACTTTGGGAAACAACAATGAATCCAGAAACAAGAACATTCCGTCAAGTTGATATTGAAAACGCAAC
>JAYFRI010000350.1:0-12398 GCA_034926015.1 Paludibacter sp. | reverse complement strand
AAAGACTTATTCAGGGAGACTTCATGATCAAAGTTACCGACTTACTACTGGGATTTGGCTTTAAAGTAAAAAAGATAAATTTCAATTAACCAGATCATAAAAAAAGTCCTGAGAATTCTATCTCAGGACTTTTTTTGTAGATATATTGTTCAATGTAAAACTTTATCAGTTCGTTTTTATTTTCTCAAGTACCTTTTTGTCAACAACAACCGGGAATTTAGCTCTGAGCTTAGCAATCCATTCTTTTTCAAGATATTCCTGATAATCGGCAGTTACAAGGCCTCGAACATCGGTATAATCTTCGGGGTGATTTTTCAGGTTTTTACCAACTACAAAAACATATGGATATTCGGCCGTTGGTTCAAATGTGGCTTTTTTCAGCTTAAACCCAAACTTATCAATGGCTTTATTGTCGCCCGGCACATAAACGCCTTTTTCAACTTTTACATACTGAATACTGTCATTCAAACGGGTACGTAAATACTTGTCAATCGAATCGTTGTGCGATTTTTTCACTATGGCTTTAGCCGCTTTAAAGCTGTCTTTGTCTTTACACGAAACAACCCAACCCTTGAAATGAGGTTTTTCCCAAACATAATCAGCTTTGTGACTAGCAAAGTAATTGGCCAATCCTTCCGTATCCTTCGATGCTTTGTCCCACACTTCATTGTTGCTCACTTCGAACAATAAAATACCATCGTGATATTCGTTCATCAGAAAACGGAAGTCATCATATTTTTTTTCGAGTTGAGTGTCTTCGTAGGCAAGTAATTCTTTATTTACGAATTGCTTCAACTTTTCGTTTACAATTTCCGAAGCTACAGTTTGATCGGTATAACCATTATTCTTAACGTATGCTACAAAATCAGCCTGCGAATAGGACTTGTTGGCAAACATAAACAAAGTTTTATTTAGTTGCGATGCCTCGGCCTGAAATACCGAATCAACAAGTGTTTTGCCTTCGAGCAATTTAGCAATTTCCTTTACACTTTCGACATTTTCGGTATATTTATATTCGTCTTTCAGCTTAGCCAAAAATGCTTGTTGTCCGAAATTAGCACGTTCGTCGCGTTTCGCTTTTCTTTCAATATCAGCTTTCACACTTTCAAAACTACCAAGTCCCTTACGGTCGAGCAATTTAATGATATGCCAACCATAAGCCGACTGCACCGGACGACTTAAGTCCCCGATATTTTTAATTTCGAAAGCAGCAGTTTCAAATTCAGGCACCATTCGTCCGGTACCAAACCAGGGCAATTCACCATTTTTAGTAGCCGAAGCTCTATCTTCGGAAAACTCAGCAGCCAGTTTAGCAAAATCATCGCCCGCCAACACGCGCTGATACAACGAATCTATTTTTGCTTTTGCAGCATTGTTTTTTTCGGCGTTGCCCTGAGTTGTGAAACGCATGATGTGCGACACCAAAATTTCGCCTAATGAGTTTCTCTTGTTATGTACTTTTATTAAATGATACCCAAAAGCACTCCGAACTACATTAGAAATTTTTCCGACAGGCGTATTGTAAGCAGAGCTTTCGAATGGGTAAACAGTATTGAAAGCTGAAATCCAACCAATATAACCACCGTTTTTTTCAGCATCCTGATCTTCGGAAGTTTCCTTTGCTACTTTAGCAAAATCCTCTTTCTCAAGTCGTTTTGCAATAGAATTTATCCTTTTCCAGGCAGCGAGCGTATCGGCAGGTGAAGCTGAGGCAGCTACGCGGATCAGAATATGGCTTACTTCAACATCTTCCTTCATTCTTTCATATGCCTCTTTTATTATCTGCTCATCAACTTTCGAATCGGTAAGATAGGGCTTAGTAAGCTGCGAACGATACCCGGCAAGTTCGTTTACGAATGACTTGGTAGTATCAATCCCCTGGGCTTTAGCCTCTTCTACTTTTAATTTGAAATTTATAAATAAATCGACGTACTCATCCAGGGTTTTCTTGTCCAATGAGTTGTTCGAATTATTTTTGTTATAAATATATTCAAATTCCGATTTCAACACAGGATTCCCATTGATTGACATCAATACAGGGTCACTGCCTTGTGCCCACAAAGCCGTAGAAAAAAGAATTAAAGCAAATGAAATGAATAGTGATCTCATAAATTTAATCTGATAGTTATTTATACATTTAACATGAATATGTATTAACGTTCAAAAATACAATTATGTTATAAAATCAATGCTATTTTTTAAAACTTTTTTATTCACCACGGCTGTAATTGGGCGCTTCACTCGTAATCGACACATCGTGAGGATGGCTCTCGGCTACTCCGGCATTGGTGATGCGCGTGAATTTAGCATTGTGTAATTCGTCAATGTTTCGTGCTCCGCAATAACCCATTCCGGCGCGCAATCCGCCTATCATTTGGTAAACTACTTCGAACAACGAACCTTTGAACGGTACGCGTGCGGCAATACCTTCGGGCACGAGTTTTTTCACATCGGCTTCTCCATCCTGGAAATAACGATCTTTCGAACCCTTTTCCATAGCTTCGAGCGAACCCATTCCGCGATACGATTTAAATTTACGTCCATTGAAAATAATAGTTTCGCCCGGCGATTCCTCCACTCCGGCAAACAACGAACCAGCCATAATGGTATAGGCACCAGCAGCAAGTGCTTTCACTATATCGCCCGAATAACGGATTCCACCATCAGCAATCACAGGAATATCAGTACCCTTCAAAGCCTTTGCCACTTCGTAAATGGCCGAAAGCTGAGGCATCCCTACTCCCGCAATAACACGTGTGGTGCAAATTGAACCTGGTCCAATACCCACCTTCACACCATCAGCTCCAGCTTCAGCCAGTGCCAGCGCAGCATCGCCAGTGGCTATATTGCCAACTACAAAATCGATGTCCGGAAATTTTTTCTTTGCTTCTTTCAATGTGTCAATCACCCCTTTCGAGTGTCCGTGTGCTGTATCAATCACTATCGCGTCGACACCAGCTTCAACCAATGCCTCGATACGTGTATAAACATCGGCTGTAACACCTACTCCGGCGGCAACTCTGAGTCGCCCCTGAGCATCTTTCGATGCCATTGGTTTATCTTTTGCTTTTGTAATATCCTTGTAAGTAAGCAAACCTACAAGTTTATTGTCCTTGTCTACAACAGGCAACTTCTCAATTTTGTATTGTTGCAAAATGTCGGCTGCGGCTTCGAGATCGGTCGATCGCGATGTTGTAATCAGGTTTTCTTTTGTCATTACATCGTCTATCCTGGTAGACATATTGCGTTGAAAACGCAGATCGCGATTGGTAACTATACCAACAAGGTAGCCACCTTCATCTACAACAGGAATTCCACCAATTTTATATTCCGACATGATAGAAAGCGCATCGCCCACAGTAGCGCCCTTGCGTATGGTCACCGGGTTTGAAATCATACCGTTTTCGGCACGTTTTACAATTTCAACCTGTTTGGCCTGATCGGCAATCGGCATATTTTTGTGAATAACACCTATACCTCCTTCGCGGGCAATAGCAATGGCCATTTTAGCTTCGGTAACAGTATCCATGGCTGCGGACACAATAGGAACTTTAAGCTCGATGCGGCGTGAAAAACGTGTTGATAAATCAACGTTTCGGGGAAGCACATCTGAGTAGGCGGGTATGAGTAATACATCATCAAATGTTACTCCTTCAATCTGAACTCTTTCAGCAATAAATGACATAGAATTTGTTTTTAAATGTTTAAATTTCAACAAGAAATGACAAAGTCATACTATGAAAAAATATTGCCTGCAAATCTACACATTTTTTACGAGCAAGGAAATATGATTGATGTGAAAAAACATAAATCTTTTGGTAATTTTTTATTTAATGAAAAGCATATACAGCGCTTTTGTTGAGCGCACTCACTCAATAAAAACATTTAACTGTCAGAATTCAATCATACTGATTTCTATTTTCATAAAAAAACAGAACAACTCGTTGCGATTATAATGTCCGAATTAATTGAAACTTATCCGATTTATGTATTCAACTTCGATTAAAATAATTATTTTTGTATCTCTCTAGCTTTTCAAAAGATATATTCAATGGGGTCATCATTTAAATTCAAATTTCTATTTTTATTTCTCTTCGGCTTATCTTTCCTTTTTGCGCAGGGTCCGGCCAATTACTACAACCTTGCAGTCGGAAAAAAAAATGCTGAACTGAAAACTGCTTTACATCAAACCATAAAACCACATACCGTTCTCGAGTATTATAGTTCAAGTACATCGTTCCGTAGCACCGACTGGCATCCGGATGGTTATTTTTGGGATATGTACTCCTCTACAAAACGAACTTCATGGTCGGGCATGAACCGCGAACATAACATGCCCAAAAGCTGGTGGAGTACAAGTCCCGAAACCACTGTAGCTTATAGCGACTTACACAACCTCTACCCTTCGGATGCCACAGCCAATTCGGCCAAATCAAATTATCCGCTGGGCGTAGCCGGAAGTAAGATTTCATTTTCGAATGGAGTAGTGAAAGTAGGCTACAGCTCATATCCGGGATATTCAAATATTGTTTTCGAACCGGCCAATGAATACAAAGGAGATTTTGCCCGCGATTATATGTACATGGTCACCTGCTACGAAGATTACGCCACCAACTGGCGAAGCACTGGAACAACAAGTATGCTATCAAACAATTCATACCCGGTGTTTAAGCCCTATGCCATTAATTTATTGTTGGAATGGAGCAGAAATGATCCGGTGAGCGAAAAAGAAATTAACCGTAATAACGCTGTGCACAAACTACAGGGCAACCGAAACCCATACGTCGATTTTCCGATTCTTTCGGAATATGTGTGGGGAAAACATAAGGATTTAGCGTGGAACGGCGATAATTCGGATCCCGGAAAGGAAAATGTTTTTTATGTAAGCTACAACAGCGAAACTCATTCGGTTTTTGTAAAAACTGACGATCCTGAATCGTCACGCTTCTATATTTACAACACCAGCGGCGTTCTGTTGATGCATGCCGCATCTATGAATGGAGAATCCACAATCGATGTTTCAGGACTCGAAAAAGGGATTTATATTATCAAGAATTATTCCGGGACAAGGCGCAATGTAGGTAAATTCGTAGTAAACTAAATGAGCTTATGCAATAAAAATGCATTTATCATACGGGTTTTTATAAATAAAATACAAACTATTTTTATATACTTTTTGTTACTTAAACATATTGAATATTAATGTGCTACATTCTTAAATTTAATGTTATGAGACTATATGCTATCACAAAAATTAAGATTCCGGCTTTTTGTATATTTGTTCTTTTCCTATGTTTTAATGCAGGCATGCAGGTTTACGCCGAATCGCCTGAGATGCCCGAATCTTTTAACGAATTCAAGGGAGTCGTTGTGGACAAAACAAGCGGCAACCCTTTAGCCTTTACAAGTATCGTACTTATAGGAACAAATATATCGACTGTTACGAATACCGAAGGTGAATTTTCAATAAAAGTATCATCGTCGATAAAAAACGGTAAAATTTCATTGCGATATATGGGTTATAAAAACAAAGTGATTTCCCTGTCGGAGCTGCTACAGGAAAAACCACGCATTGAAATGGATGCCATTTCTGTAGAACTCCCGGAAGTTAGCGTAATATCGAAGGATGCAAAAGCCCTTGTCGAAGGCATGATGTATAAAATCGGTGAAAACTATTCCAATGAGGAAACTCAAATGACTGCATTTTATCGCGAAACAATCAAAAAGAATAAAACATATGCATCTCTTTCCGAAGCTGTAGTGGATATATACAAACAACCCTACGAAACGTACAAAACCGATGTGGTGAAGATGTACAAAGCCAGAAAAAGAACTGACTACACAAAAGTGGACACACTGGTATTCAAGCTCATGGGAGGACCTTTCAATTCGCTTTATCTCGATGTAATGAAAAATCCTTCGATGATTTTTACTGATGAAATGATGAAAAATTATGAATTCAGTTTCGACCGTTCAACGCGCCTCGACAACAGATTGATTTACGTGATCGATTTTATTCAAAGCACCATCAATACCGAGCCTTTATACTATGGAAAACTCTATATCGATGCCGAAAACCTTGCACTTAAAAGCGCTGTTTTTAAACTCAATATACAGGACAGGGAAGCATCAAGCCGCATGTTTATCATCCGCAAACCACTCAAAGCCAACGCATATCCTATAGATGCAAGTTACCGAATCGACTATACCGAAAAAGACGGAAAATGGTACTACGGTTATAGCCGCATAGAATTGGGTTTGCGTATCAACTGGAAAAGAAAACTTTTCAACACCACTTACTACTCAACAATAGAAATGGCTGTGACCGACTGGGAAAAAGCAGGAACAGAAAAGCCAGCAAGTCGGAAGGAGCGGCTTCGTTCAAATGTTATTGTCAGTGATGAAGCTTCCGGATTCAGCGATCCAAACTTTTGGGGCGAATTCAATGTCATTGAACCCGAAAAATCAATTGAAACGGCGATAAAGAAAATACAAAAACAGCTCGAGAAAAAAGATTAATACATGCTTAAAATATACAGAGCTTCTGCAGGTTCGGGAAAAACATACCAACTGACACAGGACTACATTCACCTGCTTTTCGACCCGGTGAATGATGCTACCTATCGTCGAATTCTTGCGGTTACCTTCACAAATAAGGCTACCGATGAAATGAAAAGCCGCATTCTGAAAGAGCTACACGCCTTAGCACAAGGGGAAAATTCGCCTTATCGATCAGGCTTGATGCAGAAGTTCAGAATGAGCAAAGAAGCCATCAACGAACGTTCACGCAAAATTCTTATCGCCATTCTTCACGATTATTCGTCCTTTTCGATAAGCACCATCGATCGGTTTTTTCAACAGGTTATACGTTCGTTTGCGCGCGAAATAGGTGTGCAAGGAGGATACAACCTCGAACTTGATAACGAAAACACACTGCAGCAATCGGTAGACAATCTTTTTCACGATCTGTCGAAGGACGAAAACCGACAACTGCTTAACTGGCTTACCCAGTTCGCCGAAGACAGGATTGAACAGTCGGAAAACTGGAATCCCCGTCGCAGCATCGAAGACCTGGGGAAAGAAATTTTCAAAGAAAGCTATCAGGATAAAGCCGAAGACACGAACCGAAAGCTGCACGACAGGGATTTTTTACGTAACTATCAGGCGAAACTCCGTAAAATTCAGACCGACTTCGAAGCCGACATTAAAACTACAGCGCAAAATGCACTTGACATACTTACTAACAATGGATTAACACCTGAAAGTTTCAAGGGAGGTACCAATTCTGCCATGAAAACTTTGAATAAAATACTTATCGGGGAATTTAAGCTGAAAGATTCGTTTGTAAACATGGTAGCCGATGTATCCAACTGGTACGCAAAATCGGCGCCGAAAGATACTGTGGCAGCGATCCAAAACGCTTGCAACAATGGTCTTCAGCAAAAATTACAACAAATACTGAATTTATTGACATCGGGTATCGTTCTGTATAATTCAGCCATTGTTATTTTGAAACATATCAACACGTTGGGAATTTTATCTGATTTGGCTTTGCAAATAAAAAAGCTGACCGAAGAACAGAATTCAATGCTCATCTCGGATGCCAATATGCTACTCAACCGTATCATCGACAACAGTGAAACGCCTTTTGTTTACGAAAAAACAGGCATTCACATTGATCATTTTATGATTGATGAGTTTCAGGACACTTCTGCACTCCAGTGGCGTAACTTTTTTCCACTTATTTCCAACAGTCTTTCCTCAGGTAAATTTAACCTGGTAGTAGGAGATGTAAAACAAAGCATTTACCGTTGGCGAAATTCGGATTGGAAGCTGCTCGACGAAAAAGTAATGCTCGATTTTCGGCCCGAACAAATCCAAACCGACGACCTGAAAACAAACTGGAGAAGCGACAGAAATATTGTAGAATTTAATAATTCTTTTTTTGCATGCGCCTCACAACTATTGCAACAGAAACTGAATCTTAGCCTGTCCTCTGCGCTGACAGTTTATCCACATTTACTCCCATTATCTCAAAGCATTGAGCATGCATACGGCCAACTGCATCAGGAAGTATCTCCCAAAGCTGGCGAAGGCTACGTAAAAATAAATTTCATTCCGCAGGACGAAAATGATGAAGACTGGAAAGCCGAAACTATGAATCGCCTGCCTCTTTTGCTCGAAGAACTGCAGGA
Source organism: Paludibacter sp. (assembly GCA_034926015.1). Taxonomy (GTDB): domain Bacteria; phylum Bacteroidota; class Bacteroidia; order Bacteroidales; family Paludibacteraceae; genus Paludibacter. The sequence goes on along the minus strand of JAYFRI010000350.1, from coordinate 4,203 downwards.
CAGAGGCTATAGGCCTGAAGATGTGGGAATACTTGTAAAAAAGAATGATGATGCTCAAAAAGTGATTCGCAAACTACTCACTCATAAATCGTCAACCGAAGCTAAACCGGGATACAGTTATGACATTATGGGAAACGAAGGACTGTTGATCAGTTCGGCAGCCTCGGTACGATTTCTTGTGGGCATATTAAGACTGCTTATTCAACCTAAAGATACAATTCAACAAACAATTGTGGAGTACGAATATGCCAGAGCACGCCTCCAACTCTCTGAAACCGAAGCCTTAAATGCTTGCTTTCCGGAGAAGACAGAGAAAAATTCGTTTTCCCAACTTTTTTCGGATACCGAAAACGAAACACTCAGCCAACTCAAAAACAACTCGTTGTACGAAATGGTAGAGCAAATTATTGCCTTATTCGACCTGGGAATGTGGCACAACGAAGCCATCTTTATTCAGGCGTTTCAGGACTTGGTTTATAAATTCTCAACAGCCAAAGCCACCGACTTGTACAGCTTCCTCAAATGGTGGGATAAAACCGGCATTCGTCAGTCTGTATCAACCCCCGAAAATGCACAAGCTTTTCGGATTATGACAATACACAAATCAAAAGGCCTTGATTTTAAAGTCGTCATCATTCCTTTCTGCGACTGGGATGTCGACAAGAAATCCGGAAAATTTAAAAACGTACTGTGGTGTGCACCCAACGAAGCACCCTTCAACGAACTCCCTCTTTTACCTGTTGAATATGCATCCGGATTGGCAAATACAATTTTTGCTGAAAATTACCTCGATGAATTAATGCATCAATACATCGATAACCTGAATGTGGCTTATGTTGCTTTTACCCGTGCAAGGCATGAATTAATTTGCTTTGCACCTCTTGCCGACAAAGTCCCCGAAAGTGTTGAAAAAATAAAATCTTTATCAGGATTAATGCATTTCAGTTTCAATGATAGCACGGACGCACCGAGTTCCGATCAATTAACCTGTAATTTTAATAATAATACGGCAACTTTCTGCATTGGAGAGCCTTTTGAATACAAATACACCGAACCATCGCCGGCCGAAACAACAATGAATGTAGATCAATATGTTTCAATAAGTGTGACCGACCGTCTCAAAATAAAACACATCAGTCAGGATTATTGGAGAAAAGAACAAAATATGAACGAAAGCCGTCTGAATTTCGGGATTATCATGCATGATATTTTACGGCAAATCAAAATTAAATCTGATCAGGAAAAAACAATCAACGATATGATAAGGAAAGGGCTTATCAACGAAAATGAAAGCAGCATTGTAAGAGATGAATTAAATAAATTCTGGTCTTTACCCCATGTAAACGACTGGTTTTCGAATGATTTACAAATCATTAACGAAGCCAGCATTCTTTCTCCTGGAGGTGATATTTACCGACCCGACAGAATTGTTATTCAGGATAAAAATGCGACAGTGGTTGATTACAAATTCGGCGAAACCGAAAGCAAAGTTCACACACAGCAAGTACAGCAATACATGAGTCTGATCAGACAAATGGGATATCAGGTAACCGGATTTTTGTGCTATGTCAGTATTGCAAAGGTGATTGAAGTAGAACTTTCATAACAACGAACTTTTTGCTTTCAAAAAAAAAAACAAAAAAAAACAAAATCTAAAAATATAGTTAATATTGTGCACTTATTTTCAAAAAACACAAGGAAACGAAACAAAAAGTCAGAAATATTCACCAATCTCAATCCCACACAAACATAATGTCAAAAAGAAAGTGAAATACTGGAAAATTACATTATCTTTGCCTCAAATTAGTATAAATTGAACGTGGGAAAAGAAAATTCTGTTTTATTGCTATTTACTGGGGGGACAATAAGCATGTCTGAAGACCCTGCAACAGGCGCATTGCGTCCGATAGATTTTGCCCGATTACAAGAATACATGCCTGAATTGAAACAAACAGGAGTTCACATCAAAAGTATTCCTTTTCTACCGCTGATTGACTCCTCCGATATTCAGCCCGATACCTGGGTGAAATTGGCACTCACAATTCAGGAACATTATGATGAATTTGATGGCTTTGTAGTGCTTCATGGCACCGACACAATGGCACATACAGCTTCTGCGCTTAGCTTTATGCTCGAAAACCTGTCAAAACCTGTTATTTTCACCGGTGCCCAATTGCCCATCGGCATGATGCGTTCCGATGCGAAAGAAAATTTGCTCACTTCGATAGAAATTGCTTCGGCCAAGGAAAACGGGCTGCCCATCGTCCCCGAAGTATGCATATTTTTTGAAGATACGCTTTTCAGAGGAAATCGTACAACCAAGAAAAACGCCGAACACTTCAACGCTTTTAATTCATACAACTATCCTCCATTGGCCAAAGCAGGAGTTCACATCAAGTATTTCCGGTCGTACATTCATTATCCTGACATCGACACCAAATTACGCGTACGCACTCAAATAGATCAAAATGTAGCCGTGTTGAAACTTTTTCCCGGTATTACGCGCTCAACCGTTCATGCCATTCTGAACATCAGTGGTATCAAAGCCATTATTCTCGAAAGTTTTGGTGCTGGAAATGCTCCGCGCCTTGATTGGTTTTTTCAGGAACTCAAAGAAGCCAGCGAAAGAGGAATTCTTATTATCAACAAAAGCCAATGCAGCACAGGAACTGTTGAAATGGGTCGCTACGAAACCAGCCTGAATCTTGTGAATGCAGGCGTAATAAGTGGCTACGATTGCACCACCGAGGCTATAATAGCTAAGTTGATGTGTCTTTTGGGGGAATGCAGTTCACAAGCTGAAATCAGACACAAACTAAGCATAAGCTTGTGTGGTGAGATGACTTTGGGCTAATTCAGGCTCACCAACCATACCTCCCAATACCAGTAAGATATAATTGTTTCCAAAAATAAATCCCGGGCACTATTGTACCCGGGAAGCAAAACAATTGGGCTTATAAATTCTTTTATTTCAATGAAAAATCAAAAAATCCCATTAAGCACGTTGGCCAACTGCATTCCACCCCTGAACAGCATCTCGTCAAGGTCATCGGCAAAACGATAAACATAATGATAATTGTTTGTATTTTTCATATCATAAGCATAAATTGAATTCCGAACCGCATAAACCGCTTCCACCGACTGTAGAATGCTACAGTTTTTAAAAGAATTTTCCTTCGGTCTGAATTTATTTTGAAGATAGGAACTAAATTCCGAATAAGACATGAATTTGCTTGCCGTAATTTGACTGTCCCAAACAGCATGAACATTAGTTTTCTTTCCAAACCAATTCATTTCCAACCTGTTTCCTCCCTTGTCGTCGGAACGACCCAAATGCATTGGCTGATGCAAGTCACCAACAAGATGGACGAGGAATTTCAATGCTTCGGCATCCGACTGATTTGATTTCAACCGCTCAGTCATTGTTTTTATCGCATAAAACAAATGCTCTCCTTCGCTTGTCGGATTTTCGAGCAGGGCCTTCAGATCATCTGTAGTCATACTATCCTTCAGGTTCTGAAAGTGCCAATCGTAACTGTAATCATAACTCTTATCGCTTTTCACTTCGTCGGCCCATGGAGCCTCGTACACAAGGCCTTTTTGACCCAGCAATTTATCACACTGTTTTTTAGCTTTCTTCGAAAGATGCTGATAAGCAATGTCAGCAATAATGCGATGTCCAATGGCATCGTAAGCCGAAACAGAAAATGTGATAAGGAATAAATTTAATGCGATAATAATTTTCTTTAGCTTCATACCTGAATGTTTTGTTGTTTTAATTTTGATGAATTAATATCCTGCCAAAAGCAGACCTATATCGTTCGAAGTAATGTTATAATAGCTACCTATTAGTCTGTTCACAAGTACTCCTCCGTAAACATAAGCTCCATTTCTAAATCCTGAACTTTCGGCGATAGCCACTTTTACGCTTCCCGAAAGCCCTATTTTGAGCAGAATAGGAGCAAATATATTACTTAACGCCATAGAGGTAGTACGTGCAACACGGGCAGAAATATTTGGCACACAATAATGAATAACCCCGTATTTTTCATAGGTTGGATTTTTCAAGGTCCGACACTTCGAAGTTTCGAAACATCCTCCCTGATCAACGCTTAAATCTATAATCACAGCTCCGGGTTTCATTGTTTTTACTAATTCCTCCGAAATCATAAACCGTTCCGAGCCATTGATATACCTCAGGTT
>JAYFRI010000378.1:0-9995 GCA_034926015.1 Paludibacter sp. | reverse complement strand
CCATGCGGCTCCAAGCGCTTCTCCACGAGGCACGATTGTCACTTTTACAAGCGGATTCGCATGTTCGGTCATCCAGCTGATAGTGGCATGTCCGGCTTCGTGATAGGCTATCGATTTCTTTTCAGCGACGGTTGTTATTTTTGTCTTCTTTTCGAGTCCACCTACAATACGGTCAACAGCATCCAAAAAGTCTTGTTTTTCGACGAAAGATTTGTTTTTCCGGGCTGCAATTAAAGCCGCTTCGTTGCAAACGTTGGCTATGTCGGCTCCCGAAAAACCTGGTGTTTGCTTTGCAAGGAAATTTACGTCGACAGTTTCGTTGATTTTGATCGGACGAAGGTGTACGTTGAAAATCTGTTTACGTTCGTGTACATCGGGCAAATCCACATGGATCTGACGATCGAAACGACCGGCACGCAACAAGGCTTTATCCAGAATGTCGGCACGGTTGGTAGCAGCAAGAATAATGACTCCACTGTTCGATCCAAAACCGTCCATTTCTGTAAGTAATTGATTTAGTGTGTTTTCGCGTTCGTCGTTGCTTCCCATATTTGGGTTTTTGCCACGTGCACGTCCAACGGCATCAATTTCGTCGATAAAAATGATACAAGGCGATTTTTCTTTGGCCTGACGGAATAAATCCCGAACGCGCGAAGCACCTACTCCCACAAACATTTCAACAAAATCGGAACCCGACATTGAGAAGAAAGGCACATCGGCTTCTCCGGCTACAGCCTTGGCCAAAAGTGTCTTTCCTGTTCCCGGAGGGCCTACAAGCAAAGCTCCTTTCGGAATTTTACCTCCAAGTTCAGTATATTTTGATGGATTCTTTAGGAATGCGACTATTTCCTCAATTTCTTGTTTGGCTCCCGCAAGTCCGGCTACATCTTTAAATGTAACTTTGTTTTCGGTGCTTCCTTTGTCAAATAATTGAGCTTTTGATTTTCCTACGTTAAAAATACCGCCGCTTCCGCCACCCATTTGACCTGACATTCTGCGGTTCATAAAAACGAAGAACAGAATCAGCAAAAGGAAGGGAAGTATGCTGTACAGAAATAATTCTATATAATCCCGGCTTTCTTTGTATTCAACAACACCTCTGTATAAATTATCTTCTTTGGATTTGTTTATAAATTTCGAAAACTCCTCAACCGATGGAATTCTTACACTGATGAGTCTGTCTTTCTCGTATAGGTTTGACTTGTCGCCATATACAGTTTTTACAGAATTTTTGTTGACTTTTGCCGAAATTGTATTTTTGTTTGGATAGACTTCAATTTTTTCGATATGTCCCTTTTTTACATATTCTTCAAAAGTAGAATAGGGCACTTCCTTCAGGGGTGCTGTGTCGTTAAGAAAATAGGAACCAATTAACACGAGTATGATGATGCCATAAATCCAGGTGATACTGAATTTTGGACCTTTACCGATTGGTTTGGGATTGTCTTTTGATGTTTTGTTTTCCATTCTATTGTTCAATAGATTATTTGTTTTAAATTAAATTTTCAATTCGTTTCAGGTCGGCATCGGCCCATAAATGCTCGATATCATAAAAAGCCCGTGTGTGACGTTGAAACACATGAACAATGATTTGGCCGTAATCCATTGCAATCCATTCGCAATTTTCAAATCCGGCTGTTGCATATGGCTTTAGATTTATCTTTTCGTTTACCCAATCTTTTATCGATGTTGCTACTGCGTTTACGTGTACATTTGAATCTCCTTCGCAGATAACAAAATAACTACAAGGAGCCTCTTTCAGCTTCCTGAGGTTAACCACCACTACTTCTTTGCCTTTTCTTTCCTGTATACCTTCAACAATTTTATTTACTATTTGTTCGTTTTCGATCATGCCTTGCCTTCAATTAAATTCTGATAATCAGTCAGATTTTCAGGCTGATCATCAGTAAAAGTACATATTAATTTGTAAATCGTTTTTTTTGATTTTATTATTTGTGTAAGCTATACAGACAAAATCTGTACCGTTGTGCAGAGTGCCTTAATCTGGTGGAAGAGGTATGTCAAAATGACATATAAAAAGCCGATATAGAAAACTATACCGGCTTTTTTATGACTTTGACGAATAGTTTTATTTTACAATCGCATTAAAAGCTTCGTCAGTAAAGAATTTAGAGAATTCTAAATCAACAAGCGCTTTTGCTTTGTAAGCAGCATCTAAACTTACAGCTTTGCGAAGATTTCCATATACAGCGTCGCGGTTGTTGGTACGGGCACCGATGACAGCAGCTAAGTAAGAAGTAAGCGCATTTGGTTGTTTTACAGCATCCAAAGTTGTGCGGGCTCCGTTGTAGTTACCATCAAGGATCTGAATCAATGCAGCATTGTTAGTTGCGATTGGTCCAAATGCCGATTTAGCTTTTGTATAGTCGCCTTTGATTGTATACACTGTTCCAAGGGCATTTCCTAAATTTCCTTTTGTTCCGGCAGCTTTACCGAAAGCAACTTCAGCTTTTGCAATATCGGCTTTAGCCAATGCAGCTAAACCGGCATTGTAATTGGCATCTGCATTTTTAGCATCGATAGCCAAAGCTTTAGCAAAATTATCGGCGGCAGCATCAACTTTTCCTAGTTCGTATTGAATAGCTCCTAAATTGTTGAACGCGCGCATGTCGGTTGGGAATGCAGTAACTGCTTTCTGATAGATATCAGCTTTTTTATTAGCGTCTTCTGTAAGTGTAGCTGCATAAAGCAATTCTTCAACACTTAATTTTGAAACATCTTCTTTGGCTAATTTAGCAATTTCTTCGTCCGATTTACCAGTTACATCAACTGTAAGTTTCAAACGTGAACGACGAAGTTGTGGGAGAATTTCATCTGCAATGCTCTTGAAAGCAACTGAAAGATTTTTGATTTCGTTTTCGCGTTGTTCAGGATCGCTGTACATCGAAAGTACACGTAGGATTACTTGTTTGTCCTGAATGTTTGAACTTTCCATTAATTTCTGGAAGCCATCCCAGTCTTCGGCAGTAAATTTCGAGTCAACTTTAACCGAGGTTTTAAGTTTCTTTAATTCTTTGTTGATAAATTCGTTAGTCACTTTCTGGCGTTTTTCAGCAAGATTAGTATTCAACTCAACAGCTCCATCCGGAGATGCATAACCTGCAACTTCCAAACCTGCAACCTGTTTGTTCTGAGTTTCTTTCGCTTCTTTGATCTTTTTTGTCAAAGCTACAATATCTTCCGATTTTGCTTCTGATTTGCGAAGTTCCGATTGTTGGATAAGGAATTTAATATCAGCTTCCTGCATTTCCTGAATTACGCGTTGGAATTTATCAGGAATAATAACAGCGCCGTTTTCGGCTCCAAAACTTGTAGCCGCCAATTGAGAAGTAGCAATCACGCCATCAGCTACTTTTACGCGCTGAAGTGTGTATGTTTTTTTCTTTGTCGATACACTGAAATCCAACCATAATTCTGATTTAATCATTTCCGGATTGTAATCGAAAGATGTTTTAATTGTGTATGATCCACCAGCTTTGTAGCTGATTGTTTTGTTGTTACCAACTACTTTTTCGCCCTGGAAAGTGGAAGCAGCTGCTTTAACCTCTTTACCGTTGAAAGTAAGAACGGGTGTCACTGTTACTGTAGCATTTTTCGCAAAATACTTCACAGGGAAAGTTCCTGTAATAGTTGCATCTACTTTGCCACCTTTTACTTCAAGTGGATTTGGAGTACAAGTAAATAAGCTTGGGTCTAATGTTTTAAGGTCTTTGTTACAAGAGCTCAACACCAGCACAAGCAGCATAGAAACCATAAAAAATAATTGCTTTCTCATAAAATTGTGTTTTGTTATAAATTGATTTAATATTCGATTTTTTTTATTGACTACAAATATATAGTTTTTGTTTTAAATTCTGTTTACTTTGCAAATTGTTTTCACGTTTTTTCTAAAATAGGTGGATATGATATACATGATATCCTGAAAAATTATTTCAGAAATCCTAAAATTAATCATTTATGCATTATTTCAAAAACTATGTCTTATTCTTTTTTAGTGTTCTTAAATATTGTAGTTTGAGGAAAATAACTAATTTTATTGGTTTGTATTCTTCTTATTTGTTTCATCGAAATTTGCTTAAATTCAACATAAAACTCCGCCCAGCTTTCATTTCTGTGGAGCCAGCCGATTTCTGTCAGTTAAAATGTCCCGAATGTCCTGTTGGAAGAAGTAGTAGGTCAAGTGGAACTAAGATTGATAGTGAGTTTTTTAGAAATTATATTGATGAGTTAAAGAATGAGCTGTTTCATATAATTTTTTATTTTCAGGGAGAACCTTTACTGAACGGGAATCTTCATGTGTTAATAAATTATGCCCACAATGCTAAAATTTTCACTTCCACATCCACCAATGCGCAACTACTTAATTCTGAAAGGGCAAAAGAGCTTGTTCTTTCGGGCCTTGATAAACTGATTGTGTCGATAGATGGAACTACGCAAGAGGTGTATGAGCAATACAGGAAGGGCGGAAAATTAATAAAAGCCATCGAAGGGGTACATAACATCAATAATTGGAAAAAAGAATTAAAATCGATAACACCGTTGGTTGAAATACAGTTTATTGTGCTAAAAACCAACGAGCATCAAATGAAGGAGATGAAAATCCTCGCAAAATCATTAAAGGCTGATCGGTTGGTGTTCAAATCGGCTCAATTGTACGATTTCGAAAATGGGAATGATCTTTTAACGAGTATTGAAAAATATTCGCGCTATAAAAAAATAAACGAAGGTTCATATAAAGTAAAAAGTGCTCTTCCGAATCATTGTTCACGCCTGTGGAGTGCAGCAGTCATTAGCTCGAAAGGTGATTTGATTCCTTGCTGCTACGATAAGGATGGTACTCACAGTTTTGGTAACCTTGCCGACAGGTCTTTTGGTAGTGTTTGGCACAGTTCTAAAGCAAACGAATTTCGTATGTCAGTGCTTAGTAACCGTAAACAGCACGAAATGTGTAGAAACTGTACCGGTAAATAATTATATCAAATAATGTAAATGTGGGCTATAACAATGAGCCAATGTTTGTCGTGAAAAGTTTTACTGATATGGCCAATAGAATGATTCCGAAGAATTTACGTAGAATGTAGATGCCGCCCTCGCCAATCAATTTTTCGATTCGCGATGTGGAACGGATTACGAAATACACAAAAACAAGATTTAGTACAAGTGCAATAATTATATTTACGGTATCGTATTCAGCCCGCAGCGACAGTAAGGTTGTGAAAGAACCAGGTCCCGCTATCAAGGGAAAAGCAAGTGGTACAATGGATGAACCGCCTTCAGGCCCTTTGTTTCTGAAAATTTCAACATCGAGAATCATTTCTATAGCAAAAATAAAAATCACAAGAGCGCCTGCCACGGCAAACGATTGGATGTCGACATTGAAGAGTTTTAGAATTCCTTCGCCCGAAAATAAAAACACGATTAAAATAATCAAGGCTATTGCACTTGCCCTGAAGGGGTAAACGGTGCTCGACTTCTTTTTGATGTTTAAGATAATTGGGATGGATCCTAAAATATCAATAATCGCAAAGAGTACCATAAATGCGCTTGTTATTTGTATCAGGCTGAAATTCATATGTGTATAATGTTACGAATGATTTAAATGAAAGTATATAAATTTTTATTCGACGATCAATATTTGTTGTTCTCTTAATTTTTAGTTAACGATGCTTTTATTCTTTTGTTTGTCATTGTGCGTTCTCTGTCGAAAATCCATCCCCACTTGTTGAAATACTTGATCATATTAAAAGTGTGTATTGTTAACATTTTAAAGTTCATGTAAGAGCTTTTTGCATGATGATGAACGATACTTACCTGTGGATAAAACACCGTTCTGTATTTTGAGTGCATTCTCCGTGTTATATCGATATCTTCGGGATACATAAAAAAACGTTCGTCGAATAAACCAATGTCTTTTAAGGCCGAAATTCTGAAAAACATAAAACAACCCGAAAGATAAGGAACATCCATTATTGTATTGTATCCGGATGCTCTCAACTCAAAGGTTTCAGTTCGCTTACTGATCCATTTCTGTGGCAAAAAACGCCTGAAAATTAAATCGTATGGAGTTGGTAACAGCTTGCAAAGATACTGAATTTCCCCGGTAGGGTAAAATACTTTTGGCATTAATTGTCCAATATTTGTATTTTTATCCATATATTCGGTTATGCTGATTAAAATCTCCGGCTCGAAACTTATGTCAGGATTTACTACCAAATGATAGCTTGCATCTGAAATGATACTCTTGCGTAAAGCTATGTTGTGTGCAGCGCCATAGCCTAAATTTTGATTGTTGAAAATGTAATTAACAGTTAGTGCGGCAAACGCTTCGTTTGGTTGGGGTGAGTTGTCAACAAGAAATATCTGAGCTACCACCCCTGATTTTTGCAGCAAATCAACCAAAGCGCTGACTTCGGTAATTGCATGTTTATAAACCACGATGGAAACGTTTAGCTTCATAATTTGGTAGCGAGGTTTTTTTTTATGATTTTTGTATTGGGTTAGCGCAACCGAATTTAATACTTCTCCATTTTGTCTTCTATGCTTACATTTTCTCTCGAACTCTGAATCTTTATATAAGTCATCATGCTTTCGGCGCCGGCATCGTAACAGGCCTTTTGTGCTTTTTTTACAACTTCCATAATTTGGTCGTAAGTTCCTTCTATCACTGTTTCGAAAGGAGTGACTTTATAGTTGAGCCCCGAAGCCGCTATCACTTCGATGGCTTTATCCACCAGGATGTAGGGGTGGATGTCTTTTGATACAGGCAGTACCTGTAAGGCGATATTTACTTGTTTTTCAATCATGCGTAAAAATAATAAAAATATAACAATTAAAATTCATTGTAGATAAAATGATTTAGATATTGATTCGTTTTTCAATATCTGCTTAAAATATGGGTACAAAAAAACCCGAAATTGCTTCCGGGTTTCTTATATTTTTTTTGAATCTTCCTTATTCAGCAGCAGGAGCTTCTTCAGTAGCAGGAGCTTCAGTTGCTGCTTCGGCAGCGGCTTCAGCCTGAGCTGCAATAGCTTCAGCTTTTTTCTTTGCTACTTCGGCAGCTTTAGCTTTGTTCGATTCTGCTTCTGCAGATAAACGTGCTTTCAGATCTGCTTGTTTTTCGGCAGCCAATTGTTCTTTTGTTTTTGTCAGGTTAGCTTCTTTAGCGGCTTTCCATGCAGCAAAGCGTTTGTCAGCTTCAGCAGCATCGAATGCTCCTTTTTTTACACCTTCTAACAAGTGTTTTTTCAATAATACACCTTCAGCTGAAAGGATATTACGTGTTGTATCGGTTGGTTGGGCACCTGTTGTTAACCAATGAAGAGCACGTTCGAATTTTAAATCAATTGTTGCAGGATTGGTGTTTGGGTTGTAAGAACCGATACGTTCGATAAATTTGCCATCACGTGGCGCACGACTGTCGGCGATAACGATATGATAATAAGCATATCCTTTACGACCGTGACGTTGTAATCTGATTTTTGCGGGCATTTTTTATTTTTTTAAATGATTATACCTAATGCTTTTACTCGAAAAGCGGCTGCAAAGATAGTGATATATTTTTGGATTTCAATAATTCTCCTGTTTTTTTGTTTTCTGATAGAATAATTTGTCCAAAAATGATTCAAGAGTTTTAAAACGAATTATTTTTTTTGAAAATTATTTGCAAAGTACCCATGCGGTTTTAAAACGTTCGTCCGAAGCGCGTAGGTTTTCCATAAAGGCTATGGCTTCGGCTTTCTCGGCGAATGAGCGAATTGAGACTCTGTACGATTTTACAGGTTTCAGCACGTGGGCGCATTCAAACTTCTCTTTTTTGAGCGATTCGCAAAGCTTCTCGGCCGAAAGTTGAGTTGGAAGGCTGGCTACCACTACATGAAACAGGTTAGAGTCATTGTTTTGAACACTTCCGTCAGAGAGCATTGTTTCGGAGCGCTCCGGACAGAGCACCAATGTGTCGTTAACGACTGTTTTGACAGTTGGCTTAAGCACCGAAAGCGAAAGCAAGTCGGCTGTTTCGGCGCGGCGAACGTCGTTCATTTGAGGCGAAATCATTAACATTGCCGTCAATAAAACAGCAGCTGCAGCGTATCTGAATGTTTTTGCTGTAGGTAGAACAAAGGATATTTTCTTTGCTTCTTTTTCTGCTTTGCGCTCCAGTTCCGAAACGAACAATTCGTTAAGTCCAATGTTTAAAGGTAGAAAATCTACTTTTGTGCAGGGAACAAAATGAAGGCTTCCGTTTTCGTTGAGCGAAAAGAACCCCAGATTTCCCAGCTGGTGGGGTGTTGATTTTAGCAATTGATTTTTGAATTCTTTTACTTCAGACTCAATAATTTCAACTGCCTTCCGGTAGGTAATTCTTTCTGCTCTTGCAACTTCTATGGCAAGCAAACCATCGGCATGTTGCATTAGCGAGTTGAAGCCTACGGTTGCTGTAGGTGCTGAAATGTGTCCGGCTGTGATCTTTGCTGATTGATGTTGTACCACAAATCCACCTAAACCCGGTACTACTACATAGTCATGATAAGCCAGTAGCTTTTCGATATGTTGATTTATTTTTGCCATGTTACAAAAGTAGCGTTTGTATTTTATAAATAACTTTTTTTAGATCGAAAAGTTTTCAACAACTTGTCAAACCTGAAAAACGTTGTATCTTTGTGAAAAAAGAACAAGGCTCATTTTGTGCTGCTGTCTGAAGATGATGAAAATTGTGTGAGTAAGTAGGTGGTTATAGGATGCTTAACCTTTCGGATCGAAAATATTATTTTAGAATATATTAAAGTTAAATTTCAAGCTCAATCATATGAAAAAGACTATTCTAATTACCGGTGGTGCCGGTTTTATAGGTTCTCATGTTGTTCGTTTATTTGTGACAAAATATCCTGAATATCAAATTGTAAATCTTGATGCGCTGACTTATGCAGGGAATCTTGAGAATTTGAAAGACCTGTCCGATACACCAAACTATTGCTTCGAGAAAGGAGATATTACTGATGAAGCTTTTATATCAACATTGTTTTCAACATACAATTTTGATGGTGTCATTCATTTAGCGGCCGAATCGCATGTGGACCGTTCTATCGTCGATCCATTTTCATTCATTCGTACCAATGTCTTCGGGACTTGTAATTTGCTGAATGCTGCAAAAAATGCATGGAAAGGAAATATGGAAGGCAAACGTTTTTATCATATTTCTACAGATGAAGTGTATGGCGCTTTGGAAATGGATGGTACCTTCTTTACCGAAGAAACAAAATATGATCCGCACTCGCCCTATTCGGCAAGTAAAGCATCTTCCGATCATTTTGTGCGTGCTTATCACGACACTTACGGTTTGCCCGTTGTGGTTTCCAATTGCTCTAACAACTACGGCGCCAACCATTTTCCCGAAAAACTGATTCCGCTTTCGATCAATAATATTAAGCATAATAAACCGATTCCTATTTATGGAAAAGGTGAAAACATTCGTGATTGGTTATGGGTAAATGACCATGCCCGTGCGATTGATACAATTTTCCATACCGGAAAAGATGGAGAAACGTATAATATAGGTGGCAATAATGAATGGACGAACATTGATTTGATTCATAAATTATGTGAGATAATGGATCGCAAACTTAACAGAGAGGCCGGAACATCAGCAAAACTCATCACTTTTGTGACGGACAGAGCCGGACATGATTTGCGTTATGCCATCGACTCATCAAAACTCCAACGTGAACTTGGCTGGAAACCTTCATTGCAGTTCGAAGAAGGACTTGAAAAAACAGTTGACTGGTACCTGAGTAATCAGGAGTGGTTGGATAATGTGACGAGTGGTCAGTATCAAAAGTATTACGAAGAGCAATATGCTGAAAGAAAATAGCAACAGAAATATTGTGTAAAAACAAAAAAAATCAGCCTTTCAACCAAATGAAAGGCTGATTTTTTTTGTTTTTACATTTTGTGACCCCGTTGGGATTCTAACCCAA
>JAYFRI010000142.1:0-6647 GCA_034926015.1 Paludibacter sp. | reverse complement strand
ATCAATATTACCTATCAATGTAGCATTATAATCGCCAATTTTGAAATTATAGCTGGCAAAGAAATCGCAGGTTAGCGCATCAGGAATCATCCAGGGCTGAGCAAATGTAGCCGGAGATAAGTTTGTTCCTACCGAAGATATATTGAAGTTAGCATAGTTCTTTCCAAAATAGTTTGCATCCAAACCTAAACGGAAGCCTTTCAGGATTTGATAGTTTGCACCCAAAGCCCCTGTAAATTGTGCAGAGTTACCCACTTTAATGCCTTCGAGGTTTACATCCACCTTAGCGTGATTAGCACTTAGCATATCTACAACTACACCATTGGCATCCACAGGTTGCCCCTGACGATTGTATAAGTAACCAGTTGCATTGTTCTGCCAATACCAGTCTCCCAGCGATATCATACCTGTAAGTTCAAGATTTTTGGTTGGTTTGGCATTAAAATCCAACTCAACACCCTGATGAAGTGCATTTACACCTTCCATATTAGCAACCAAGCTTTCAGGACTGTTAGCGTTAATTGCACGAACCAATGTTTTATCTAACCAATTGGTACGATAAACATTCAAATTGGCTGATAAAAATTTAGAACGGAATCCATAACCCAATTCAGCTGAGAAAGCTTTTTCATTAATGGCATTGGGGTTAGTAATATTGCTTGTAGTTGACTGAAGAAATGCTCCACCCGAGAAGAAAGGTGCACGTGAAATAATACCTACATTGGCAAAAACATTGTGATTATCGTTCAAATTATAGTTGGCACCGCCTTTTGCACTATAACCAAGAAAGCTAATGGTTTCGGAACGTGCATCAGCTGCGTCATAGTAAAAACGATCGTAACGCCAATACGAAGTATTCGAAACCGAAAGCGAAACAAATGCACTTAATTTGTCTTTGTTATATTCGGCTTGTCCAAAAAGACCTTCACTCATTACAAAACCATCGTAGTCGCGATATACAACATCTCCCACTCCAAGTTTATCTGTTTTCCAGTCTGTTGAGGTTTTTGATGGGCGTGAGGTATTGTCAATAAAAAAATTACCGCCATATAAATCTACAATCTCATTGGTGTGAATCCCTTTATAATAACGCAAATCCAAGCCTCCGTAAAAATCGATATTATTTCCAATTTTTGTATTGTAAGTGGATAGCGCACCATACCACAAATGTTTGTTTACACTATTGGACATAGCAAGCATCGATCCGGTTTCACTCTTTTTGTTCAATTCATAAATTTGTCCGTAGTCATATGTTCCATCTTCGGCACGATATGTGTTGTTAGGCGCACCATTAGAGGCCCCATACCATTGAGCTCTATCGCTACTGTTGTATGACTGGCCACTATATCCGCCACCATTTCCGATTGATACATACAACGCTGTTGATAAGCTCGATTTTTCGTCGATAGTCCAAAAATGATTCAGCGAAATCTGAGGTTTATTATAAACATTGTACGACGATACTTTGCGTTGACCATTCATGTCGAAGCCATAAGAAGCATTGTATTTATATTTCAATGGTTGTTTCTGCCATTCTTCAATTGTCAATCTATCGCTATTGTTGCGTTGATTGTGCCATTGTGGAGCTGCAAAAGCTGTGAACGATAATTGGTGATTATCATTAATTAACTTCGAAACATTCACAAAATACGAATAACTTTCGAATTCAGTTCCCTGAATGTAACCATTACCTACTGTTTTAGAACCAAGTAGGGTAATAGCCCAGTTATTTTCTGTCAATCCGGTAGAAACAGCAAATCCAATTTTCGAGTAACCATCGTTACCAATACCGTAAGACACTGAACCACCTTTTTTAGCATCTGTAGAGCGTGTAACGATATTGATAGAACCACCCAACGATGGAGCAGCAACTTTAGAAGCTCCCAAACCGCGCTGTACCTGCATAGAACGGGTCACATCGCTCAATCCAGCCCAGTTCGACCAGTAAACACCTCCCCACTCCATATCATTCACCGGCACACCGTTGATCATCACAGCGATATTTGCCGACTCGAAACCACGAAGGTTGATACGTGAATCGCCAAAACCACCTCCTTGACGAGTGGCGTATACACCCGGAGTAGATTTCAGAATTTCAGGAAATTCCTTTACACTAATTTTGTTTTCAATGTTGATAGGATCCATTACCGACAATGCCACAGGCGTTTTACGGCGAATGGCAATGGATGAAGTAACAGTAACGTCGTTCAGCCCGATCGCTTCGCTTTGAAGCTGAATAGTAAGCTTTTCAGCACTGTTTGAATTAACCTGAAGGGTCTGAGAAGTATATCCTACATACGATACAGTTATGTTTTGTTTTCCTTTGGGCAAGGTAATTGAAAAACTGCCATCCAATGATGTACTCACCCCGACTCCTGATTCAGGATTATAAACACTAACTCCGATAAGCGGTTCGTTGTTGGATTTATCCACAACAATCCCTTTAATTGTTCCTTGCGAATATGCCAGTTGAGCTAGCATGATCACAAATAGAAAAGAAAAAACTTTCTTCATAAATGATGTTGAATTAATTAAAAAATCAGATTATTTATATATTCAAATAAAAGATAATTCCTATTGGCTATTGGGCGATGTCTTGCTTATTCTACTTTTGTTACCTTAAGCATTGACTTTTTCTTATCTATATTTCAAATGTGGTACAAAAAATATTGAATCTCCCAAAAACACTTAAACTGAACTCTATAGTCAGTTTTTTCTGATTATCTTTGCAAATATATAAAAACTCTTGTTAAATATCGTTACAAGCAGATTAATTTTATGAACAGTGAAACAGGCAAATCGAACAAAAAGCGACTTTGTCTTTTTTGCATTTTCAGCACAAAAACTAATCAGTACAAAATAGATTCGAATCAGTTTCTTTTTAAAACAAATACACAAAATACAATAACAGTTTAACACACACTTACTGCGAATAGCTATTTTTTCGGGCATCGAAAGTTTTTGCAGCTAATGTTACATTTTTTTTACAAAACAATAAGTCTTCGAGCCAAAAACAGGGAAAGTGGTTTGAAATGAACTGTCATCGTATCTTCAGATGTTTTGGCTGCCGGAAGCTGTATTTCGGTAATAAACCGAAAGCTTCATTTTTCAGGCACAAATTTTGTAAACAAAGTAAAAATCCAAATCGGTTACAAATGAGCCAAACAATTCGGAACAATAATTAACGACTGGAAATATAAAAGCCACGGCGAACTAAAACAATAATAATCACCTATAAAAAACTAAATTTTATGAAGAAAACATTATTCATTCTTATGATTTCATTGTTCACTCTTTCGTGCGAAGATGAACCGGAACAACTACAGTGGAAAATCATCGATCTGGCTGTTGCACAAAACGACTGGGTTTATAACCAGGATGTTGATAAATTAAATGGTTACTTTTCATTCCATTTCGATATGCCCGAAATTACGCCTTTTGTGTACAACTCCGGTACCGTAGTTACTTACACAGAGATCGGCAACTCGCAGCAACCATTGCCTTATGTGCGCCACTATGAAAACGCACTGGGCAACTTATGGACACAAACTGTGGATTACAGCTTTAGTAAAGGCGGATTGGACATTTATGTTACTAATTCCGATTTTTACAATGTGGACAATCCGGCAAGTATGAAATTCAGAGTAGTATTAATGTATTGAGCTACATACTACCAACAAACAATCACTTATTAAAACCGTGCAACTTTAAAAAGTTTGCACGGTTTTGTTTTTACCTCCTACCCCGCTCTCCGTTTTTTGCAGACTTAGTGGTTCAATCAATTTACAATTTAAGATCTGCATCTTCGGTTCGAACATCAATTAAGTATAAAAATTATTGTACTTTTGAAAAAAAAAATCTGTTAACAATGAATCAGGCCACTTTGGACTTTATCCGCACACACGAAAATGATGATATTTTTGCTGTTAGTTTAGCTTCGCGCAACTCAGATAAAGTTGATTATCAATTGGCAATACGGCAGATCAATGGACGACAGAAAATAAAACTGAAAGTTCCTACATTTTACAATTGTCCTCACATTTTATACCCGGTACAGCTTTCGCTCGAACAATCGTCGTCCGAATCCACTGCACTTTACAAAGCTGCGCACTGTAAAGGTGAAACTTTTGTGGATCTTACTGGTGGTTTTGGCGTCGATTGCAGTTTTATTGCTCGGAATTTCAGCCATGCCGTGTATGTGGAACGAAACAATGAACTTTGTACGCTTGCCAGCCATAACTTCGAAGCGTTGGGACTGAAACAAATACAAGTAATGAACAGCGATGCCGAAGCTTACCTGAAAACAATGTCGCCGGTGGATGTACTGTTTATCGACCCTGCCCGACGCAGCAATACAGGCCAAAAAGTATTTCGTCTCTCGGACTGCGAACCTGATATTGGACAAATCTATCAATTATTGAAAGCAAAAGCACAAAGAGTGCTTATTAAGCTGTCGCCTATGCTCGATTTATCGCAGCTAATGGCCGAACTTAAAACAATCAACGAAATTCATATCATTTCAGTCGACAACGAATGTAAAGAAATACTACTTCTCGTCGACAGCTCTTTAAGCAATGACACGCTTATTCATACCATTAATATAACAGGGGAAGAACAGCAGGTTTTCAGCTTCAAATCCTATGACGAAAGTCAGTCAACAGCCCTGTTGGCCACCGAAATAGGCAGCTACCTTTATGAACCCAACGCATCCATACTTAAAGCAGGAGCTTTTAAAACCATTGGCAATCAATACAACCTAAAAAAGTTACATACAAATACTCATTTATACACATCGGACGCACTGTTACCTCATTTTCCAGGTCGTATATTTAAAGTAGACGCTGTTTCCGGCACCTCCAAAGCTGATATAAAAACGCTTAAAAACACAGTACCTAAAGCCAACGTGAGTGTCCGTAATTATCCTCAAAGCGTAGAAGCTTTCAGACAAAAAACAGGCATCAGGGAAGGTGGCAATGTATATTTATTCGCCTGTAAAACTGCCGACGAACGTTTAGCTGTAATTCAATGCAGCAGAGTGAAGAAAAAGGAGTAACGAAAAAACGTTCCGGACGCTGAGAGATGAGTTTAAATTCAATCAATTACGACAACCGACCGTTAAGGTTTTGTAAAAAGAAGAATGCCGAAGAACACAATGATGGGATTCGAATTAATTTAGCCATCGAATTGCTGACCAGGCATCAACAATTTGACACAAACAACTATATTTACTAACTTTCAACAAAAAAATCAATTCAAAATGAAAAAGATCTATTTTATTCTCGCACTCTCGTTTGGTATGTTGTTAAGCTCTAATGCACAAATTTCTACAAGTTCGCTTAAAAACACAGCAAAAAAAGTCAGCACTGCCACCGGACTTGATGTGAATGCCGTATCGGAAAAAATAATGAGCAAACTCACCACTGCACTGACCCTCACAAAGGATCAGCAACCTAAAGTTTTAGCGACAGTTACTAATTTTCTGAAGAGCAAATCGGAGATTTTAGCATTAGCTGGTTCGGATAAATCAAAATACAACACTCAACTGAATGCGCTCACTACTGACCTTACATCGAAACTGAAACCAATCCTTTCTGCAACGCAGTACACAAAATTTTTAGGCTTAAAACCCATAACCAATACTGCAACTAATGTTTTATCGCAACTTTTCTATTGATAACCAAAGGTAGCGAGACAGTGTCGCGGACCCATTCACAATTTTATACAAAGAACTGTCCTCAACATAAAGGATAGTTCTTTGTTTTTATTTATGGCTGGTTTAAAGCAAAAAAAAACTTACACTTCCCATTCCGCTTTTACTATTTTTCACTTTTATTGCATTTAAATCCGCATATTTAATTATAAAATGTGCAGTTATCCGAAACAGATTGCACAAATACCAAAATATTGTGTACTTTTGTGCGCTATATCCGGTAAAAACTTAACAAATATTTAATTTAGCAATATAATACCGGAAAATTAATTCAATAAAAAACACTATTTTATGAAGAAAGTAATTTTAATTTCATTTTTAGCCTTAGCAGGTTCCAGCGCTTTTGCGGGAGGATTAATGACAAACACCAATCAAAGCGTTCACTTCCTTCGCAATCCGGCACTTGATGCCACCACTGGTATCGATGGCGTATATGCCAATCCGGCAGGTTTGATTTTTCTTACCGATGGACTCCATTTATCGCTGAACAATCAGAGCGCCTACCAAACACGTACGATTACTTCCACTTTCGCTCCCTTTGCAGCCAACAACAATGGAAATGCAACCAAAGTATTCACGGGAGAAGCTTCGGCGCCACTTATCCCAAGCTTTCAGTTGGCGTACAAAAAAGACCGATATGCCATATCAGCAGCATTTGCAGTAACCGGTGGTGGTGGAAAAGCTGTATTCAACAATGGATTACCTTCGTTCGAAGCGCCGGCATCAATGATTCCGCTCTCACTCAAAGCAAACGGTATCAATACAACTACTTATTCAGTTGATCAATTCATGGAAGGTCGCCAGTATATTTTCGGAGTACAACTGAACGGTACATATAAAATAAACGATGCTTTGTCGGCAGCGGTAGGCTTGCGTTTAAATATTGTAAATAACGGCTACAAAGGACATTTAAAAAACATTCAAATCAATCCAAATC
>JAYFRI010000294.1:0-10887 GCA_034926015.1 Paludibacter sp. | reverse complement strand
TACAGATTTATCACCCTGAATTTTCATGATTTTTTCTATTTTTGCCTGAACAGCTTTTTCTGCTTCTGTAAACTCAGGCAGGTCAGTGCTCATGCGAGGTACCTGAATCTGATCGGCTAAATAATTTTGAATTGTATAAGGCAACACAAAATATCCATCAGCCAATCCCTGCATCAATGCAGAAGCTCCCAGACGGTTAGCACCATGATCGGAGAAGTTAGCCTCACCAATACAGAACAATCCTTTTACCGAAGTTTGTAGTTCGTAATCAACCCAGATACCACCCATTGTGTAGTGGATAGCAGGATAAATCATCATCGGAGTTTTATATGGATTATCATCCACGATCTTTTCGTACATCTGGAAAAGGTTACCGTAACGGGCACGGATAGTATCTTCACCTAAACGTTCGATCGAAGAAGAGAAATCAAGATAAACAGCCAAGCCTGTGTTACCAACACCAAAACCGGCATCGCAACGTTCTTTGGCAGCGCGCGAAGCTACGTCGCGGGGAACAAGGTTACCGAAAGCTGGATAACGACGTTCCAGATAGTAATCACGTTCATCTTCTTTCAAATCAGTTGCTTTTTTCTTTCCGGCACGGATAGCTTCAGCATCTTCTTTTTTCTTTGGAACCCAAATACGTCCGTCGTTACGAAGCGATTCAGACATCAAAGTCAGTTTTGATTGAAAATCTCCGTGAACAGGAATACAGGTTGGGTGAATTTGAGCATAAGCAGGGTTAGCAAAATAAGCACCTTTTTTATACATCTGAACAGCCGCCGAACCGTTTGAACCCATAGCATTTGTAGAAAGGAAGAAGGTATTACCATATCCACCTGTACCTACAACTACTGCATGAGCAAAGAAACGTTCTGTTTTTCCGGTAACCAGATTACGGGCAATAATACCACGTGCACGACCATCAACAATAACAACATCCAGCATCTCGTAACGCGAGTATAATTTTACAGCACCTTTACCAATCTGACGACTCAATGCTGAGTAAGCACCCAGTAACAATTGCTGTCCGGTTTGACCTTTAGCATAAAACGTACGTGACACCTGAGCTCCTCCAAACGAACGGTTATCCAGTAAACCTCCGTATTCGCGGGCAAAAGGCACACCCTGCGCTACACACTGATCGATAATACTGTTCGATACTTCAGCCAAACGGTAAACATTGGCTTCGCGGGCACGGTAGTCACCTCCTTTGATAGTATCGTAGAAAAGACGGTAAACAGAGTCACCATCGTTTTGATAATTCTTTGCTGCATTGATACCTCCCTGTGCTGCAATAGAGTGAGCACGACGGGGTGAATCCTGAATACAGAAATTCAACACATTAAAACCAAGCTCAGCAAGCGATGCAGCTGCCGAAGCTCCGGCTAGTCCGGTACCAACGACAATAATGTCGAGACGACGTTTATTGGCGGGGTTTACTAATTTTTGGTGAGCTTTATAATTGCTCCACTTCTCGGCTAATGGTCCCGCAGGAATTTTAGCATCTATTTTAGTTGCTTCTACCACAGTAGATTCTTCATTCTTTGCCATAATATATTTCTGTTTTTTCAAATTTGTGATTAGATAATCCAGTTAGATCCCCCACCCAACAAAAAGTAAACGGGAATAGAGATAAACATCAAAATAATAAGAGTAGCAATAACATTTGAAACAACTTTTACTCGTGGCAACCAGGTTCCGTTATTTAAGCCAAGCGATTGCAATGCACTCCATACTCCGTGAGTAAGATGAATCCACAATGCTGAAAGCCATACGATGTAAACGATTGAGTAAACAGGCTGACTGAAATAATACTGTATCCAATAAGCACCGTTAGCGGCATTGGCAAGCAACTCTTGTTCAACATGTCCTCCGAGCTTGTGGGTTATTTCGATAAGCTGCATTTTTGCCCAGAACTGATAAAGGTGTAAAACCATAAAGCCAAGAACAATAGCACCCAAAACCAACATATTTTGAGAAGCAAAACTTACACCCTCCTGTTTTTTAGTCACAGCATAGCGTATGTTCCCACGTGCCCGTTGATTCTGAAAAGTCAGATATAAGGCATAAAGAATATGCACCACAAAACCAATTGCCAACACTTTGGTTCCGACAAGAGCATACCAGTTAGCACCCAAAAATTCGCAAATCATGTTATACGCATCGCGCGAAAACAGGACAACGAAGTTCATAGTGCCATGAAACAGTAAAAACAACACGAGAAATAGCCCCGTGATACTCATAATGAGCTTTCGCCCAATCGACGAATCAATTAACCACATAGATTTTTGTTTTAGTTAGTATTTTTGTTGTATTAATTTCAATTATATTACTGAAAATCAAATATCTGAACAAAGAATTCAATCTTCTCAAAAGTCACACAAAATTACTAAATACTTTCAATATAACAAATAATTACTGAAATTTTTCCGTAATCAGGGCAAAGCAAATATCTGAAAAGAAATTAGTTTTTTTGGCACTTTGAATATCATCAACTTATCTGTATCTATTGTAATAATTCCAAAATAAACATAATTATAAAATCGCAGTAAATATACATTTTTTTTCAATACAAACAGATGTCACACCCTAAACATGCAATATAAAAGAAGTTTCACTTAAAATAACAACGCAACTTGCCTGCTCCGACCACCTGCTTTCTTATAAAAAAAAAACGGCTTAAAATATTAAGCCGTTTTTAAAACAAAATCCGACAAAAACGAAAACTCACTCTATGACTTCAGCAATGAGAGTGGCCGAAGTAGAACTAAGTATCTTCACTTTTACAAACTCACCAATATGTCGTCCTTCGCGGGGGAATACCACCATCTTGTTTTGCGAGGTTCTTCCCGACATTTGCTCCTTCGAGCGTTTCGAAAAACCTTCTACTAGCACTTCGTAAACTTTACCAATATCATTGTGATTGCTTTCCTTCGCTATTTCGCTCTGCAATGCAATAATCTCGTTCAGACGGCGTATTTTCACCTCTTCGGGTACATCATCGGGCAGTCGCCTGGCAGCTACAGTACCCGGACGTTCCGAGTATTTAAACATAAAAGCTAGGTCGAAGCGTGCTTCACGCATCAGGTCGAGCGACTGCTGATGATCCTCTTCTGTTTCGCCCGAAAAGCCGCTGAATATATCAGTACCAATGGCCACATCGGGAATCAGGCGACGCATGGTCTGCACACGGTCCAGAAACCATTCACGGGTATACTTGCGGTTCATAGCTTTCAACACATTGTTACTACCCGATTGCACAGGCAAATGTATAAACCGGCAGATATTCGGATATTTTGCCATTACCTCTATGGTTTCGTCGGTCATATCTTTCGGATGCGGCGAAGTAAAACGAATACGCATATTGGGCACCATTTCGGCAATCAAACTAAGCAGTTTCGGGAAATCGACCACCGAACCATCCTCTGCAGTATATTTGTAAGAGTTGACTGTCTGACCCAGCAGCGTCACTTCCTTGTAGTTTTTGGTTTCCAAATCGCGGATTTCGTTCAGAATACTTTCTACTTCCCTGCTGCGCTCGCGGCCACGGGTATAAGGCACAATGCAATAGGTACAAAATTTATCGCAACCACGCATAATGGAAACAAAACCGGAAATAGACTTACCAATACGTGTGGGAAGCACATCCTTGTAAGTTTCGGTTTTAGACAGTTCCACATTAATGGCCTTTTCGCCCTGTTCCACACTATTAATCAGGTTGGGTATGTCCAGGTAGGCATCGGGGCCTACCACCACATCCACTTTGTGATCAGTAATCAGTTCGTCTTTGACACGCTCGGCCATACAACCAATTACACCCACAATCATACCTTTATTTTTTTTCTTCATCGCATTGAGCTGTTGCAGGCGATGAATCACTTTTTGCTCGGCATTATCGCGCACCGAGCAGGTGTTTACAAACACAGCATTGGCCTCACCAATGTTTTCTGTAAGTTCGAAACCATCCATTTCCATAATCGAGGCCACCACCTCGCTATCGGCTACATTCATTTGGCAACCATAAGTCTCGATAAAGAGTTTTTTGTCGTTCAACGCGGATTTAGAGTCCGGAGAAACAACAGATTTTTCGTTCATTTTCTTATTTTTTTATGTATTAAACAATGCACAAAGTTACATTTTCTATTTAAAACACAAAAACTCATTCAGTTAACACTATTTAACTATCTAATTGTTTTAAATACACCTATTTAATTATAAGACACTTACGCTTTCAATAGAAAACTACAAATGTTTAAAACAATAAAAAGAAAATATTTATTTAAAAAAAACATTTGCACAACAAAAAAAAAGTATGCAAATTTGCAAAGTAAACAAACAGATAAATTTTTCATAGTTAAGGTTTAGGTTAAAATGTGCAATGGGTGGCTGTGAAGTTACCCATTGTTTTTTTTATATATTTAAAACTCAAATAATTTTCTATTCCAAAAGCTTTGCTTATATTTGCCAAAAACAAAACAAAAAAAAATCAATGGACAGCTTAGGCGACTACATATACATTGTTTTAATTGTAATAGCTGCTCTCAGCAGTATTTTCAAGAAAAAAAAGGAGCAACCCGCCCCACAGGCTGATGCTGACTCCTCTTCTGACGATTTTGAAGATCTGCTAAGAGAACTGCTTCCACAAAAAAAAACAGCCCCTGTAGCGCAACCTGAAGCGGCGATTGAAAAAAAATCAAACAACACCGTCATTTCATACGAAAACACTTCTGATTTTGGCAAGTTGAAGGCAAAAAAACAAGTCACAAAACAAACTGCCGACATCAAAACCCACGAGAAGGAGAAACCAATTGCTACAGCATCTCTAAATGCAGAAGACCGCGTCACAATACAAACACCGGAAGACGCAAAAAGGGCTTTTATTTACGCTGAGATATTCAACAGAAAATACTGATTCCGAAATAAATATACAAAAGCTGCTTTTAAACACAAACATTTTTTTTGTTTCTGAGAAAATAGCTTGTATATTTGCAAAAAATAAAAATTATATAACCAAGAGTTCCGGCACACTGTCGGAATTCTTTTTTGTTTACACATTATAAAAAAACTAAAATTATGGCAGTAACTTACATGACCGCCGACGGTTACAAAAAATTAGTAGAAGATTTATATGAGCTGGAAAGTATTCAACGTCCGGCCATTTCGAAACAAATAGCTGAAGCTCGCGACAAAGGAGATTTGTCGGAAAATGCTGAGTACGATGCAGCCAAAGAAGCACAAGGTATGCTCGAAATGAAAATCTCACTTTTAAAAGAAACTATCGCTTCTGCACGCCTTATCGATGAATCGAAAATAAATACAAACGAAGTGCAAATAATGACCCGTGCAAAAATTAAAAATACAAAGACGGGACAAATAATGACTTATATGATTGTTTCGGAAAGCGAAGCCAACCTGAAAGAAGGAAAATTATCGGTAACAACCCCCATAGCCAAAGGATTGCTTGGCAAAAAAATTGGCGAAAAAGCATCGATAACTGTTCCATCGGGCATTATGGAATTCGAAGTCATTGAGATTTCAATATAAAAAACCGAACTACAAAACAAATTAACGCTAAAGCAAAAATGACAATATTCAGCAAAATAATAGCCGGCGAAATTCCTTGCTATAAAATTGCAGAGGATGAAAATTATTTCGCTTTTCTCGACATCCGTCCTTTGACAAAAGGCCACACCCTTGTAATTCCCAAACAGGAAGAAGATTACATTTTCGGCCTCGACGATGCGACCTTAAGTGGCTTAATGTTGTTTGCAAAAAAAGTGGCCACTGCTATCGAAAGTGCAGTGCCCTGCGTCAGAGTTGGTGTGGCTGTCATCGGACTTGAAGTACCGCATGCTCACATTCACCTGATTCCGATCAACGAAGAATCGGACATGAACTTCAGAAACCCGAAACTCAACCTGAGCGCCGAGGAAATGATGATGATTGCCGAGAGCATCAGAAAAAGTTTCTGACACATTTTTCCTAAAATGAAAAGCCGTATTTCAAATTTGAAATACGGCTTTTCATTTTAGTATAGTATAATATCAAACTGAATTTCTTTTTCGGAAAACATTTTGAAAAGAAATTACAAAAAGTTATCCAAACACTTGCTTGCGAATAGATTTTCCTCATCAGGCAATGTTCAGTATTCCTTAATCACAAATATCTGTTTTTCTTCTATTTAAAATTCAACAATCTTCAAAGAATGAAGTCACAAAAAATTTGAATTAAAAAAGACAAATAAAAATATTTTGTAAACATCAGTAGAACTCAACAAAATTTTTATTCTGTCGGTTTCGAAAAGTCTTATTGAACTTCGGCGCAACCTTCTGCCAACAAAAACAAACTGTATGAAAGCAACTGTTTACTTTTCGGAATTTTTGCCAATCAACTGTTCAGCTCTTGTTAGCGCTTCGTTTATATTACTGCAAATATTCTCAGCTCCCAGCAAGTTCTCTATTCCTACCTTCACCAAGACCGAACGCACATTTTCCGTCACTCCCGAAAGCAAAATCTGCGTTTTATCCTTCGCCGACATACGAATAAGGTTTTCGAGGTTATGTGAACCTGTAGAATCAATAAAAGGCACTTTTCGCATCCGAATGATACGTACGCGCGGTTTATCGCCTATCTGCTTCATTGTTTCCTCAAATTTACTTGCAACACCGAAGAAAAACGGACCTTCAATTTCGTACACTTCCACTCCCTTAGGCAATACAAGCCTTTCAGCATCCTGATTATTTTCAGCATACTCCACTTCATCAACCTCATCTTTAAAAACAGAAATAGTGGTAGTTTCCGAAATACGGCGCAGAAACAAAATCACCGCAAGCAGCAACCCTATTTCTATAGCAATTGTAAGATCGAAAATAACTGTAAGCAGAAAAGTGGCCAGCAAAACAGCCACATCCGATTTTGGGTTCTTCATCAAGGCTTTAAACGTGCGCCATTCGCTCATGTTATAAGCCACAATTACCAAAACCCCTGCCAGACAAGCCATAGGGATGTGTTTTGTAAGGTCGCCCAGAAAGAGCATAATAAGCAAAAGTACTACAGCATGAATAAGCCCGGCAACAGGCGTACGCCCACCGTTATTTATATTTGTCATGGTGCGGGCAATAGCGCCTGTAGCAGGAATACCACCAAAAATCGGGGTCACCACATTGGCAACACCCTGCGCAATCAATTCCGTATTTGAATTGTGCTTATCGCCAATCACACCATCGGCCACAGTAGCCGAGAGCAGGGATTCTATCGCCCCCAGCATAGCTATTGTAAATGCCGTAGGCAATAATTTTTCTATCACAGCAAAGCTAATCTCGGGCGTATTGGCTGCCGGCAATGCAGCATTAATCGTGAATCTGTCTCCAATGGTTTCGATGCCCTGGATACCAAATTTATTTTTAAGGAAATACACAACAACAGTCACAAGAACAATAGCGATCAACGATCCGGGTATTTTTTTTGAAAATTTTGGTGTTAACGCAATGATCGCTACCGACGCCACACCTACTCCCACTGCCCAGGGATTGACAGTGTGTATAAACTGACCATAAGTTACCCATTTATGAATAAAATCACCGGGCAATTCGCCCGTTTGCATACCAAGTAAATCCTTGACCTGAGTGGTAAAAATGGTAAGTGCTATACCACTTGTAAACCCGACAACTACCGGAAAAGGTATAAATTTAATAACGCTTCCAAGTTTGAGCAAGCCCATGGCAATCAGCATTACACCGGCAATCATGGTGGCAACAGCCAGACCGGCAACGCCAAATTCCTGCACTATGCCATAAACAATAACGATAAAAGCCCCCGTAGGGCCACCAATCTGGACTTTACTTCCTCCAAGAAAAGAAATAATAAACCCGGCAATAACAGCCGTAAACAATCCTTTTTCGGGAGTCACTCCCGATGCAATACCAAAAGCAATGGCCAAAGGCAAAGCCACAATACCAACAATAATACCCGCCATTAAATCGGCATAAAACTGCTCTTTCGAGTAATTTTTAAGCGTACTGAGTAATTTAGGTTGAAAACGCATAACTTACTTTTTTTTTGAAATTTTCCACAAAGGTAATATTTATTAAGGAAAATTGTCCCCCCAAAACTTTTTTCGACGAACTATATGGAACGAGACTAAAGAACCTGCACAACTTTTTCAAACAAAAAAAAGGTTGTCCATTCCGAACAACCTTTTCAATATCAGATATAAAAATTGACTTATAATATCACTTTCTGAATTTTAGCACCTACTTTTACAAGTATAACCCCTTTATTGCCAACAGCGACAGTATTCAGTCCATCAACAGTAACGGTAGATTTAATTCTTTGTCCCACTGCATTGTAAACCTCAACAAGCTGATCGGCTACTGCATCGAATACAATGCTTCCACCAACAACACGAAGATTCAGTCCTGCATTCAATTCAGGTACTGCTGTTCCCAAAGTGGCTACCGACATTTCATCGGACAATTCCGAAACGACATTTGCATTTTTGGCTTTAACTGTATAGTAATAAGTTGTCGAAGTTAGCAAACCTGTCAAATCCTTGCTGTTTGTTGCCACTGTAAATGGCGACCCCGGAATAGGAGTTACAGTTACACCTCCTGTTGGAGCGAAGGTATGTGCACCTAAGTTTTCAATGTAATCTTTAGACTGAACATCCCAATCAGCAGCATCGTAAATTGCTTTAGGTACGTTAGCTGAGCTTTTACGAATTAATGTCAAATCAGTTCCCCAACTAGCTGTTTGATTAAATACTCCCACTTCATCAATTTGAATTCCATTTTTAAACAAGCCTACGGCATCGTTACCATTGAAATTTATAGCAGAGCTCGCCGTTTGCAAATCAGTCACAGCCAAAATTCCTGCACTTGCAGCATTCGAACCACTTACGTAAGATATAACAAAAACATCAGCATTTAAAAGTGTACCTGACAAAGCTAATTCATCTCCATAAGCACCTGCACCATTTACCTGTTTAAATAATGAATAATTGCTCAAATCTACGGCTGCACCCGTTCCATTATAAATTTCGATAACTTTATTGTAACCACTGCCTTCAATATATTCAGAAATAAACAAATCAGAAGCTAATGAAGCAGAGCCTGTTGATTTTGTAAATACATTCACCTCATATTCGGTAGCACCACTTACGGCATCCCAATTCAAAGTCAATGCATTAGCACTTACTGAAGTTGCTCCTGTCAGCACAGGTTTCGACAATGCTTTCCATGTGGCCGAACCATTCAGAGTACGTGTAACTGTAGTTGCGCCATCGCTCAATACCGAAAGAACAGCGGTATGAGTACCCGCAGTTGTTGGCTGATAAATAACTGAAACCACTGTATTAGCAGCAGTTCCACCTACTTGTGCCACCGTGTTTGTGGAGAGTGCAAACTGATCGGCATTAACGCCTGAGATTTCCAATCGTATATTTTCAGTCAGATTTATACCACTTACATTCATGGTTTCTGTATCTGTTTCGCCGGCATAAGCCACCATATCGGGAACGGTAACTTCAGTCACTGTAATGGTGGGAGCAGCCGAAACAACATTAACGGTGTAAGAAGCTGTTGCAGCGCAATGCTCTACCGAATTATGGCTGCCTGCTGCCTGAGAAGCAGTAATGGTGGCTGAACCCGTACCAACAATCGACACCTCACCTGTTGCAGCATTTACATTGACCACCCCTGTGTTCGAACTTTCGTAAACAATAGCAGTAGTTGCGTTTAACGAACTTGCAGTTTGTGTGAAAGCCGCATCGGCTAATAATTTATTTACTACCGGCTCAGCAAAAGCAAGGTTTGAAGCAGTACAAGAAACTGAAGGAGTATACTCTATCGTTAAAGATACTAACTGTAAATTCTTTGATGAAACTGAAAGATTAAAGAATCCTGACCCAACACCACCCGTAAAATCGTAAGTTGTTCCTCCGGTAGATGTACTAACAGTGGTACCACCCGAAGACATATAGCTTGTCATTGCTGTGTTACCTACATTGAAACGTTGAACAGCAGCGGGCGACCCACCCACATTATAACTCAGGGTTATCTTGGTAATGCTTCCCAAAGAAGTGGTATTGTAAATATATCCCGTTCCACTTGTGAACCATATTTTAGTTGTAGTATATTGCTTCATAAAGCCATTAAAGCCAATGCCGTTTTTAGTAATGTTCTGCGCACCGTCTATCGTAGACATATCAGCCCCTGTAAGTGTTATTGTGGCTGCTTCTGAGATTTTTGTTCCGGCTAACAGCACGACAATTAACATTAAGACTTTCAAAAAGGTAGTTTTTCTCATGTAAATATAAATTAGAATGATTAGAATTTTTTCGAATAAAATGACGCAAAACAACTGATAATTCTACGTCTTTTCTTTCCCGACAGTCAATAATCCCCTGTAAAAAAATGATTGAAAGGGTGACAAAGATAAAAATCATTTTCATATAAAACAATTATTTATACTAAAACACTGCAAAAGGTTAATGATTATTTAACACACATTAATAATAAAAGAAAAATGCGCTTCCCTATGAAGAGAAACGCATCATTTAAATTTGGCCATTGATCAGTTGTTCTTTTTCACCCATTCGTCCATGGCAGCAGCGGCTTTACGCCCATCGCCCATGGCCAAAATCACAGTAGCTCCACCACGCACGATATCACCTCCGGCAAAAATCATCGGAATATCCGTTTGCATTGTTTCGTTATTCACCACTATCGTTCCCCATTTGGTAACTTCGAGACCAACCACCGACTGTGGAATAAGCGGATTGGGCGAAACACCCACACTTACCACCACCTCATCCACTTCGAGCATTTCGGTACAACCCGGTATTTCTATGGGCGAACGACGACCTGAAGCATCGGGCTCGCCCAG
>JAYFRI010000189.1:0-2072 GCA_034926015.1 Paludibacter sp. | reverse complement strand
GCTTGATCCAGCGTGCCATTTCCCAGAATAGATCATAAGCTTCGAGCCTTTCATCGTTTTGCATATTCATTCTATTGATAAGATTTCTATATGAATACGCTGCCTCAATTAGTATTTCTCTGAGACTGTCATACATTGATATATTATCTTTCACTTCATCTCTCAGGGAATAATACTTCTTTGCAAGTTCATCGTTGCTGAAACTGGAATCGAATAGAAAACAATCTCCCTGAACAACTGCGGAAAGATATTTTTGATACAGCTCATGCACAATCTCACGGTTGGAAACTTCGGAGTATTCTCTCGTTACCCAGTTGTATGCATTCTCGATTTTCACTTTAACATCTTCGCTTTTCCATGCTTTAAGTGCAAAATCCAACGTATAGGCAAAACCAGCAGCCAAGCCTTGCCCGCAATCCTTAGCAAACAGTCCCCGTTCTTGACTCTCTCCTATAGTTTCTCTAAGTCCTCCGACTTCATTTGCAACAACCAAGCATCTCGATGCCATGGCTTCGATTGCGACATAGCCAAAAGGTTCGTATAATGAAGGTATTACCACAATATCTGTTGAACTATAAATTCTTTGAAGCCGCTTGTTGTGTTCTTCTAGGTCTGATTCATTAGAAAAATCTATCTGAACCGAATAAGCCATATCCACAAAAGACACGCGCACCGGTTTAGATGTAGACTTGGTTGACGAAACAGGACTCCCATCTTTTTCATATTCCACCTCGACCTCAACAACATCGCTACTTTCTCGAATTTCTTCATTCGATACAGCTTTGTTGAGCATCCTTACTTCAGGCCCGACAAAAAGCATTTGTATATCATTATGGCCATAGTCCTTTACCAAATGGTTCAGGGCATCAATAAAAACATCAAAGCCCTTTCTTTTTGAAGCACGCCCTACATAAGTGATAGTCTTTTTTGTTGGATCGAAAGCACGCTTGTTTTCGCTGTTAATTGGTTTGATTAGGTCTGAGTATGAAGCCACACATTCCGGTAGTTGATGCCACAAAAATGGTGCCTTTAGAACTTTAGCTGAGTGTTTTGAGACGCTGGGCAACGTCGCGCGATAACTCTCAGACAAAGTAATAATCTGGGGTACCATTGGATAATACTGCTCCTCATAAGTCTGTGCATCTTTTTCGTAAGGTATTTCTTCGCCCTCATCAACATATTTTTGTTCTTCGGAAATGAGGCTATGCGATGTATAAACAACTGGCACACGCATTGTGGAAGCAAAATAAGCTGAAACAATATCATGCGCATGGATAACATCAAAATCACCTTGTGCGATTACTTCGTGAATTTTTGCTGATGCAACTGCTCGCAGATACGTAAAGCCATAAGCATTCTGTTCGCTGATTTCACTTTCGTTAAAATAGTCAAAAGTAGATTCGCAAGAGAATTTTAATTTCGGTTCTTTTTCTACAAGTTTGTTCAACGCATAATAATATGTTTGTACACCACCAATTCCATCCTTTCTAAAGATTATGTGCTTGACCGTGAGCGTAGGCGCAGATTTAACAATCTCCTCCTTTAGATAGGCTTCGGCAGACTCAGGAATGTTACAATTCCTATCGAAAACTAACTTGCGGTGCATTTTTATATCCATATGAGGATCTACAATGGTGTTCTCAGATCTGTCGCGAATAGTTTTTACAATCTCAGTACCAATCGCATCTTCAAAAAATCGGTACCCAATAAAAACAAAGGGTTGCTGGCTAAGGTCACTTATGCAACGTTGAAAGGCAGCACTTGCTGCTGCATCCTCGATTTCTCTATAGGTAAAACAAATGGTGTCCAACTCATGGATATCTCCACATAATTTAATTATATCCACATTTCCATTTGCGTTTTTTTCTCGGACATTCCCCGACTTCCATGTGAATCTGTTGAACGAAACGCCTTGTGCTTCAAGTAAGGATTCCAATAAGTAGTCCATATTTGTTGTATATATAGTTTTTACTTGTTTCCTTTTTATTAGGAAGCTCAACAAATAATACTCAACAGCAATGCTCACACTAGGTATTGCTAATGATCGGGATATAAATCCGCGAAATGCTTGT
>JAYFRI010000351.1:0-3278 GCA_034926015.1 Paludibacter sp. | reverse complement strand
ATTTGGGTGCTTTGTCCCGCCGGTACAAAACGTGGAGCATGTCTGTGTTTTTGCCTTTCCTCGTGGCTTTCGAGTACACCTTGTTGAATGTAAAGCATGGGTTTATAAACGCTTGCATGGTCTTTTTCGGGGGCAAGCATTTTGAGGTTTTCTTCGGTCGGAATTTCAATGTTCACACTCATTCGGTCGGCATAAAGTCCGGCTTCGTGCACGAGCGCTTCGCTCGCTCCGGGTATGCTTTTCATGTGGATGTAACCATTGAAGCGATGCACAGTGCGCAAATCCTTCACCACGCGTACCATGCGCTCCATAGTGTAATCGGGATTACGTACCACACCCGAACTCAGAAACAGTCCTTCAATATAGTTT
The DNA here is from genome assembly GCA_034926015.1 of Paludibacter sp. Classification (GTDB taxonomy): domain Bacteria; phylum Bacteroidota; class Bacteroidia; order Bacteroidales; family Paludibacteraceae; genus Paludibacter. The sequence continues at coordinate 2,909 of JAYFRI010000351.1, read as the reverse complement.
CGCCGGTAAAATTCAATGGTGAGTTCCACAAGTTCGCTAACACTGAAAGTAGCGCGGCGCAGGTCGTTGCTGCGTCGGTTGATGCAGTAGGCGCAATCGTAAATGCAGTGGTTGGTAAGCATGATTTTAAGCAGCGACACACAACGCCCGTCCTCGGTAAAACTGTGGCAAATGCCCCAGCCTGCTGTGCTGCCAATTCCGCCCGCCGTGCTTTTGCGCGTGGTGCCACTGGATGCACACGAAACGTCGTACTTGGCCGACTCGGCAAGAATCTGTAGCTTTTCGAGGATTTCTTCTTTCATTTAACTTCGAATGTTTGAGTCAACAGGCACGAAATGAAGTTGTAATATATGATGATTTTTCTGCACCGAAAATGACTTTTTTGTTCCTTGCAAAGAAATGAATTTTTAATGAGAAATCAATATGGAATGGACTTAAATAACAGGGATTGTTGAAAACTTGAATACAGGTGCTGGATATAGTAATAAATGGGTTTCTGTTCATACTGTCAATTGATTATGCTCAAATAACTGTAAGAGGAATTTCTGAACGCGTGCTGAAGTTCAAAAATATCATTAAAAAAAATCCAATCTTCTTATTTTTTTATTAAGTTTGTAGCTTTCATTCGGTCAATTCAGATCAATTGAAAAAATTAAATCAATATTAACGATATTATTTTTAATACTATGGCTACAACTGCAAAACTCTACAGCTACAATTTTACATCAGTAAGAACCTATTTGTTTGCAATTATTTTTATTGCCGGAAACTTACTCTTGCCACAACTGGCTCATTTTGTACCCAATGGCGGTCCAATGTTGTTACCCATTTATTTTTTTACATTGATAGCGTCTTATAAATATGGTATTCGTGTAGGTTTGCTTACCGCGCTTTTATCACCACTTATCAATAGCCTGCTGTTTGGAATGCCTATGATGGCTATGCTGCCGGTTATTCTTATTAAATCGACACTTTTGGCTACAGCGGCAAGTTATGCTGCCAAGTATTTTGGTAAAATAAGCTTCGTGGGCGTTTTGCTGTCGATTGTTGCCTATCAGGTAGTAGGTGCCGGATTTGAGTGGGTGCTGCTTCAGGACATCAATGCTGCTTTGCAGGATTTTACTTTGGGATTTCCGGGTATGCTTATCCAGCTTTTTGGTGGTTATGCCCTGTTGAAAGCAATTGCTAAAGTTTAAGAATCAACCACAAATTTTAGAGATGAATCAAAGAAGTTTTTCTGAAGTAATGGAGCGTTTCAATAATATTGAAATCGATGAACATTTCGATATTGTTGTGGCCATTGCCAACGGTGGAATTGTTCCGGCGGGAATCATTAATCAGCGTTTAAACTGCGATTTTCAAACCATAAAAATCAATTTACGCGATGCCAATCAGCAACCTAAATTTGATGAACCAAAATTATTGAGTCCTATCGATTTCGATTTCAGGGATAAAAAAATACTGTTGGTCGACGATAGAATAAAAACAGGTTCGACAATAAAATTAGCTAAAGAGCTGATGAAAGAAGCAGCGCTTATCAAAACTTTTGCGGTGAACGGAAATGCCGATTATGCTCTTTTCAACGAAATGTGCTTCCGCTTCCCCTGGATTATTTCTGTATAAAAATATATTTTTTTTGAATTTTCAACTTTTCCAAAATAACTACCATGGACAGACGAAATTTTTTAAAATCACTGGCATTGGCCGGAGCTGCGCTCACAGTAAAGCAGAGCGGTGCAATGACACTTTTGACTCAGCATTTTAATGCTGCTCCACTTCCGGCAGCCGGAGCTTACGACCTTGTGGCTGTAATGGGCGGAACGCCTGTAAATATGTTCCGAAAAGGCATAGCCGAAATGGGCGGAATGTCGAAGTTCGTAAAAAAAGGATATAAGGTGGTGGTGAAACCGAATATCGGTTGGGACAAAAAGCCTGAATTGGCAGCAAATACCAATCCCGAATTGGTGGCCGAAATTATTTCTCAATGTTTTAAAGCAGGAGCAAAAGAAGTTGTTGTTTTTGATCATACCTGCGACGACTGGAGAAAATGCTATGCCAATAGCGGTATCGAAGCAGCAGCCAAAGCTGCCGGAGCAAAGGTACTTCCTGCCCACGAAGAATCGTATTACCAAAATGTGAATTTGCCAAAAGGTAAAAGCCTGAAGTCTACTCAGGTGCACAAAGCAATTCTGGACTCGGATGTTTGGATCAATGTGCCTGTTTTGAAAAATCACGGTGGAGCCAAAATGTCTATATCAATGAAGAACCACATGGGGATTGTTTGGGACAGAGGCTTTTTCCATAGTCACGATTTGCAACAATGCATTGCCGATGTTTGTACCCTCGAAAAAGCAGCAGTGCTGAACGTAGTGGATGCTTATCGGTTGATGAAGGACAACGGCCCCCGTGGAAAATCCGAAGCCGATGTGGTGCTGTCAAAGGGACTCTTTATTTCGCAGGACATAGTGGCTGTGGATACTGCTGCTACAAGTTTCTTTAATCAGGTCAGGAATATGCCGCTCGAAACTGTAGGACATTTGGCCAAAGCACAAGCTCTTAAGTTAGGAACTATGAGTATCGATAAATTGAATGTGAAAAGGATAAAAATGTAATTGTTAATAGTTACCAGTAGATAGTTATGAGTTACAAGATTGATCAGATTTTTAATTTTAGAAAACAGATCAATTAATACTATTAATTAATTATCAGTGTTACACAAAGTTTTTTCTGATTTTCATACTGATGTTCAATGCCATGCTTAGAAAAATTCGTATTTTCGTTTCTTTGTCCTTCTTTACGCTTATTACGCTCTATTTTATCGATTTTTCGGGCTTTATGCCTGACGAACTTCATGTGTTGGAGCATTTACAACTGATCCCTGCTTTGCTGGGCCTTCATTTGGGTGTTCT
>JAYFRI010000017.1:0-3337 GCA_034926015.1 Paludibacter sp. | reverse complement strand
GGGCTTTCTGTTTAGGCTATATTGTTTTTTGTTAGTAACTGGGTTTGTTCCGCATCGAGTTGTGTAACTTCGCTGAACGGTATATACCTTATATTGTCAAGGTAAAGAACCTGAATAAAGCACAAGCTCTTGTCGGCAGTGTGAGCAATGCGTAATTTTAAGCCTCCATCGGTAGTTTCGCGCAACGATTGAAAGGAGCTGAAATCGCCAGTCTTTATCATTTTCATAAGTTTGTCTGTGTCTTTTTTGTCGTAAGGTTTTTCACTGAAAGTAATTATAAGTCCGGAGCTTTTTTCCTTATAAAGCGTTTTCCGGGCAACGATTAAAAAAATTCCCCATATAAAAAACACAATGATAGCCAGGATAAGTGTCGGTGCTAAAGTGCCACCTACTTCGAGTTCTGAACGAGAATAAATGATTGTTGTAGCTATTCCTGCCAGGAGTAAGATGATTCCTTTTAAAGGACTGTTTTTGAATTTTTTAATTTCATTTTTGTAATTGGTGTCAAAAATTTGTTCGATAGATTTGTTTTGTTCCATTATGATGTGAAAATTTTGGTGCAGGCATAAAAACAGACCTGCAAATTGATATTTGTAAGTTGTATGTTTGGTAATTGCAACTTCGGTCGAAGATGCTAAGGGAGGGGAAGCCTGGAATCAAATCAATATTTTACAAAGAAAAAACAGGTAGTAGCCATCAGACTGCCTGTTTGATAATAAGTTGTTTAAAATGATGTTTGTGGAATAAAGTTGTTGCAGGGTTAACTGTTTGTGCCAAACAACACGCAGTGCTGCTGTGTCAGGGATTAATCGCATTACGTTGCTTCCCGAAAAATCAACAGATCGAACCTGATTGCTCTCGTGGTGCAACCAGAAGTTACCAGATGCTTGTATGCAGTGTGTGTCGGATTGTAGGTCAACAGCATTTTGCTGTTGCGATAGTCCGGGCTGGATTTGCAGCTTGGTGCTATTCTGCATATTGATGCTGATTATTCCCACAAAGAGTATAATCAGCATCATCCAATATGCGAATATTTTTTTCATTGCAGCAATTGCTTTAGAATAAAATTTTAAACAGATCGTTTACCTGCTCCATTGGCAGCTTTTTGGCCATGGTTTTTAAAGCATATCCAAATGGCAAAAGTGTAAGTACCTGTACATAACACAGCGATTTGTCGTACGAATAGGCAATGCGCAACAGGATGCCATCATGTGTCGATTTCTTTACCGATTTTATGGCATCATAGTTTCCTGTTTCTATGATCTCGAGCAATTTTTCTCTATCGTTTTTATCGTAAAACAGATCGACAAAACATAATTTGCTTTTCGAATACTCGTCGACGTAGAGGGTTTTGCGAATAAATGTGGATATGCTACCCCAGATAAGAAAAAATACAAATAACAGTATCAGAATGGGCGATAGGATGCTGTCCGAATTATAAAAAAATTCGTTGTAAATAAAAATAATCAGAAGAGCAGCTGCAAGAAGGATAATTCCTTTTAATGGAGATTGTTTTATTTTTCTTATTCTGTTATTTTCTGTTTGCTCAATAGTTCGTTCGATGGATGTATATCTTTCCATATAAATAATGAAATAACGTGTAAATAATTAATGTGCTTTTTGTGTGATCCCAATAGGTTGTTCATTGCCCCGTTTCTGTGTATGAAAAGGCAATGGAAAGCGCAAAAATTCAGAAATTAAATCAGTATTTTATGGAGAGAAAAAAGATAGTAGCCGTAAAGTTGCTTGGTCGATTTGTGTTGAACAAAGTCCTGATTGACAACCAGCAATTGGTTTAAAGCTATTCTTGAGGTATGTAAAATCTGCGAAAACAAAAACACTCCTCCACGCACTGACACAGGTTGTGTAATGGATCTGGAACGAACCGGTTCACTTCCGAAACCGGGTGACGCAAGTTCTTGTTGCGAGTACGCACATTCCGACTGTACATCCTTAGTTTTGTGAAAAGTAGCCGAAGCTTGAGTGTAGACGTTGAGTTGGATTAATAACGCATCAACCGTTGCTCCTCCCAAAAGAAGAGCAATGGTAAAAATGCAATATGTTATTATCCTTTTTGTTGACATTATTAAACTTAAAATAGCGGTATATAGGCATTAAAACAGTTCTTTGAGGTATCTTGTTCGGTTGTTTTGAAAAATTACAGAAAAAAATCTGTAATTTAAAAACTTTGATCCATACTGTTTCGCTTTTTTGTTAAGTGCCGGGATACACTATTTCTTTTATTAGAATTTTTTAAATCCTATGATTTCGCGAATTTCGCTGACTGTTTTTGAGGCACTTTCCTGGGCTTTTTCTTTGCCAATGCGTGCAGCTCTCGAAACAAAAGCTTCGTCGGCCGAAATTTCTTTTATTTTTTCTCTGAAAGGAGCTGTAAACAGAATCATATCCTCGGCCAATTGTTTTTTCATATCGCCGTATCGAATCTGGCAGGTGTTGTACATTTCGTCGAAATAATTAAATGTTTCAGGAGCCGAAACTACGTGCATCAATTGAAATATATTTTTAATCACTTCGGGTTTTTCCTGATTGGGCATGGTTGGTCCACTGTCGGTGACGGCCTTCATTACCTTTTTGCGAATGGCTTCGGGTTCGTCGGCCAAATAAATTGCGTTTCCTTCACCTTCCGATTTTCCCATTTTCCCGCTTCCGTTCAGTCCGGGAATCTTAATTAGTTCGTTTCCGAAGTTGAAGGCTTGAGGTTCAGGGAAATAATCCACGTTGTACATCCTGTTGAACCGGTTGGCAAAAGTTCGTGTCATTTCGAGATGTTGTTCCTGGTCCTTCCCTACAGGTACTTTTGTGGCCCGGTGCAGTAATATGTCGGCAGCCATTAATGTAGGGTATGTAAGCAGACCTGCATTAATGTTCTGAGGATTTTGCCTGATTTTATCTTTAAACGAAGTACAGCGCTCCAGTTCTCCGATGTAAGCATTCATATTCAGAAAAAGATAAAGTTCGATGACTTGCGGTACATCGCTTTGCACGTAAAGTGTCGATTTTTCAGGGTCAAGTCCTGCAGCGAGGTATTCAACCAGTATTTGTCTTACGTTACCATGTAAGTCCTGAGGTGTAGGATGAGTAGTAAGTGAATGATAATCTGCAATAAAAAAATAGCAATTATGTTCGTTTTGCATGCTGATAAAATTGCGCAATGCACCAAAATAGTTTCCTAGATGTAAATTACCGGTAGGACGGATGCCACTGAGAACTGTTTCCATTTAAAATAGCTAAAGCTCCTTAAAATCCAGTCTTGTTGAATTTAAAGAGCCGGTTATGTTTTTTTAATTCAATAATAATTTTGTTCAAAAAAATGTTT
>JAYFRI010000176.1:0-2842 GCA_034926015.1 Paludibacter sp. | reverse complement strand
CGCAAACTCTGGTATCCACTGTCCGGCAAAATACTGAGCCAACTGCCTGGCTATTTCTGTTTTTCCTGTCGATTCGGGGCCTGATATGGCAATTTTAAACATGAATAAGTTCGATCTGTGGTACTTTAGCTGCTACCAGTTTGCCGCAGCAATAATGGTTGAATACCGTATATTTATTGATTGTTTATTGTTTTCTTTCACGTATGAACAAAAAAAATTATCTTTGAAAAAAAAACAATGCGCAAATTTACGACAATTATTCTGCTTTTCTGCTTTATTTCTGTTATATCTGACACAATTACGGCACAAAACACCGATTATAAAATTCTCAAATCACTGAACGAGTCCTCTGACGGATTGAGAAATTACTCAGCATTTATATCCAATTCAACAAAAATAAGCTCTGTGGCGATACCTGTTGTAATGGGTTCAGTTGCTTTGTTTCAGAAGAATGATGCATTGCTTCAGGATGCAATCTATATAGGTGTTTCTATGGGAGTAAATACAGTGCTTACTTACGGATTGAAATACAGTGTTAATCGCGAACGTCCTTACATTACTCATCCTGATCTGAATGTAGACCCTGCCTTTTACGAATCATCAGCCTCCTTTCCCTCGGGTCACACATCCCTGGCCTTTTCAGTTGCGACTTCGCTGAGCCTTACCCATCCTAAATGGTACGTAATAGCTCCGGCCTATCTGTGGGCAGGCTCAGTGGGTTATTCCCGGCTGAACCTGGGTGTCCACTACCCTACCGACGTGCTTGCAGGCGCTGTGTTAGGAGCCGGAAGCGCCTACCTAACCTACAAAGCAAATGAATGGTACAGAAAAAAGCAGGCCAAAAAGAAACTTGCAAATACAAATGCCTTTCTTATCGACAATCAGGAATAAGAATATCAGTTCAATCACTTATCCCTGCTTTTTCTGTTGTTTAGAAACAAAGTCTTTTCAATCCTCGTCCTCAACAGGTTTTACGAGCATAATTTTCAGCCACACCAAACCAATTATGGCTGCGACCACCGACCCTATCAATATCGAAATCTTAGCGTTATTGGCCATATCCATATCGGTATAGGCCAGCAATGTTATAAAAATCGACATTTTAAACCCGATGCCTCCCAAAAAGCCAACACCGACAATATTTCCCCACTTCAGCTCGGTTGGCAATTTTGATAATTTAAATTTCACGGCAAGGTACGAAAAGAGCGAAATGCCCAGGGGTTTACCAATGACGAGTCCGGCAATAATACCAAGACTTCCCATTTCGAGCAATCCATCCTGCCAGCCACTTTTGATAACGATACCGGTGTTGGCCACTGCAAAAAGCGGCAATATGAAAAAAGCAACGGGCTTATGCAGAAAATGCTGAATTTTATACGAAGGCGATTTATCGATAGACTTACCAAAAGGAATAGCAAAAGCAAGCAACACGCCGGTAATGGTGGCATGAACTCCCGAATTCAACATAAAATACCACATCAGTATTCCTCCAATAATATATGGAATCAAACTGTAAACTTTAAGTCGATTCAGCAGAATGAGTACAGCATAAATTCCTAACGCAATCAGCAGGTTCGAAAGCGAAATGGAGGCTGAATAAAAAATAGCAATCACCACTATGGCGCCCAGGTCGTCGATCACAGCCAGGGCAGTAAGGAAAACTTTCAGCGATGCCGGCACTTTATTTCCAAGTAAAGATAGAATCCCGATGGCAAATGCAATATCAGTAGCCATAGGTATTCCGGTCCCAGCCTGAGTAGGTAAGCCATAATTCAGCAGCATAAAAATCCCTGCCGGCACCAGCATTCCTCCCAAAGCAGCAACAATGGGCAAAGATGCGTTGCGTATATCGGACAATTCACCCTCATAAATTTCCCGTTCGAGCTCCAACCCTATCAGCAGAAAGAATATTGCCATCAGTCCATCATTGATCCATTGGGTAATTGTATGCCCACCCCAATCGGTAGCCCAAAACTCAGTGTATGAACCCTGCCACTGAGAGTTGGCAAGGATCAGCGAAAGAGCTGTGGCAATAATAAGGATAAGACCACCGGCCTTTTCGCTGTCGAAAAATTCTCTGAATAGTTTTGTTAACTTCATGATTCAATAAGTGTATATAATATTTTTAGGAATAGATTGAATGTAAATATACAGGAAAAACACGGTGGAATATAAATTGTTTTATCAGCTAAAAAAAACAGAAACCTTTCGAAATCGGGTTTCTGTTTTTATTTTGAAATGACCTTTTCCGACATTTTCTGTCAGATCATCTTCTACTTTCTTATTTTCTTGAATTTAATTCCTCCTGAGTTTTCACTCTTAGTCCGGGATGTTCTTTAGCAATTTGGCGTAATATTTCTTCGGAATAACCGGCACGAATAATTCCGGGTGGAATATGTAACTCGTTCTGGAGGAATTTTCCATCTTTCTCCTTTTTTATATTTCCATCCATGTATTTCACCAACAGATATTCTCCCAGTTTTTTCCAGGCGGCAGTTGAGTTTTCGGCCTGAGTAAGACTGAATTTAGTCAAAAATGCACGCGCTTCGGCTTCGGGCATATTTACAGCAGCTTTATCAATAGAAGGAACCAATACGTTAAAATCAGTTTCCCAATGCGCCTGCACCTGCTTGATATCAGGCATCATAAAAGAGTATTTTCCGTAAGCATAATTGGCAACTCCATTGAAAATCCAGAAAGCAGAAGTAGAAGAATACTCAAGCAAATTACCGTTATTTTGATTATAACATTCAGGAATTGAATTTATTCCACAATACATCGGCACATACAGACAGCTTGCTGCGTCGTCGACGCCGAACCACAAAACACCACCAATATAATC
>JAYFRI010000117.1:0-19801 GCA_034926015.1 Paludibacter sp. | reverse complement strand
CCGCAACGTCCTCATCCCGCAGGAAGGCCGCTCCCAAGGAACCCCCCTGCGCACCCCCAGGGGCGGTGCGTGGCTCATTTGATACAGCGACCACGTGCCTACACTTATTTATCTTGTGAAACCAATAAAATAAGAAAAGGGTAAATCAATCATTTTTGCAGCTGGCAGTACAATGTCAGCTGCTTTTTTTTGAAGCGATCAGTTGTTTCGATTTTTCGTACACAAAAACGTTCATAAGCATCAACAGCAAAAAGTAGCTGAAATCCTCGATAGGGATATCGAAAAGGCGTATATTACTGAAAACATTCCCGTTGTATTCCACCACAGGTAAAGCTGTGAGCAACCCATTTACAATAAACATAGGCACACACGCAACCAGAAATGCAATAAAAAAATGGGTAAGATGTTTTTGAAAAGAAGGAACATTCAGTACAAAAATTAAAAATACTATGTTCGACGACAAATTAATGAAAGTATACCATTTACCAAAAGAGAAAAGCGCAAGCACAAAAAATACAAGCACCAGCAAATAAAGAAAAATCCGTACAGATTTCTGAAGATCAATCTTGTGAAGATAGAATTTCACCACTTCGTAAACAAAAACACTACAAAAAGGAATAACTACAAAAAAGAGCCATTCCTCCAGAGGCAACCCCAGCAGTCGCGGTCCGAGAATGAATTGATCGTTGAACGACCAAAAGCCCAGCTTTGTAAACAAGGCATCCCAAACAATAAAGAACACACCGGGAATAACGATAGCTATCCCAAGCGCTTTCCATTGTTTATAATAACCAACGTTTCGCTCGAAACTAAACACAAAAGGAAAAAAAACACTTCCAAGCATCAAAGCAAAATAAGTATAATCTGAACTCCACATAAGTAAAAGTTGAACTGATTTTTTTACAATATAAAAACAAGAACTTATCTGTATTTGTTTATAAAACAATTACTTCTTTTTTAAACTACTTTTTGGTGGAAAAAATGAAAAACACAGGCGTTATCGTAGCTTTGGCTATCATTTTAAGTTGGTCGGCTCATTTACTGTATGTGCTGCTTTATCAGGCTGTAGATGTTCTCGACTTTTGGTTTTGGTTTCATATTTTACTTCAAACATGGCTTTTCACAGGATTGTTCATTACAGCCCACGATGCCATGCACCGCACAGTGAGCCCGAACAAAAAACTGAATGATGCACTCGGGTTCATTTGTACCTTTCTGTTTGCGGCTATGTATTATCCTAAGCTACTTGCCAAACATCATTTGCATCATCAGCATCCGGGTACCGAGTCCGATCCCGATTACAAAACAGGCAATCAGAATTTCTTCGCCTGGTGGTTTGCGTTTCTCAAACAAGAGATGACTGTGTGGCAAATACTTATTATGGCATTGCTTTTCAACGTATTACTTTTGTGGTTCGACGAGTGGCAACTCATCTCTTTTTGGGTCATTCCGGCCATTGCGGCTACTTTTCAGTTGTTTTATTTTGGTACTTTTGTGCCCCATCATTTACCGCATACGCCCGATATGCTTCCGCATAACTCGCGCACACAGCGGAGGAACCATTTATTCGCGCTTTTGAGCTGCTATTTTTTTGGCTATCATTCCGAGCATCATGCTTCTCCACACACGCCGTGGTGGAAATTGTATCAGATAAAAGACAAAAGAATAAGAGCCGCCTGACAACATATATAAAAAAATTAGTTACTTTTGTATTCAATCAATACATTCGGTTTATTATGGAATATCCTACTTTGCAAGGAAAACTTATCATGCCTGAATACGGGCGAAACATACAACAAATGATTACACACGCGCTTTCGATAGAAAACCGCGAAGAAAGAACACGTTGTGTGCAAACAATTATCAACATCATGGGAAATATGTTTCCCTACCTGCGCGATGTGAACGATTTCAAACACAAACTGTGGGATCACGTGGCCATCATGTCCGATTTTAAGCTCGATATTGATTTCCCTTACGAAATTGTTCAGGCCGAAAACCTGTATACCCGACCAGAAACAATCCCCTATAAAAATTCACGCATACGTTATCATCACTACGGGAGAACACTCGAAGAAATGATAGAGAAAGTGGGTGACTATCCTGATGGGGAAGATAAAAACGAATTGATAAGACTGATTGCCAACCAAATGAAAAAATGCTTCCTCACCTGGAACAAAGAAGTAGTAGACGACCGCAAGATATTTGATGATTTGCGGGAATTATCGCATGGCAAGCTCGACATATCGGAAGATTTCCTTAAACTTGTTGAATCGAGAGATGTGCTTCACAACAAAAAGAATAAATTGAAAAAAAAATAAGCAGAGAAAAAGAGCCAGGTGTTTTTAGTGCTTACTCATAAATATTGTGTTTCGGAAGAACATATTGTAACTAATAAAATTATAGATATTTTAAAAATGGCATCGTTTAGAATTGAAGGAGGACATAAACTGAGAGGAGAAATCATACCTCAAGGTGCTAAAAACGAAGCATTGCAAGTGCTTTGTGCTGTTCTACTGAGTCGGGAAACAATCACTATCAACAATGTACCCGATATTCTCGATGTAAACAATCTGATCCATCTGCTGATGGACATGGGCGTTGAAGTAAAAAAAATAAATGCCGGCACCTTTACTTTCAATGCTAAAAACATCGACCTTCAATACCTCGAAACAGAAGATTTTTACAACAAAAGCGCTGCTTTACGTGGTTCGGTAATGATTGTTGGGCCACTGGTGGCTCGCTTTGGAGTAGCCATGATTCCCAAACCCGGTGGCGACAAAATAGGACGCCGACGTCTGGACACACATTTCCTGGGCATACAAAAACTTGGCGCCGAATTCAATTACGATCCCGACAAAAAACAATATAAAATATCGGCAAAAAAACTGACTGGTTGCTACATGTTGCTCGACGAAGCTTCGGTTACCGGTACAGCTAACATCCTGATGACTGCCGTACTGGCCGAAGGAACAACAACGATTTATAATGCCGCCTGCGAACCTTATCTTCAGCAATTGTGTAAAATGCTGAACAAAATGGGCGCTAAAATCTCAGGTGTAGGTTCGAACCTGCTTACCGTAGAAGGTGTTACTTATTTAGAAGGTTGCGAGCACACCATTTTGCCCGATATGATTGAAGTGGGTAGTTTTATTGGAATGGCTGCCATGACAGGCTCCGAAATAACGATTAAAAATGTTTCGTACAATGATTTAGGAATCATTCCCGACAGTTTCCGCCGATTGGGCATACAGTTGGAGCAACGAAACGATGACATTTTTATTCCTGCACAGGACGGCTATGCCATCGAATCTTTTATCGATGGATCGATCATGACAATTTCGGACGCTCCCTGGCCGGGACTTACCCCCGACTTGCTCAGCGTTTTTCTGGTAGTAGCCGCCAAAGCGAAAGGCAGCATACTTATTCATCAAAAAATGTTCGAAAGTCGCTTGTTTTTTGTGGATAAACTCATAGACATGGGCGCTCAGATTATTCTTTGCGATCCGCATCGCGCCACAGTCATCGGATTGGGCGATCAGCTTCATTTGCGTGCTGCCACCATGAGTTCGCCCGATATTCGAGCAGGAATTGCACTTTTGATAGCCGCCATGGCTGCCGAAGGAGTTAGCACCATCCATAACATCGATCAAATCGACCGTGGTTATCAGGAAATTGACAAACGCCTGAACTCGCTTGGCGCTAAAATAGAAAGAATATAATTGATTTACTCAAACAAAAAATATCGTTTATTATTCACCCGAAAAAATACTAAACTTATGTTAGACAAAAAAATTGTTGACTTACTAAACAGTCAGATAAACAGAGAATTTTACTCGTCGTTTCTTTATCTCGACATGTCGAACTATTATTACGATAATAGTTTAAATGGATTTGGAAACTGGTTTGGAATTCAGACACAGGAAGAATATGCGCACGCCATGCTATTCGTTAAATACCTTCAAAACAATGGCGAAAAAGTAGTACTCGATACCATCGCAAAGCCAGGTATTGAATTCACTAATTTCAAACAGGCATTGGATGAAGCTTATCAACACGAATTATTTATAAGCAAATCCATCAACGACATTTACGGTGCTGCTTACGAACTCAAAGACTTCAAAACCATGCAATTCCTCGATTGGTTTGTAAAAGAACAGGGCGAAGAAGAAAAGAATGTCGACGAACTTTGCAAACGTTTCGAATTATTTGGAACTGATCCAAGAGGGCTTTACCTTATCGACAGCGAATTAGCTGCTCGCACCTATTCAGCACCTTCGTTGGTGATTTAAAATGCAATAAATTTTATTTTATAGTAAGGGAACGGTAGGAAAAACATTTCCTGCCGTTCTTTTTTTTATAAAAATTTGAGTTGGAATTTTGCTTATTCCAAAATTTATTTCTAATCTTTGTATTCATCTGTTGTCCCATGAACGATTTATCACCTTACTATCATCTGGCGCGCGAATTTGCACTTTCCACCAATCGCAGTATCTTCCTTACCGGGAAAGCCGGAACAGGAAAAACTACCTTTTTGCATAAGCTAAAGAAAGAAACAAAAAAGCAAATGGCCATAGTGGCGCCCACCGGAGTGGCTGCCATCAATGCAGGTGGCACTACTATGCATTCGTTTTTCCAACTGCCTTTCACACCTTTTATTCCTACTGTAGAAGGGCGTAAAGAACTGATAGAAAAAACAAAAATGCAGGGCCAACGACGCAAAGTGATACAGGAACTGGAATTGCTTGTGATTGACGAGATAAGCATGGTTCGTGCCGATGTATTGGATGCTGTGGATACAATTCTTCGACATTTCAGGTACCGACACAATGAAGCATTCGGAGGCGTGCAGGTTATTTTTATTGGCGATATGTTTCAGCTTTCGCCCGTAACCATCGAAGAAGAATGGCGACTGTTATCGCCTTATTACAAAAGCCCTTATTTTTTTCACAGTCAGGTCATCGCGCAACAGCAACCTGTTTATATTGAACTTGACAAGATTTTCCGTCAGACAAATGCCGATTTTATCCGCGTGCTGAACGAAGTCCGGAACAACTGCCTCTCGGGCGCCGGACTACAATTGCTCCAAAGTCGCTATCAGCCTATGTTTGTTCCGCCCAAAGACGATACTTACATCACCCTCACAACGCATAATTACAAGGCCGAAAGGATGAATGCTGAAGAGCTGGCGCAACTCGAAGGGAAAAGCCATAGTTTCGAAGCCGATATAAAAGGTGATTTCCCGGAAAAGAGCTATCCCACCGATAAAAAACTTGTGCTAAAGGTGGGAGCAAAGGTGATGTTCATTAAGAACGACAGTGAAACCCCGCGCCGTTTTTTTAATGGCAAAATAGGGATGATCACCTCCTTTAATGATCACACAATAACAATCAAATGCCCCGAAGATAAAACGGAAATAGAATTGGGGAAAATGCTATGGGAGAACATCCGCTACTCTACCAACCCGGCCACCAAACAAATTGAAGAAGAAACCCTCGGTACTTTTTCTCAGTTTCCACTGCGCCTGGCATGGGCCATTACCATTCACAAAAGTCAGGGACTTACCTTCGACAAAGCAATAATTGATGCCGGCGATGCTTTCGCTTCGGGGCAGGTGTATGTGGCCCTGAGTCGCTGCCGATCACTCGAAGGAATGGTATTATTGAGTAGAATTAATCCTTACAGCATCGAAAACGACAAGCAGATTGTAGAACACGAACGCAATAAAATTCCGATTGAGGAACTTGAATATCAGCTCAACGAATCGCGCAACCAGTTCAGGTCCTTCATCCTGCAGCAGCTTTTCGATTTCCGCACAGGCATTGGTCACATTTCGCGCCTGAAACGGGACGTTGAAACCGTAGCCAGCTCATTCAACGACGAAACAATGCCCTACCTGAATGAAGTGCTGAAACAAACGCAAAACATTCAGGAAGTGGCCGATAAATTTCAGCATCAACTCCAAAAAATATTGTTGAACAATCCGGTAAACGAAGATTTTCTGTCAGAAAGACTGAATGCTGCTGCTTTATTTTTCAACGAAAAAACAACTATATTGCTCGAAACACTCAGACAATCGCCGGCAACCACCGACAGCCGCGAAAATGCAAGAGACTATAACGATCAGCTGAGCATTCTTTTTGGATATATTGCCCAAAAACAACATGTATTGAAAGGGTTGACATATCCTTTTGATGTGGAAGGGTATTTTGTTTTGAAAAACACCTTTCTGTTGCCCGATTTTTCTGTGAATAGTTATGCTAAAACCGGAGCAACAAAAACAGTGTCGTCGCTCCATCCAAAATTATATTTCGAATTACTCGCGCTTCGCAATAAGTTATGCGAACCTGCCGATTTACCTATTTATCTGGTGGCCGGAAGTAAAACACTGATAGAAATGGCCGATTATCTGCCACTCAACGAAAAAGATTTGTTGAAAATAAATGGTTTTGGCCCGGCTAAGGTGGAAAAATACGGACAGCAATTTCTATCTGTCATTCAGCGCTATTGCACCGAAAACAACCTGACTTCGCAGATGAATGAAATAGTAGAAAAAAAGCGCGAAAGGAAAGAGAAAAAGCCAAAAGGAGAATCCAACCGCATCACACTCGAAATGTACAATGCCGGAAAAATAATTGATGAAATTGCTGAGGAACGCGGGCTTGCAGTTTCCACTATTTGTTCGCATCTGAGCTCCTACATCGCCACCGGACTTCTGGACATCAACAATTTTGTATCGGCCGATAAGCGGGAAAAAGCAATGAAACTTATGGAACAAGCAGAAGAAATTGGTTCCGTTTATCAAACCCTTGCCGAAATACTCACCACCGCCGAAACCTCATTCTTTTTGGCATGGATGCGGGAAAGAAAGAAGAATTGATAAAAAGTACCGATGCGCTGAATAAGAACTGAAAGACAATTTTAGCTATTCAACCGGTCACTTATCATTACATATGAGTTGATTTAGTTCAGATTGTAGTACCTTTGCAGTATGAATCAAAATAATATACTCGAAAAATTAGGCATTGAAACACTGAATCCAATGCAGAAAGAGGCGCTGGAAGTTCTTACTTCGCACAACGAAGTAGTGTTGCTTTCGCCTACCGGAACGGGAAAAACAGTTGCATTTTTACTCCCGCTTATCGAAAGTTTAAGCACTACCTGCAACGAAATACAGGCACTTATCATTGTTCCTTCGCGCGAACTGGCGCTTCAGTTAGAACAAGTGATTCGTCAAATGGGATCGGGTTTTAAAACAAATGCCGTGTACGGAGGACGTGCAGGCGCTCAGGATAAAATTGACCTGAAACACCGACCTTCCATCTTAATCGGTACTCCCGGCAGGGTGGCCGATCATTTACGGAAAGAAAGGTTTTCTACCGAATTTATAAAAACACTCGTACTCGATGAATTCGACAAATCGCTCGAAGTTGGCTTCGAAGCCGAAATGACAGCGATAGTCGCTGCATTGCCAAATGTAGAAAGAAAGGTGCTTACTTCGGCCACCAAGGCCCTTACTATTCCTGATTTTGTGCAACTGAAACAGCCAAAATACATTGATTATCTGCACGAAGCCATCACTCAGCTCACCATAAAAACCATACTCTCGCCATCGAAAGATAAACTCGAAACGCTTGTGGATGCCTTGTGTTATATTGGCAACCAGCCGGGAATTATTTTCTGTAACTTCAAAGACTCCATTCAGCGCGTCAGCGATTTTCTGAATGCTGCCAACATCAATCACGGTTGTTTTCATGGCGACATGGAACAAATTGACCGCGAACGCACCCTTGTGAAATTCAGAAATGGCACACATCAAGTCATTGTGGCCACCGATCTGGCGTCACGCGGACTTGATATTCCTGCAATTAAATTTATCCTGCATTATCAGTTACCATTGCGAGAACAGGAATTTACGCACCGCAACGGACGCACTGCCCGCATGAAAAGCGACGGAACAGCTTATATTTTGGCTTATAAAAATGAAAAATTGCCCGACTTTGTAGGAAAACCTGCGATTGAAGTAATTCAGCCCGCTCCGCTCCCTGCGCTATCGAAATGGAAAACGCTTTACATCTCGGGCGGACGCAGGGATAAGATTTCGAAAAGTGATATTGCCGGCTTGTTTATGAAACAGGCACAGCTTAAACCCGACGAACTGGGCATTATCGAAATCAAACAGGACTGTGCTTTTGTGGGCATCAATGCACAAAAGGCGAATGACTGCATTTTTTTGACAAACAACAGCAAACTTAAAACAAAAAAAATACGGGTAAGCGAAATATAGTTTTTTCAGTAAAACCTTAAGAAATAATATCTCATCACAACAGATTAAACCAATTAAAAATGAAGTATTTCGACAAAAAAGCTGAAAAGCTAAGTTGGCTCTATATCTTAGCCGGTATTCCAATCGGCGCTCTTGTCTTATGGAAAAATTCTGGCAGCTTCGGCGTCAAGGAAATCATTATACTCGCCGTAGCCTTGCTGGTAGCCATTACTATGCTATACATTATAAAACTTATTTCGAACAGAAAATAAGAGGCTGACCTGAAAAAGTTTTTTGAGACAGCCTTATTCTGTAACAGCATAAGCTGTTCAGCCGCCCAAACCGAACCACTAACTCTATCAGCTTAGCTTGAGTACCGAATATCGTACACTTTGGGTGCAGGCTATGGATGTGTTTGGGTGCGGAGGCTAAGGAAAATCCCGTAGAACTCTTATTTTTTAATTGAATGGCAAATATTGAGAAAGAAAAGCGTACTGTAGCACAAATGGTGCGTATTTACTGCTTTCTGAGACATAAACAATCGCGCGGCCTATGTGGCGAATGCAGTAGTTTACTGACTTATGCGCACAAACGGCTCGATGGCTGCAAGTTTGGCGACGATAAACCTGCGTGTACCAAATGCAAAGTGCATTGTTATCAATCTGCAATGCGCGAAAGAATCCGTATTGTAATGCGTTTTTCCGGACCTTTTATGCCTCTTGTACACCCGATTGAAACAGCAGAGCATTATATGCCTTATCTGTTTAAACGGAAGAAGTAAAGACTATTTTTGGGGGAAGTATTTCGGATTACAAATACTTATGATAGATTACGAGGCGATTACATTTATTCCCTTCGGTCATGATCGCTGGTTCACCTCAGATGCCTGCGAAATTATGGAGACTGAATAAAGAGATCCTATGGAACGGGGATACTATCTCAAATGTTCAGAACTTAAGTTTTGACAAAATTCCAGCTATTAAACAATCCTCGGTAGCAGTATTCAGCATTCCAGAGCCATAAATTTGTAAATTTGGGATATCAATTTTGTAAATTTGAAACATGGTTATTTTATATTCTCTTTACATTTGCATGACCTTTACAATCTTGTAGTTCACACATTCAAAGATAAAATAACAAAAAAAGTATCTATTGACAAAGTAATAGATTCTGTGTTTTTTAACTCCGAAAAAGAATAAAAATTACAAAAGTGAGGCTTGTAACCTGAGTGACAACAGAGCATTGACTGGAAAGAAACAAAGTGGAAAGCGTAAACATTTATTGTTTTATTCTGAATAATTACTTGAAAGGATAAAACAATTACAATTTAGTCCCACGCTTTACTTATATCATAAACAGCTCCCGGGACTGGAGCATTAAAATTAAAAAAGCAAATGAAAAATCTATACTACTTTATTATACTCTCAGCCATCATTGGCAGCTGTTTTGGTTCTGTCTCTGCTCAGGATCCATGTACTAATGTGGCATTAAATAAGCCCGTCACAGCAAGTGAATCAACATCAGTTGAAATTCCATCCCGGGCGGTTGATGGTAATTTGACAACACAATGGTGTGCACCGGACTTTACCGGCTGGATTAAAATAGACCTGCAAAACAAATTTACAATCAATAATTTGAAGCTATATGTCAATCAGGCAATTCCTGGCAATACTGTCCATGAAATAAAAGTCTCTTCCGATATGGTAAACTGGACACTTGTGAAAACAATATCTGATAATACCACTGAGCATCAGGTTTTGGACGTGATTTTTAATCCTGCTTTGTCAGATGTTCAGGGAGTAATGATCAATACCACCGAATCAAACTCATGGGTGGCATGGTACGAAATACAGGTATTTTCAGGGCCTACCAAACCAACAATCAGTCAAAACGGTGCTGAATTAACCTCAAGTGCTACATCTAATAATCAGTGGTATTATAATGGCAATCCTATTTCCGAAGCAACTTCACAAACCTATTCTGCAACTGCGCCAGGTTCTTATCAGGTGGGTGTTTCCAGCGAAGATGGTTGTATATCAATGTCCGACATATATAATGTCACTACTACTGGTGGTATAAACATAATTTCGGATAAGGACATTAAAATTTACCCGAATCCGGCAAAAGACAACATCGTAATTGAAGGAGTTTCGAAAGCTAAAATCGAGTTGTTTAATTTGCAGGGACAGTTTATCAAGAACGTGAATGCAACCGGTAACAAAACAAGTATGGATATTTCAGATGTCAACAACGGAGTTTATTCAATTAAAATCACAACAACAGACGGAATTATTGTAAAGAAAATTTCGAAACAATAAATTTCGATAAGCTCTTCTAAACCTGATAACTAAAGTTTAAAAAACATCTTTCTAACCCAACTTCAGAATCATGAAGTTGGGTTAGATATTTTCCCCCCGTCCTACCGCAGCTGTTCTCTAAATAACTAATTAGCTCAGACTGCCTTCCTCTCTTTCCGAATATAAGCCAAATTTCGAACCTTCGGCTGGGATTTTTTGTAATCCCACCCTTCTGTATTATAGTAATTTCTTTCATCCGCTAAATTACACTTGCATATTTAAAAGTATTTGTTAAACTTGCAAAATCATTAATAAGCAAATGAATTATTATTCCCTTCGGTCATGACCGCTGGTTCACCTCAGACTTTCGCGAAGCTCTTACATTAAATGAAGATATACTGTGGGACGGGGGGCAAAAGCTTAAACGGCTGATCAAAAGTGATCTGTTGCCACTCCCGACCGTCTCAACATCGGTCGGGAGCGGTTTACATCGATCGTGACCGATGTAAATCGATAATTACCGACTAACAACCGGTCGCGAGCGTGTCAATGCCGGTCGCGACCGACAAAAAGACGATCCGGAGCGATGCAAAACCGATCGCGAGGGGTTGCCAACCGGTCGGGACCGACCAAAAACCGATAATTACCGACTGAAAGACGGTCGGGAGCGACTCAGCATCGGTCGTGACCGATGCGAAGACGATAATTACCGACTAAAAACCGGTCGGGAGCGATTCAGCATCGGTCGGAGCTGGGTCTATTCAATAAACTATTCAAGCAAATACCGTTTACACGATGCGGAATGACAACTTAGAGAAAAAAAAGCCTTCCGACTTTCATCGGAAGGCTTTTTTAATGGTTAAAACATAAGTTCGGCTGACTGCAAGCTTTGCGTAAGCTCTGACTCAGCGTCAATTTTTTTAGTACTGCTTTTACTGACTATTTTTCAGCTCCTGATTCGCATTAATATATTAAACGAGACTGCGGATAAGCGATTCTTTTTCGCCGTAAAGCAGATTGATCATCGGAATTTCAATCATTGTATAAGCTCCCGGAGCTGTGCGTTTGGTAGCACGAGCGCAGTCAACCAGAATATGAGCAGTAAGCGCAGGATTGTTGATTTTCATATTGAATTCGAAAAGCTGATTGTAAGTGGTGCCCGAAACACCTTTGCGAACAAGATTCACACCATGCCCCATATCTACAAGATTATCCACATCTTCCACCTGAAAAACATGTGTTTCGTCGTGAGCAAAATATTCGTCGGCTTTAATAGCAGCCGCTACATTTTCGAATTTGTAACCGTCTTTCAGTTCGATGTACACCATGCGGCGATGAATGCCTGTGCCCAGTGGAATTGTCATCGAAAGTGCTTTTTTTACCCCTTCAATGGCTTTTACAGCTACAGTGTGACCCATGCTCATTCCGGGTCCGAAATTGGTGTAAGTAATTCCCTTAGGAGCAACTGCCTGAAGCAAAGCGCGTACAACAGAGTCGCTTCCCGGATCCCAACCTGCCGAAATAATGGCAACAGTGTTATTGGCCTGTGCGATGGGCTCAAGTCCCTGACGGAGTTCCCAAATGCCACCATGAATATCGTAGCTATCCACAGTATTGATGCCAAGTGCAAGAATTTCTTTGGCTTGTGCAGGTATGCTGCGGGTTGGCGAGCAAAGAATGGCTACATCTACCTTAGCGAGTTTCTTAATATCGTCCACCACCGGGATATTGTTCAGTTCGGCAGGATTGTTTCCTACTGACGATACGCGACGTACAACGCCGGCTACTTCGAAATCGGGAGCTGCCTGCAAGGCTTCGAGAACCGATTTCCCTATATTGCCATACCCAACGATGGCAGCACGAATTTTAGTCATAATGTCAATTATTTTAGTTTTATTGTTTTCAGGAGCGCAAATTTAGTTATAAATATGAAATGTTTCAGTGGAATAACTGACTAATTTTATATTTTAAAGATTTTGAATAATAAATACGAACTATAGAAGGGTTTAATATTTTGAAATGCAATATTTATCTATATTTCTATACTAAATCGTTACTTTTATGCCTTTTGAAGGCTTTGAATTTTTAATTATTGCTTTTCCTCTTTTGACACAGTTTATCGAACAGACGCTATCAATTGTTGAAGCGTTCAACTGTTGAATTGTTGAAGCGTTTACAAACCCGAAACTCAAAACCCGAAACTCAATACAGATGCTGCACCAATGAGTTCAGGTACATTTCCACATTAGTATAGGCTTTGCTTAAACTGTACTGAGCGCCATCGGCTCCGTTATTTTTATCAAGTTTATTTTTATCTTCCCAACTGTCGGGCATTCCGTCGTTGTCGTTATCGGTAGGTACCTGCGAAGCACTGAAAGCATACACAGGCCATCCACCCACATCCGATTGCGAATCGATAATGCCAAGCTTACTGCCATTCGACCCATTGAAAGTAAATGTGCCGGTTGTCACTTCGCGAATAACACGACGATCCACCGTGTCGCGTTTCAGGCTTGCTCCTGCATTGGCCAACACTGCTGTATAGGCTTTGGACGCCGATTGACATTTGAACCTGAAAAAATTAAATTCCTTTGCCGACAACAGGTCATTGGCCTGAGTGGTTTCGCCTTCCTCCAACCGGACATGAAAGCCGTTGATGTTATTTTTAGTAACTTCTTTGTTGCCTTCCATCACGTTTCCTTTCAGAAAGAACTTACCCCAAACGCCTTTGGCCTGTGCATTGGCTCCTTCGTCCGAATTGGGCGAGAAAATCCGTCGGGATGCCTTTCCACCATTTTCGAGGGTAAGCGGACCCGGCTTGTAATAGTTATTTACGATATTATAAGAGCCACCTTCGCCTGCATAGCCGCTGTTGCTTCCCCAATTGTAAATCACATTATTGCGGAAATCCACTTTTTCCTGTTCGGGCTGATTGCTGTAGCGGCTACCGCAAAAACGTGGATTGCGACTGTCGTGATGTGCCAGCAGATTGTGATGAAAGGATGCCATTTTACCACCCCAAATGCCTCCGTATCCATGTGAGCCTTTTTTGTGTACCGAATTTCGCAGGCTTTCGGAAATGATGCTCCACTGAAGTGTAAAGTTTTCGTTGTCGTAAAAAGAGGCACACTCGTCGGTGCTCCAGCTCATCGAACAATGATCGATAATCACATTTTTACGTTTATTGGCCTTGAAGGCGTCGTCCTGAATCTTGTTCTGATCGCCCATACGGAATCTCAGAAACCGGATTATAACATTGTCGGCACTTATAAAAACAGGAAAACCTTTGATACAGATTCCATCGCCAGGAGCCGATTGTCCTGCGATTGTAACGTTGTCCTTTGTTATTTTAAGTTCCGATTTTAAGTCGATAACACCCGCCACTTTAAAAAGGATTGTTTTCGGACTTTTCTGCTTCAACGCCCAGCGAAGGGTACCCGGAATACTGTCTTCATCTTCGAGCGAAGTAACATAAATCACCTGTCCTCCTCTCCCACCAGTGCTGTAGGCTCCACCACCTTCGGCACCAGGAAAGGCAAGTTGCTCCATGCTGTTGGTATTGGCGGCAAAAATGCCGGTATTGAACTGAAAGGCTAATAAGAAAATAAGAAGGGTTGCAATAGATTTGATATTTGCCATAAAAGAATATGTTTGTGTTTTTAAATGATCAGGATATTTTCTATTGAAATGGATTTGATTAAAACAGAGCATCCGATCTGTTTGTTTTGTCATCAAAAATACTGACTTCTGTTTATTAAAAAAATTATCGAATGCTTCTTCTGCATGGCAGAGCAATTATACATCTTTTTAAATTCAGCATCAGTTTACTTTCATTAAAAAAAGCGAAAAGGACAAACGGCCTTTTCGCTTTGAATTTATAAATGATACATTCACCAACTTATAGAAGCTCCAACACCATTGTCGAGCAATGTTTTATTGGTTATTGTAAAGTTACCACCTGTTTCATCTACAAAACCAGGATTCAGTTCGGTAAAATTACCTGCCACATCCACCTGAGCATTTACGGTTAGATTCACTGTAAAGCCGGTAGCTTTATAGTAATTGTTCTTGCTCTTTGTAAACACTGTAGCAGGCTGATTAGTGTAGTAACCCGCTGTATTCGCTATCACATTATTATTAAAAGTGGTACTGTTCAGCGGTGCAGTGCTACCTCCATATCGAATATACAATATTCTTCTGGCAGCGTCATTGCTTACTGCATTGAATGTACAACGAATCACATTTACCACAGACGTTTTACCCGTAAATCCAGCCGAAGCATCATCCAAACGGATAAAATCACGGGCAGGTGCACAGTTACTAAAGATAGAATTGATAAGATTCAGTTTTTCGACAACTCCCGAACGCACATCAATACAGTCGGCACTATTGGTAAGGATATTCGACACCTTCGAGTTTTCGATGCTGAATTCTTTTACAGCTGTCACAATGCCACTGGCACCGGCCAACAGAGATTTGTTGTAGTTACGAATGACGCAGTCTTTGAAAACAAACGGTCCGGTTTCGATGTTCGACACGGTAAGTTGCAAAAGGTGATCGCGGTAAACGCCTTCGCTTAAGCCATCCAATACGATTGAACGGATATACAAAGATGTGTTGGCACTTGTAGCACGGAACATGGCGTGTACTACAGGCATTTTACTTTGACGGTAGCCACGAATAGAAATTGCTTTATCAATATCAATGGTCTGACCTCCCAACAAAAATTCATCGCCGGCAGCTGATGCATTAATTACAATACGAGTCCCCGATGCAGCGCCTTGTATAGCGGCAAGTAAATCATCCCCTGTATTTACTACCACTGTCCCGGCAGCATTCAAATCCATCAGGGTTTCGAAGCTTCCACTTCCACGCACTTTATCATCCTTGAGCAGACGCACAGTGTATTTTGTGTCCTCAGCCAATCCGGCAAGCACCATCGAACCAGCTGCTATTTCGGCAGCTGTTACATTCTGACTTACCTGATTGGTTCCATTGATGGCAACTACGCGGGTAGCTGTTTCGCCGGGTGTCCATTTAATCACCGCAGTGCTTGCGGTTACAGTTTCGGCATTCACCGGCTGCATAATTTGCTCGGCAGCTGTTCTGAAATAAATTCCTTTCCATTTCGAATCGGCTATACCTTCGCCTATTGTTTTGATACGGGCAGAATACTGAGTTTGCCCCACCAAACCGGTAGCGATTGTGTAAGGAATATCGGCGTTGGTAATATCATTGATTACCATCACAGGCGTTCCGGCAAAAGTCAGCGAATCGTTTTCGAAAACTTCGATTGTATAACTCTGAGCGTTCTGATTTTTATCCCATTTTAAAATCACCTGCGTTTTGTTAACCACACTGGCTTCAACATCGGTGGCCGAGAACAGCCTGTCGGTCACAAGTGTAGTTACTTCTTCCAGACGTTCATCGCACGACGACAGAACAACAGCCAGAGAAAGAAAGGAAACATAGATTGACTTTTTGATTATATTATTCATAATTCTTTCAATTTTATTAAACGTAAATTAATAACCGTAATCATTTTTAAGTGTTCCGTTGCTTGAGTCGATAAACACCTGCCAGATAGGCCAAAACTGTCTTTCGTCTGGATTACGAAGATAAAGCGAATTGACTTTCGCATCATTCATCGTATTTACACCATCGCTTACAAACCAGCCTTTGCTCGAAGTATAACCCAATGCAGCTCCTTCGGCATCAGTATGTCCTTTTTCTAATCCGTAGATCACAAGACTTTCGCCATCGGCTGCCGTTTTGTAATATATTTTATCAGGATATCCTGCATATTTTCCGGTACGGTTGGCCAATGCAGCAAGGTTATTTTTAGCTTCTGTCAGCTTAGCTGAAAGTAAGTTCCAGCGAATAAGGTCGGCTTTACGAAGCATTTCACCTGCAAATTCAAAAGCACGTTCGTCAACAATAGCTTTGAAGAAAGCATCTTTACTTGCAGTAACCGAGGCCATATAGGCTTCCACTTTTGCCTGATTACCGGGGAAAGCACGTTCGCGAATAGCCTTCAGATAAGGAGCAGCAGCACCGGGACCTTCCAGTTCGTTGATCGCTTCAGCAGCCATCAGGTACACATCGGCAAGGCGCATTACCTGCCAGTTCACACCGTCATCGTTGGTCGAAGTTACAACACGGCTCATCCATTCGTAACGGAGTTTACCAAAATACCATTGAGAAAGTTTGTTGGGCACCTGGTATCCACCACTTGCCTGTGTTTCATTCACTTTCACACCTCCGTCCCAGTAATAGGGCACACAGGTAATATCACGACGAATATCATCCTTATCATAATCGTAAAACAAAGTAGGCAATGGTCCGTTGGCACCACCCTGAGCCTGCATCGTATATTTATCTACAGTTTTGTGTTTTACACCAAATGTATAAAGAACACGACCACGACCATCGGAAAATGGCAATTCGTAAAGCGATTCAAGACCGGTTGTTGTTTTATCCTGACAAAGATTTTTAAAATTCTGTTCGAAACTACCCAGTGTACTTGTTTTGCTGTTAATAACATCCAAACAAGCGTCTTTTGCCTTTTTGTACATTTTATCTACAGCCAATTCCGGATCGTTGCTACGACGGATAGATCCATCAGCACGCTGAGAGTAGCCGGCTGCATAAAGACAGGTACGAGCCAGAAAACCTTTTACAAACGCTTTATTCACACGTTCGGTGGATTGAGTGGCTGCATTCTCTTTTGGCCATGCTACAAGCGTGGCTGCCTCTTCAAGATCGGCAATGATTTGTTTATAAATCACATCTCTGTCCGATTTTGGAAGATAAAGCGTTTCGGTAGTCAATGGTTCGAAACGTGCAGGCACATCGCCCCATGCTTTCATAAGATCAACATAAATAAAAGCACGCAGGGTGAGCGCTTCGCCAAGCAGCTGAGCCAATTCCTTGTTGTTTTCAACATCGCCATAAGCGCGCAATCCACGGATGCAGATATTGGCACGTTCGATGCCTTCGTACATTTTAGCCCAGGCATTGTTTTCAGTATTCATTTGCGTACTTCCTGCTATAGGGTTATATCCCATAAGCAGCGCTCTGTCGTCGGTAGTGTTTTCTGACGAATTCCACCATTCAAGGTCGGTATTTAAGCCATAGAACGGAATAAAACGACCACGGTATGAATTTGTTTCAGAAAAAGACTGGTGAATTCCCATGACAGCACCTTCGGCCAAAACCGGTGTTGAAAAAATTACATTTTCATCCAACGACGATTTTGTAGGTGCCTCTATCACATCGCTGCAAGCGCTTATCAGCCCTGCCAATGTCAACACGAATAAAGATTTAAATAATATATTTTTCATCTTACTATACTTTATTAATTAAAAACTTAAATTGAGACCTAACACAAACTGACGGCTTTTAGGATAAGCCGAATAATCTACTCCGGGAGTGAGTGCAGTCTGACGGCGTGTCGATACTTCAGGATCGAATCCACTGTAATTTGTCAATATAAACACATTGTATCCGGTAGCATAAATCCTCAGATTCGATATTTTCATAGCATTAAGTACGCTTTTAGGCAAAGTATATCCTAATGAAAGTGTATTCAAACGAAGGAATGACCCATCTTCAACGGCCCAATCGGAAAATACATAACGATCCATATTTGGCGACCACATAGTAGTATTGGCATTCAGAGCAGCTAATTCTGCAGGATCGTTGCTGAGTGTACCATTAGCATTGAGGTTGGTCCAGCGTTTACCCGATTCCATTTCGGTAATCATGTTACGGTACTGATATTTACTTGTCGAGGTATATTCTACTTTATTGGCATTGTAAATATCGTTGCCAAAGCTCCAGTTGAAATTGGCGCTTAAATCGAAACCGTACACACGTCCGTTCATTGTAAATCCACCTGTGTGTAAAGGATTAGCATCGCCAATAATTTTACGGTCGTCGACATTTACAATATTATCACCTTCTGTAAGGTTTTTAAGTTTCATCGCACCAGGACGTAAAGCACCAACCACACCCGAAGCATCTGCTACTCCATCATTCAAAATCCATTTTTTGGTTGTGGCATTGTATTCTTTAAAGTCAGACACTTCGTAACGGCCGTCCGAAACATAACCATACATCTGACCCACCGAACCACCGGTTGCAATCCAGTAATCAACGCCAATTTCAGTCGACGCCCAACCACTTGAAGCTCCAAAGTCGTCCATCAGACCCAATGAAATGATTTTATTATGATTAAACCCAATATTTCCACTAAAATTCAAACCGAAATTTTTCTTATTGATGGCCACCCAGTTGAGCGACAATTCGACACCACGGTTACGTGTTTCGCCCATATTGCGGTATTGCGAATCATATCCTGTTCCGGGGATCGGGAAGTTAATCAACAAATCGACTGTAGAATTCCAGTATCCTTCGATACTACCATTTAATTTACTGTTAAAAAGACTGAAATCGATACCAGCATTACGAGTAACAGTGGTTTCCCATTTCAAATCAGGGTTAGCCATAATTTTCGAAGCCGACCAATAACTTCCGAAACCATTGATCCATGTAGTCGTTTTAGATTCAAATGACTGTGTCATTTGTCCTGAAGGTATATTATTGTTACCGGCAGTACCATAGCTTAAGCGCAATTTCAAATCGTCGAGCCAGTTTTTGCTGTCGGCCATAAAATCTTCGCCCGAAACACGCCATGCAGCTGCAGCCGATGGGAAATATCCCCACTTGTTGCCTGCCGAAAATTTACTTGAACCATCGGCACGGAAAGTAGCGCTCAACAAATACTTACTTTTGTAATCGTAGTTGGCACGTCCAAAGAAAGAAAGTAATTTATCATCCGGATCGTAGAAATTACTGATTGAGTTAGCAAAACCCTGTGTTGTAAGGTTGAATGATGTTTGAGAATCAAATCCTGTAGGCAATCCATGTACAGTAGTTGTCAATGCTCCTGATTGTTGCCAAATGTACTCATGTCCCACCATCATATTGAGGTTATGATCCTCACTCAACAACTTTTTGAAATCATAATTGATTGTATTGGTACTACGAATAGTAGAACGGTCAGTATTGGTAAGTATTACTGCCGGATGATTCTGATTGGTAGAGGATGGTACATTTTTGATATAATAAGTTGTCATCCCATAAAAACGATTGTTCTTGTTGCTGTAATCGTCGTAACCAACTTCGGCTTTGGCTTTGAAGTTCTTGAAAATCTCCCAGCTAACTGACCCTGCCA
>JAYFRI010000347.1:0-17830 GCA_034926015.1 Paludibacter sp. | reverse complement strand
TTTACACGTTGAAGAATGCAATTTAACATCCTTTGCGCGGAAGTCAGGAAAAAGTCATTAAGCAAGATCGCTTAATGACTTTTTTTTTGATAGAATGTGGCTTTGCTTAGCAGATAACCTCAGCTTTAGCATACACATCATTCATTACGCTTTCCGTTACCGGAGTCTTTACCTTTTCGTAACCCAAATCCGTCAAACGTAAATGATTGAAATATTTAATTCCGGCCTTTTCCAGAATTTTCTTAGCGCAATCTTTCGGACAACCATCAATTGCCAGCACGTTTGCTTTCATAAAAGCATCAATCAATGGCCGATCATCAATGGCAATCAACGTTAGACAATTCATTTTACGGACTTTGTTATCGCGCAGTTTGCGTGCTATCGCATCCGACAATTGTCCTAAGTCCGAAGCGCCTGAGCAACTAACCACATTGTATTCGCTTGTTCCACACAAGCACGGCGTTTTTTATTTTGTTTCCATAAATCTTATAGTATAAAATTAAACAAATAGCCAAGTACAATTATGAAAAATGTAATTGTTCCGAAAAAGATTCCGATTAGTTTCCAGGTCATTACTTTTTTAAGCAAGGTAGCTTCGGGCAACGAAAGTCCAACCACACCCATCATAAACGCAATGGCAGTCCCCAGCGGAACACCTTTGGCCACAAATACCTGAATAACCGGGATGATTCCGGCTGCATTGGCATACATGGGTACTCCGGCAAGAACAGCCAACGGCATGGCATACCATCTATCAGTAGAAAGGTATTTAGCAAAGAAGTTTTCGGGCACATATCCGTGCATAGCCGCCCCAATGCCGATACCTATCACTACATAAATAAGCACTTTACTTACAATATCCCAACCTTCGCGAATAATTGCCGGCAAGCGGTCGATAAAAGGAGTTTTCTCATCTTCCCATTGTTCCGATTCTTTTTCCGAATTGGCTTGTAATTCTCTCACCCACGGGCTAAGGTAGCGTTCCAGCTTCATTTTACCCAAAACAGCTCCACCTATGATACCCATTACAATTCCACCTCCGGCATAAATAAGCGTAGCTTTAACCCCGAAAAGTCCCAGAAACATGGCGACTGCTACTTCATTCACCAACGGCGATGTGATAAGAAAAGCAAAAGTAACACCCAGCGGAATTCCTCCTTTTACAAAACCGATAAACAGCGGGATAGAGGAGCAGGAACAAAACGGTGTGATAGCACCAAAAAACGCTGCGAAAACATATTGGAAACCGTACAATTTTCGGGTTGTCAGGTAATTTCTTAATCTGTCGATGGGAAAATAAGCGTTTACCACACCCATCAGCGAACTGATCAGAAACAACAAAATAAGAATCTTGATCGTATCGTAGAAGAAGAAATTTACCGAAGTTCCGAAATGCGAATCGGAATGCAGCCCCAATAAATCGTAAGTGAACAAGTCAATCAGCGGCTGCAAAAAATAATACAACACAACAAGAGCAGGCAATACTGTAGCTACAGCAAGGATAAGCCTGACTTTTTTATTTTTTTCCATT
The DNA here is from genome assembly GCA_034926015.1 of Paludibacter sp. Taxonomy (GTDB): domain Bacteria; phylum Bacteroidota; class Bacteroidia; order Bacteroidales; family Paludibacteraceae; genus Paludibacter. The sequence goes on along the minus strand of JAYFRI010000347.1, from coordinate 16,299 downwards.
GAATACTAATTTGTGTTCGCAATATAACGAACAATTAAACTTTTAAAAAACCACATTCTACTTACAAAGCTAAATGTGGCTATTTTCTTTCTTATTCCCCTTCGGGGGTTAGGAGGCAAAGAATATTAAAACATAATAAACACCTACAACGATGAAAATCACCGAAACTACCCTGCGAAACCACAGTTCAAAAACTTTAATCCGGCTGTAAAGTTTCCCTACATTGCCCACTGCATAAGCCAGCAGCCATGCAAAAAGAATAACGGGCAATGCAGTAGCAATGGCAAATAATACAGGCAGATAAAGTCCGCTTGCACTTGCAACTGTCATTGGTATCAGCATTACGAAATACAACACGCCGCTATAGGGGCAAAATGCCAGTGCGAACGCCATTCCCAACAATAAAGTGCTCCAGTAGCTGCCTTTGCTTTTCTCGCCAATTTTGTCGGTAAGCCCCGATAATCCGGGGAGATTAAGTTTAATCACATCGAGCATAAAAAGTCCGATCAGGATCATAACCGGTCCCAGCAACTTTTCGCCCCAACCCTGAAATAACATGGAAACATTCATTTTGCTGGCTCCAAAAAAGATAATCAGTGCAAGCCCGGTATAACTAATCGCTCTTCCAAGCGTATATACTAAACCGTTGATAAATACACGTTTCTGATCTTTCAAATCGCGACTAATAAACCCGATAGCAGAAATATTAGTTGCCAGCGGGCAAGGACTTATGGCTGTCATCAGTCCCAAAATAATAGCTGTAACGAACGAGTATTGTGAATTGTCGAGAATTGTTTGCAATAACTCCATATAATTAATTTGAAAATTTGAGAATATGCTAATTTGAGAATGTGCTAATGTTATGATTTTGACGAGCTGATTATTTTGGATAAGATTTTCAGCAATTCGTTTACTTTTTCTATTATATCAAGATTTGTTGGGTGTGAATTTGAATTGTTACAGATCAATAACCAATACTCGGTTTCGTCTGCCTCTTTTGCAGCAATTTTCATTTTATGAATAAAATCAACCTTACTTTCAGTATTTTGCGCTTCACGGATATTTGCCCCTATTGATGTTCCCGCTTTCAATAATTGCTGCCCAATTACATACTTTTTGTTTTCGTAAAGCAAATCACAAAATTCAACTATTTCAATTGCAAAAATAAATGATTTATCAACGATTGGATTTTCCTTGTCATTTCTTATTTTCTTCTCATTTTCAAATTAACTCATTTCCAAATTATAACAGAGCGTCAACCGTCTTTTTAACTTCAGTTTTTAGTTTGTCAGGACTGCTCTTGGCATACATAAAGCCCTTGTCAGTAAGGTCGATACGCTTGCCCTTAGTGATAAAAAGCAAAGCCTGACCCTCAGCCTGACATTTCCTGGCAATGGCTTCATTCTGTTTCTCATCTAAATTTATTGATTTAAATGTAATCTGACCTTTTTTAAACTGAGCAGGATACATTTCGGCAATAGCTTCTTTAGTAACTGTTTCCACAGCATTGCAAGTGATGCACCTACGGGTATAATGAAAATAATAAACCTCAATCTTGTTGCTTACAGTAGTTGCAACCTTTTGAGTTTTTTTGTTTTGCGCTTCAAGCGATAGGCTACTCATTAAAAACGTAAACATTAAACTGAGAAATAAGATTCGTTTCATAAAATGAAGTTTTTAAAATTAATATTTTGATAATACTTGTTTAATTTCATCAGCCGACGGAACGCGTCCTTTTATTTCTACTTTGCCATTTACTACCAATGCCGGAGTTGACATTACATTGAATTTCATTATTTCCATAATATCTTCTACTTTCGATATTTCAGCAGTAATGTTGTTTTGTGCCACAACTTCGCGTGTTAACTTTTCAAGTGTTTTGCACTTAGGGCAGCCTGTACCCAGAATTTGAATGTTCATATTAATATTAGTTTGAAATGTTTGATTTTTGAAAGTCAGATGTTTAACTGCAACAAGTTGTTTTTTCTTTTTTCAAGGAAAAAAATGTTTCGAAATAAGCCTGCGCTTTTTCCCAGTTTTCGCGGTTGATGCAGTATTTTACTTTTGGCGTTTCTATTTCTCCCTGAATCAGTCCGGCATCTTTGAGCTCTTTCAAATGTTGCGAAACTGTTGCTTTGGCTATCGGCAGTTCGTTGTGTATATCGCCAAAATAGCAACTGTCCAACGACGCCAAAAAGTTTAAAATGGTAATTCGGGCAGGATGACCCATGGCTTTGGCAAACCGGGCAAGCTGTTCGTTGTCAATGCTGTATTCTTTATTTTTATCGTTTTCCATGATCCAAAATTTAAGCAATAATATTTAATCAGTTGTTTCCTGAAATCCAGTAACTCGTAACTATTCCCTCGTAACTATATATTTATGTTTGTAGTTCGCAAAACTACGAACAATAATTGAGGTAATAATACAAAATATGAGTTTTTTTTTGTTTAAGACGAAAAAAATGCTTTACCGGAGATCATCACGGTACCTGACAGGTTTAAATTTTAGTAGCGTCCGGAAAAACCTCTCGGTTTTGGTAATGAATTGTTTTCTCTGTTAATCGTTACTCTCGTTTCGCTGTAATAATTCAACGTAACTACAAACATAAAAGGCAGTTCCTGTATTTTCGGAACCTCTTCGCCCGATGGTAATACATTTATTACCAATACATAACCAGCCACCACAGGCGCGCCATCTTTTATGGCAGGCAACCATCCCGTGTCGAGTTTTCTAATGACCTCCACTATGTTTTTGTCAAATCCACGATGGAGCGATTGCTTGATTTTAATATTAGCAACATTCCCTTGCGTATCAATTTCGAAAGTGGCAATGCTTTTGCCTTTGAGGCTTTTATTAGGGATGGCCATGGGCAGTCCTATGCTGGTCATTGCACGGAAAATATCAACCTCATTGCTCAGATAGAGTGGCGGACGATCAACAGTTGTGTACTCAAATACCGAATCTGTCTTGATATAGAATTTATCCACAGCCTTTATTGTATCCGACAGGTAGGTCACCGCTTTGTTCCCATAATCATATTGGAAATAAAGCTTTCCCCGCTTATCGTAAAAACTCCATTCGCCTGCCCGCTCTCCGTTTTCGTACGCACCTTTCATTAGCGTATCGGGCGTCGCGTTGTTCAGGCGGAGATACGGTCCGTGTTTCTGCGATGTCTTTTTATCCACCGTAAAATACTCGGTATAATCCCTATTCGTTATTTTTTTTGCTTTGATTTCCTGTGCAGAAGTCGTTAAACAGCACATTACGCACAATGACAATAAGATTTTTTTCATATATAAATGTATTAAAAGTTTCTTTTGTATAAAGTGGCAAATAAAGAGTAAAAACATCCGTCGGCAATTACTGCAAATTCTTTTTTAGATAAATCATATCCACAAGTTGTATATCGCCTTCGAACATAGGATGATCGTAATAGTCGGTAAAGAAATTCCTGAGCCTGTGCGATATGCTGAAACCGCAACTTTCGTAAAACGACAGTATGGCCGGCGTTTCGCCTGTGCCCACAAGCATTGTTTTATAGTCGGTTTTATAATAGTCGGAAACAAACTGTATCAATGCCCGGCCATAACCTTTGCCCTGATGTTCAGGATAGGTTGCTATGTTTTTCAACTCGCAGCTGTCGCCGTCTATCGGCAATACAACGCACACACTTTTCAACCGGCCGTCGTCGTACAAAGCAAACATATCGCCGGGCTGCAAATACCGGTCAATCATATCCTCCTGCTCGTCGGCCAGCAACAAAAGCGCAAGGAACTGCTTCTTGTTTTCGGTTATCTTTTCAATTTTAATCATATCGCTGTTATTCAAACCTAACAGGTTTCAAAAACCTGTTAGGTTTTATCTTTACCGGTAACCGTTAAAATCAAACTTTTACCCCCAACAACTCCACCATACTTACCGCAAAAGCTAAACCCGAACCCCGATGATGGCATTAACTTTCTTCTTTTCAGACCTAACAGGTTTTTAAAACCTGTTAGGTCTTATCTTTACCGGCAACTATTAAAATCAAACTTTTACCCCCAACAACTCCACCATACTTACTGCAAATGCTAAACCCGAACCCCGATGAGCAATATAGCCGGGTAGTTGGGTGATGTCCCACTGATAATTGTTGAATTCTTCTTCGGCTATTCCTTCAATATCATACACAAGATAAAAATCATGTGTTGGGTTCTCATATTTTCTTTTTATCATATCTGCCTTCGAAAATATTCGTGGGCCTTTATCACCTAACTTATAAAGCCTGCCCGTTTTTGTTTCGCCCGGACCATGTAACAACAGATATTTTGCACCTGTCTCTTTGGGCGACAATCTGATTGAACCCCTTGTGTCACCTGTTCGGGCATTATACCGTTTGGAGTTATCAATCCATTTCAGCTGTTCAACCGACTTGTAATAACCTACCAATACAGTTGTTTCTGTAGGTAACAACGCCCTTTTTTCTCCGGAGTTTTCGGGAATAATATCACTTACTATTTGCTGTTCAGAACTATATGTCTCATATGTTTTCCAACCTATCTGCTCACGCTCCGAAGCACGGTTCATAAAATGTTCCGTTACTTCATTCAGGAAGCGTTTCAGTTCTTCTGAGCCATCGTAGCCTACACCTGAAGGTTTGATGGCAAATGCTCCCAATCCGGGGATTATTTCGTGAAAACGACGACGACTGTCTTTTTCTGAGCCCGGATAAAGGACATAAGCACCTGCTGTTCGACGGATGGCATCTTTGTAGGCATGCATTTTCAACAAATCTATGCGCTTTACATTGCCTTTGATAATCTCGGTTTTTTCTGTATTTAATTCGCTTTCCAGTTCCTCATCCGACATTTCGGTTTCATTGTTCTCTCCAAAAACTGTTTGCAAATTCTCAATACGGTATTTGGCATCAAAATGAATATGTACAATTAACTCCTCTTTCTCGGCCTGTTGCTGACTGATGCCATCGGGCCAGATGCTCAGCGTATAATCGGGGCGCATATCTACCGACCAGCTACCGCCCGATGGATACTCCTGACGACCACGAAATGTACGGTTATAACTGAACTCCACATGCAGTTTTCGGTTTTTGCCCTGATAAGTTCCTTTTAATGGTGTATGTTTTCCCTGTTTGAGCTGAAGACCGAGACCATCTTTTGTTTCACTTATGAGTTTGTCGGTCTCAAGTGGATGAATATTGTACTGTTCTTTCAGCAGATCCAGGAGTCTGAAATACAACCAGTATTCGTACAATACCGCCACATCTTTTTTCTCCCCATCATATTTTTCATCTTGGAATATTTTATCACTCCCTTCCCAAATCAGCCGTGCTGCCAGGTCGAACATTAACCACACACGCAACACTTCGCGATAACCCTCTTTGCGTTGCAATACAGGACTATTCAGCGGCAGAGTAGCAGGATGGCTGATTTCCTTAAACAATGAATGACTCAGAAATTCATCCAGAAAAGCTTCCAATTGACGGGCTTCCCGTTTAATACGGTTTTCGTCCTTTAGCTTTGAAATAAACTCTGAAATAAATGACCGGAAGGAGTTGAGCGCAAATTTTATAAACCTGTTCTCGGGAGTATCCGCTGTTTCGGTTTTGGAACTCACCTGTATGCGGGCGGGTACCGAATATAATGTTGATTTAAGCGGATGGCTGTCAGGTAATCCAATGCGGTTGCCCGAACCTGCAAGTTGCTTCACAGCCCTGCTGTCGAAACGACGGGCATTCCGGATGTCTTTCAGCGATTCGGTTTCTTTCCAGTTGGTCACCGGAGAAGAAAGGATTTTATGCAGTGCATCAGCAAAATCGGGCGCTTCGAGTACCGACTTTATAAATGCAAACCGTTGATATAAAACCTTTGAATCTGCCCCGAAATCCACCTGAAGCATATGTGTGACGGGTGAGTTGTGCTGAAGTAATAATTCGGTGCATTTATCGGTAATATCGCCCAGCATACGACGATAATCCTCTCTGTAGGTGGTTTTTCGGGAGCGGACTTCCAGTTTGATGATTGAAACAAGTTGATGATTGACATCTGTCACACGCAAACTGAGTGTACCCGTAAATATATTGGGTAGTATCTTTCCGGTATGCCTGTGAATACGCGATGGCTTTACCACCTCCGAAGCTTCCAACCGATACCCTTCGGTAATATCATATTCATACGAGCCACCTTCCTGAATCTGAAAGGCTGCTTCTCCGTTTTCGGGAGCATCGGCAGGCTCAAAAACAGGCGAATACTCATCACCGGCAACACGAAGTATGATTTCATTATTGTCGACAGAGATGTTTATTATCAGCTGGTTATCCTGTATCATGGTTTAATCAGGCTTCGGCATAACTTGTAAAGCCATTGTCGAGCAAACCACGGTACATGCGTTGAAGTTTCTCCAATGCTATCGGATAAAGCACCTTCTCACTATCTTCGCCTTCTTTGTACTGATAAAAATCTTCGGCTTTAGCTTCGGGTTTAATACAGAGTTTTATCAGTGTTTCCAGTACAGGAACAAGTTTTTTACGCGATCCGTGCAGTTTGGGAAGTAACTTTTGCATAATCACCACATCCAGTATTTGTTCTTTAGTCCAGTTAGTTCCCAATTCTTCAGTTACAGCCGCAAATCGTCGTATCTCGGCTGCTGTACGGTAACCAAACTCTGCACCGGCCTTTTTCAACCCGCGGAAGAAACTCACCAGGGTTTCGTTCATATCCGGTTGATTCTTGTATGCCAAATCGCGGTTCTTAGCCAGTGCCACAAAACTTTGTTCCATTGCTGCTCCCTTAAATTTAAGGTTATCTAGTTCCACATTTCCCGACTGACCCAAATAGCTTTCCATTTCCTCAGCTGTTACCCGGAATTCAATCACATTAGCACGGTCGAGTACTTTGGGGCTAAACATATAGGTGGTTTCGTCGATATTCACCGTGCCGATAATAAACAGATTTTTGGGTAAGCTTATTTTGGCAGGTACATCGCCCCACGGTTCATCACCTGCATGAAGCAATATTTCTTCACCCGATTCCATTGTACTCAGAAAATCGGCAAAATACCGCTCCACATGACTCAGGTTCATTTCATCCAATATCAGAAAGTATGGTTTATTCTCATTCTGTGTTGCCCGGATAATCAAATCCAACACTCCGCTATCGGGTTTTACGTAAGTCCCTGCCTCCAGCGCATTGGGGAAACCAAGCAGCGGCTCACGGTTGGTCCAGTCAGCTCCCACAGGTACTATTTTGTATTGCGTTTCATTCCCGCACAGCCACATAGCAAAGGCCTGCGCCAGTTTGGTTTTGCCCGAACCGGATAAGCCTGTAAGTATAACAAAGGGTTTGGTGAGAAGAGAAGAAGATAAACGGGTTATAATAGTTTCTGAAAATATTAATCTAGAATTTGATAGAATTTGGTTTAGCTCTGTCAATTGAAATGCTGATTCGTCAGTATTGAATTTAATGCCTTTTACTTCAACCAAGAATTTCTGATAGTTACTTAAACTGGCAGAATAAAAATATCTATTCCCATAAGATGGAGCTTCCTTGTTATAAATATAAGAATTAGGATCTCGCTGAATCAATTTAGTTTCTTCATGTAAATTAGAAATCAGGTCAATATCTTCAATTTCAAAAATCGACCTTTTCTGAATTTTACCTTTTTCATAAAATCTATCAGATAACCAGTCTAATGATGAAATATATGCAGGTCCAGCTCCTGAATTCTCAGATAAGCTATTTGTTACCCATTTTTTGAAACTATCTCTGTTATTCATATCTAAAGTTTATATACTTAATGACCTACAAAATCAACTCCAACTCTCACTGGATAAGTAAAAGCATGGTTTGCTATTCTTTGAGTGTAATTTTCTTTTATTGTAGTTACATATTCAATCTCAGTTTCTTCAATGTCAAGATTGTCTTTTTTTGCTTGAATTGCCTTCCATAATTTAATTTTGCCATCTGCTATATCAGGTGATTCGATAAGATATTGTTCAGGTTTAATATAAGCAGGTTTATATTTAAACCCTTTAAGAATTTGTATATCTTCTTTATCATTATTACCCTGCGCATGTTTCTCTAAAGGCACCCAGTTTACAATTAGATTATTATTTATAAAACTAATGAATGCAGTATCTCCTAATCTCAATGCATCTTCTATATCAATAGGCTTTCCTTTCACAAAAAAGAATTGCCATTTGTTTTTTTCTGGTCTCAAACAATCACACAATGCATTTATACATAAATAATAATCTTCATCCTTCTTAAATACATCACCAAAATCAATTCGTTTTTTATTTTTAATTGAAATTGAATTATAGAAGACATTCAAACTGGTTAATTCGGAACTTGTTGGAGCATTAGATTCTAATTCAATAAAGTCTAAAACATCCTTTTCTAATAATTTAAACGAGCTGTACTTCAGTTTTAAATCTATATTTTGTATCAAAATCTTTTTGATTGTTTCATCATATAAAATTGTTGATAATTCACTCGGAATTCCTTCTGTAAGCTGTTTCCGATGAGCTATCAAAGCATTTCTTGTTATGCCAATATCATTTGCATCTATCAAAGAATTAGTTTGAGTAATAATATTTTGCATTTCTAGCCCAAGCATTGATACAAAACTATCTCTAGACCCAACTATATGATTTTTAAAATCATTTATAATACTTTCTGGAGCTGTTTCTTCTTTGTTTAAAATCGTAATAATAGTATTATTTATAACAATAAGCTTTTGATCAATCGCTACTAAAGTTGGTTTTGATTGAGGTTCATCTGATTTTATTAATGATTTATCTAAAGCATACATAGCTTTGATTAATGAGCAAGATAGATCATTATCATTTATTATTTCCTTGACTTCTTTAAGTAGTTCTCTCTGGGTAGAAAAAAGTTCTCTAATTGTATCTCTGACAAATTGTTTATTAAATCTATTATATGATAAGTTTTTTATAATTGGAAATAATGATTGTAATTGCTCTTCTATGTGAGTGATATCTAGTTTAATAATGTCATAATCCGTTTCGCACAGCCCTGAAAAATATGCTAAGATATTGTCAAAAACACTATAAACATCAGGTTCTGAAGTATAAATTGAACAAAAATGAATGTGTGGCCTTTTTACAAGATCAGATAATAATTTTAAAGCGTGTTCTTCGCCAGTATCCCCTGCCAATTTCCAATCCAACAATACCAGATCTCTTTTCTCAAAGAAATAATTACGTTGACTCTGATTTGAAACATCTCCAGATTGAAAAGCTCTAACGGCAACAGAGATTCCCATATCTTTAAATCTCTGATATATTTGTTGCGAATATTCAACTTCTAAATCTCCTGTATTTGGTTGTTCTGTGTAAGGCTCCCAGGCTTTTTCATCAATATATATTGCAGACTTGATTGAGTCTTTTAGAATACTGTCAACAGCTGAATTATACATACATTATTTATTTAAAGGTTTAATCACAAAACATGCACCGCCTAAAGAATTATACTCCTGTTTGTTAGTTGCATAAATTTCATAATAATTTTCATTTAGACTTTGTTTAGCCAGATATAATCCAATACCCCGACCATTTGGACGATTTGAGTAAAACAAATCAAATATTTTACTCAATCTATGTTCTTCAATTTTTCTTCCGGAATTGAGAATTAGAATCTCTTTTGTATCTTTCTTATAATCAAATCGAATCACTTTTTCATCAACATTTCTAAGCCAATATACTGCATTATTTACAATGTTTATAATAACGGTATAAAGCGTTGGTTCTTTAATTGATATTATATGTTCCATAAAATTGGGAGTAGCCTGTATTGAAATTTGCTCTTCATCGAATTTCTTTCCAAAGAAGTTATTAATATATGAAACAACATTATCACATTTTATTTCCTTTATTGTGGCAGCATTAATACGATATAAAGGGGATAGTAAATCGTACTTTTCCTCTAAACTTCTAAACGTTTTTTCCAATAAACTGAAGTCTTGGTTTTCTTTTAAATCTATATTCTTATCTAATTCGGTTAAGAGTCTATTTATTCTAGAATAAAGAACATTAAATTCATGGTCAATAATTTCAACAGCAATTCCTAACTGTGCAGTGTCCTGAACATGATTCCACTGATACTTCATCTGTTCATATCTTTCTTTGTAAGCCCCCTGAAGCGTCTCTTCATCTATATCAAAACTCATACGGCCTATATGGCTTGAGAGTGAAATTAGACTTTTATCCGTGATTTGTTTTAATTCTTCAAATAAAGTCTTTAGTTTTAGAGATTCTGATTCAATGTCTTCTTTGCTGAAAACCTGATTTAATGCATTCGCCTGATATACTGAAAATCTGCTATAAATTTGTTCGGCTCGCCCATCATAATCAGTTAACAGTTCGTCGAATTTTGACTTTAGATTTTGCCTGTTATTTCCAATTAGCCTCTCAAGCTCTCCTTTATATACCAATGCATTTTTAGTGAATTCTCTTTTTAAATCTCTAATTTCGAGCTTCTCGTTTACTCTTTGCATCAAAAGTGAACCTCGTTCCTTTACTTTTGAATTAAATGCACGAATTTGCTCTTCATACGAATTCAAACGATCTAGCTGTGTTTCAGTAGGCGTATATCTTTTGGGAACTTGTGGTAATAAATAATCATATTCTACTTCAAGCTTCTTCAATTTTCCTAATAGATCTTCAATGTCATCATATGTTGTAGAAGCAATTCTTAGCTTTTCGTCTAATTGAGTTAGTAGCGCAGAGTATTTATTCTCGTAGTCTTTAAACTTATCTGGATATTCCTTCAACGATCTTGTAAAGGCTTTTTTCTCTACAGTCTCTCTTTTTTTATCTTCTTCTAATGCTGCACTCTGCTCATTTAACTTTTTCTTTTTGTCTAAAAATAAAGATTCTTCAGCTTTATCGGAGAAATAATCTTTCGCAAGCTGAATAAAGAAGGCAATTAAGTCGGTTTCGAATGCACGGTAAGGTTCATTATTAATTAAACCTTCTCTGCTTGATTTATCTTTTAAGTCTTCATTTCTCGATCTTTCCAATCCTAAATAGCCATACATTCTTCTATAAGAGAAGAAATAAGAACCAATACGCTTACTTCTTCGTTCTTCAAATCTTAGAAAATCAAAGTTTGACCGACCATAAGGTAAAACTCGGAAATTATCTCTATAAATATACAAACCACCATTAAGGCTTACTTTATCATTAATTTTCTTCCAAGCATTTTCTTCTAATTTAGAATCTTTGAGATAACCTTGGCTATAACCAAGTTTAATTGGAACTTTATTATAAAACTTCTTTTTGAACTTTCTACGATTACTGTCATAATTATAGTCAATTATTTCATCATAAATTTTTAATGTTCCTTTAAAACTTCCATTTCCATCAAATTCACCATCGATAAGTATATCAGCATATTGAAAGTCATCACCTGTAAAAAAGTTTCCTTCTAAATCCAATAAATCTTTATCTTTGCCTGTCTCTTCATGTACATAGATGTGAGTTTCTACAGGAATCCTTTTTTCTTTTTCAAGAAATGGATTAAAAAAACCAGACAAGCTGGAGATTACAAAAGCTCTACTTTCTGCATCTTCTTCACTTCTATTAGTATCTGCTAATTCAACTATTTGGTCAATTGGCTCAAAAATTAGAAACTTTGTACCATGATCATCACCAAGAACAGAAATGCTTTCGATTAAAACAGACACTAACTCATTTGAAATTTCTGCTTTTTGAGTGGAGTTAAGGATATTTTGTTTTAATTCCAATTGTTTTTCTTCCCATATTGGATTACCTTCTGCATCTTTTTCTTTTTCGAAATTCTTTAAGAACTCTTGTTTGAGAGTTTTAAATGTATCCTGTAATGTATCAATGTTATCTAAGGATTTTACAGGGATATTGATATCATCCAAGTAATAATTGAAGTTTTCTAATAAACGCCAATCAAAAAACAACATCTGAATAGGTGAGCCAATTTTCTTTGTAAGCATTAGCATTGGAGAACCGAGGAAGGCAACCGATAAACGACCAATTCCTTTTTCACCTGCTTTGACGCGAGGTGCTTTCCATAATGTTTCAACATCCTTTATGTCAAGTTCAACTCTTGTTTTTGAATCAGTACCGAGAACCAGCCATTTATCAAAGATGTCTGCTTGAGACATACCTTTTCCATCATCAGTCATTAAAAACAAAGGTGACTCCAAACCCAAATATCCAGGTTTAAAAATCTCCGCAGTCAGATTATCGGCATATGCATCATAACCGTTTTTCCATAATTCGGTTATTGCCGTAGGTAAGTCGGCAATTTGCCCTTTTCCTAAAAGATCTACTGCTCTGGCTTTAGTTCTAAATTGCATTTTCTTTACTTTTTATTATTGCTTTTCCAATAGCTTCTGCATATTTAGGAGGTACAGCATTTCCTATCATTCTTGCAGTTTTTTCAATACTCACTGTTTTAAAGATATAGTCTTTAGGGAATGACTGTAATACAGCACCTTCCCGCAAAGAAATAGCCCTGTTTTCTTCCGGATGAGCAAATCGCCCGTTAGATATACTGAAAAATTTTGTAGTAATAGTAGGCGATGGTTTGTCCCACCACATTCTACCATAAGTATCTTTAAAACTTTGCTTATTATTAAGGTGGCAATTTGGTGCTAAATCTTCATTTTCAACATATGACAGACGGGTTCCTCCGTCACTTTCTGTAAGAGAAAGCCTTTTTATATTAATCGGTCTTAATCCGGCAGTTGTATGCATAAAGTTAGTGTTGTCTTTATGGCCTGCTTCAATTTGAGCAAATCCGTTTTGCATACCCAATACATCTCTGACAGTTACTTTCGGACCAAAACACTTTTCAGGTTCGATTTCAATATCAGAAACTCTGTTTGCTATTAAAGTAAAACGCCTTCTGTGTTGTGGAACACCATACTCACTTACTTCATGGACATTAAAATGAACTTTATATCCATTATCATTCAACCAGTTTATAAAATCATCTAATCCGCTTTCATGTTTTCTTCTCAAAACTCCCGGCACATTCTCAACTACAACATATCCCGGGGTATAATACTCCACAAAGCGTCTGAATTCCTTTAGAAGGTCTTTGGATTTTTTGGACTTCTCTCTTTCAGTGTTTATAATGCTCCAGAACTGGCAGGGACTACACCCAATCAGAATCAATTCATTATCATTCCTCTGTAATCCGAGTTTTTCTTCCAGTGTAGTAACATCTAAGTCAAAAACATCAGCATGTATGAACTCTGCACCTTTAATATTTGATTTGTAAGTTTCCTCACAGGATTTGTCAACATCAATTCCTGCAATAACATTTATACCTGCTTGTTGCATGCCATAACTCATACCACCTCCGGAACAGAAGAAATCCACTGCTTTAAGACGATTGTTCCCCTGAACTATTAATGCGTTTGTTTCTATTTTAGTTTCTGATTTCATCAATTAATCTGTTATAAACAGTTTTATTTTTAATCTCACACCCCCAAATCACTATCACCTTATATCCGGCTTCTCTGAGCAGAGTTTGTTTTATTATATCGTTTTTAATATTTCCTTCAATCTTTTCCTTCCACCATTCTGTTCGGGTGGCAGGTAGTTTAAAGTATTTGCAGTTTTCGTGTCCGTGCCAGAAGCAGCCGTTTACGAAAATCACAGTTTTGTACTTTGGTAGTACTATATCCGGCTTGCCGGGCAGCTTTTTGTAGTTCAGCCTGTAACGAAAACCATTGGCAAACAAAAACTTCCGCACCAGTATTTCAGGCCTGGTATCCTTGTTACGGATACGGCTCATATTGTAACTGCGGGTAGCTTTGTCGTGTACGTCGGCCATACTGAGTTATTTTATCTCTTTCTGCTCTTCGAAAATTGAATCGTCGTAAAACTTTTTAACCGTTATTTCAAGTGCAGTAATAATCTTTTCAAGATTTACTATTGTGATATTCCTTTTGCCGTTTTCAACTCCGGCCAGATAGCTTCTGTCGAGCCCTGCATAATAGGCTAAATCATTTTGAGATACATTTTTCTCTGTCCGCAACAGTTTTATTCGTTGCCCAATTTTATATCTTATATCCATATATTTTAAGTTACGCAAATTTGCACTTTTGTTGACTAAAGTTCGTTGACTATATGTAACGTATTGTTATTATTTTATTAGTTAGTGCATTTTTAATAAAAAAATGACTACCCGCGTACATGGATAGACATTTAATAATTTCGGCTACCTTTTTTAATTTACCTCGTTCAAAAATTCAGGTAATAAGATATTTACGGATATATGTTTTCACTCCACCCTATCAATTTTGGCTTTTATCTTCAGACGGTGGTTAATGCGTTTTGACGTTTTGTTGTGCAGTTTAGGTGTAAAACGGCGGCAGCGAGTGATCTCATGCATGAAGAAGGCTGTTTGAAAAGGTTTATTGTGCCAGGCATTTCATTTTTCAGCCTTCTTTTTTTATGTTCTGCAGATAAGCAGGATATTATTTGTGTCTGACTTTTTTTCCCGAGGGGGTGTTTTGTGTGTTAGCTCTTTACCGAATCGTGGAAAATGTCCATTGAGCGTCCGTTTATTATTTTAACCGGAGGGTGAAAACGCCAATCGGGTGACAAAACATGATTTTTCCTAATGGAAAAAGTACCAATCGGGTGTCGGAACATGATTTTTCCTAATGGAAAAAATACAAATCGGTTGACGAAACATGATTTTTCCAAATGGAAAAAACGCCAATCGGGTGATTGAATATGATTTTTCCAAATGGATAAAACACCCATCGAATACCGAATCGCTATTTCCCGGAAAGAAAAACACACTATTACAGAAAAATTTTTTTAGAAAAATTGGAAGAAAATTAAAAAAACTTTTATTCATTTTTATTTTGTGGTGGATGAATACAAAGTGCACATAATCAATGTTATATATTGATATTTGATGTTCGATAAAAAAAGTTTGTGACATTTTGTGCTAAGTTTTAAACATCTTGTTGAAAAATATTTTCAAAAAACGGTAACAAGATTGCAAAAAAATCACTAAAATTACATCGTGAAAAAAAATATGTTGTATTACAGACTTTTTTTTCGCTCCGTCGATTGATCGCGGGATTCTTTGAAATGTTGAAAAAACAAACAGGCTGATCAGTTTTTCATCGGAAAACCGGATATGATAGGCGGATATTATTAATCTAAAAAATATAAAAATGAATAACATTAAAATATCACGCGTCCCGGTAAAAGAACTCAGGACAAGTGAATTTCCTGAGTTTGTAACAGAAGTTTGTGCTATCGTATTGAAGCACGAACCCACAGTTTTGAAAATTGATGGTGTGTTTGGATTGCTGCAGGCAGTAGTGCCTGAGCTAATGAAGTTCACCGTAAGGGAAGGCAGTCACCCGTTGACCGCGGAGTTACACACGCAGCGTCATGAGTTTGACAAAACTCTGACGGGGCTTTTATACCTGATAAGGGGTATAAAAGCCAGACCAATGCAGGTGTATGCAGCAGCAGCGGGCAAAGCGATTCCCGTACTCGATAAGTATCTGGGGGATATTAATCAGCAAAATAATCTTGTAAAACGGAGAAATGTGCGGTTACTCACCGATCTTATCGATGCGGACAGTGAACTGGCAGCAGCCATCCAAACACTTGGTCTGAAGCTTTCGTTGGACGAACTGAAAAGGCTCAACAACAGTATTAGCACTTTGCAAACGACCCGTCGTGAGGTGAAGTCGCAAACCGAAAAAGTGGATAAAACCGCTGTTATTTCGGCCGCTTGTACTGCCATGTCGAAGCTTTTCAGAACCATCGAAATTAATCAGATGGTTGAAAAGGAAACAGACTATGCACCACTTGTAAGGGAATTGAATGAACTGATGCAGGAATATAACAAACTCCTGTCAACCAGATCGCAACTCCCGAAAGGTGATGATACAAAAAAAACAGATACAGAAGTTTTTGCGGACACTGTATCTGTTTAGTAATTGATTTCCAATAACTAAAGCTCCGTTTGCCTGTTGGCGGGGCTTTTTTTATTTGCCTTATAAGCTTCACAAAAATAGCATGCTACCCATTAAATGGTTTTTTCGTTAAGGTTTATTTAGTATTTTTAGCTATTCAGTCCGGGATGAGTATTCATTCCGAAGTATACAGCCTATGAATACGGAATAAGTTATACACAAACAGCCCCACCTGAATAATATCAGATGGGGCTGTTCTTATCTTGCTCCCCTCTCCTCAAGGAGAGGGGTTGGGGGTGAGGTTATTTTACTTCTTCAAAGTCCACATCAGTCACATCACCTTG
>JAYFRI010000177.1:0-42436 GCA_034926015.1 Paludibacter sp. | reverse complement strand
TCACCGGCGGATACGATTTATTTATGACACTAATGATTGTGTCAGTTGTTTCTTATCTCACCATCATTCTGTTCGAGCCTCACAGTTTATATGCTATGCGGTTGGCTCAAAAAGGAGAATTGCTGACCCACCACAAGGATAAAGCAGTGCTTACTTTACTTAAAATGGAGAATGTTATTGAAACTGATCTTACAACGCTTTCACCCGAAATGACTTTAGGCGAATTGGTAAAAATCATTTCGCACTCCAACAGAAACATTTTCCCTGTTGTCGAAACTGATTCACGCATTTTAGTCGGTGTGGTTTTATTGGATGAAGTCAGAAATATTATGTTTCGCCCGGAACTTTACAACCGCTTCACAGTGAAAAAACTAATGATATCGCCTCCAGCTACCATCAACCACGAACTTCCGATGGAAAAAGTAATGGAGATTTTTGAAGATACAGGCGCATGGAATTTACCGGTGGTTGATGAACATAAAAGATACATAGGGTATGTCTCTAAATCAAAGATTTTCAATTCATATCGCCATGTACTTGTTCATTTTTCCGATGAATAGCCACACATTTTTTCATTCACTTTTCAAACTTTTTATTTATAATAATTTGTAAAATGACAAAACACAAACTCACCTATACAGAAGCGGTTACCGAACTCGAGGGCATACTTGCCGAGCTCGAAAACAACACCGATATTCATCTTGAGCTTATTTCGGCAAAAGTGAAAAGAGCTGCCGAACTAATGGATTTTTGCAAAAAGCAACTACATGAGTTAGATGAAGAATTGGAAAAAATGATTGAAGAGCTGGATAATATTTAAATAAATTCTACTTCATATTTGCCCAAAGCAGCATATTTCTGTAGCAATTCCAAAGAGTCATCAACAGCTGTTTGTAAATCGTAAACTCCGCCATAGTTATTGATAATCATAAGTAAGCGCGTAGTGCCGATCGATATTTTTGTTCTTTCGTTGTCGCTTGTCGGAGTTCCGATTCCCCCCACTCTATCTCTGTAAAGCGGTAAACCTTCCACATTCAAGCTACCACGACCGATGGCTTCAAATTCATCATCGGAAGTACCAACCCCTAATTCCACATCTCCCTGAATTTTATCACAGTCGAAGCCGCCTATAGAAAAGCCACTACGGATGGAGACAAGATTGATAAGATCGACAAGCGTACTAACGCGATAGAGTGGAATATCACGCACTATACGTCGGCAAAGCGCTTCAGCTGATGGTCGATCTCGGTTCGGATCTTTTCCTAACGTTTTATAAACCTTACGTGTGGCTGCAATACATGAACGTTGATTGATCTGTTCGAGCCGATAATTCGATTTAATTAGCTCCATTTCCTTTTCTATTTCAGACCAAAACAGGTCTGAAGAATGTGAGTTATTCACTTCCGCATAAAGTATGGCCAATTTTAACTGAGGACAAACTTTTTTTATTGTTTCTGCAACCGATATTCTCATTCTACTTCAACATAATCGCACTTAACATTCGACCCGACTTAAGACCTAATCTCCGTGCTGAGAAAAATTTTTCGTGTTGTGTATACGTACAAATCTCTGAAATTTGTATATGGTCCGCAGGCACACCCATAGATTCGAGCAACCATTGGTTGGCTTTCCACAAATCGAGATAAATCAATTCATTATTGGTATTGAATATTTCGGCTACCGGAAAACCGGCTGAACTGAAATTGTCAATTAATTCATTGCCAACATTGTATACCGTCCCTGAAATAGAAGGACCGATAACTACATTTATGTGCTGTGGATGAGTACCAAATTCCTCTTGCATACGTTTGACTACCTTTTCGGCAATACGCCCGCAAGTACCACGCCATCCGGCGTGAGCCACAGCAATTACTTCCAACTGAGGATCATAAAAAATAAGAGGAACACAATCGGCAGTTGTAACTCCGATACAAACGTTTGGTTCTTTAGTGATTAGTGCATCAACGCCATTTAGCAAGTCGGCTCTTTCGGCAAAATTCTTTTGAATAAAGTCTTCATTGATAATGCCGATTTCGGTACCATGCGTTTGAAACGGAATAATCAAATCAGTGCTATTCAACTTCTTTTTCAGTAAATTCAGGTTTTCTGACTGATGTTCAACGTTATCGCCCGAAAAAGGACTCATATTCATAGATGCATAATTGCCCACGCTTACACCACCTTGACGTGTAGTGCAAAAATGGGCAATTTTACTGAATTTATTCAGAAGATCAAATGTAATCAATTCCATTTCAGCTTATAATAATCCGGAAGGGTTACAAATCATCCCATCCAATACCTTTATATTTGCTTAAATCATCATCGTCTTCATCTTCCTCATCAAAAACCTCATCATCAGGTTCATCATCCTCCATCTCATCAATAGCTGTAATCTGCATTGGCCGATGTGTTATTTCTACAATTTTATTCGACTCCTTGTTTATTTCAGTCCAGATAAGATCTTTTAATTCAGAGATACCCAACCCACTCACCGACGAAATAAACACTGTCTGAATATCTTCAGGAAGCATACTCTTCATTTCTTCCATCATTTGTTCGTCAAGCATATCACATTTCGATACAGCAAGAATACGCTGTTTATCAACTAATTCAGGATTATATTGCTTTAGTTCGTTCAGCAGAATATTAAATTCTGCTCGAATATCTGCGCTATCGGCAGACACCATGAAAAGCAAAATCGAGTTTCTTTCGATGTGGCGCAGGAAACGCAACCCCAATCCTCTGCCTTCGGCAGCACCTTCTATAATTCCCGGAATATCAGCCATCACGAATGACTTATTATCGCGATAAGGAACAATTCCTAAATTAGGAACTAAAGTTGTAAATGGATAATCCGCAATTTCGGGCTTGGCTGCCGAAACAACCGAGAGTAAAGTTGACTTTCCTGCATTGGGGAAACCAACCAGACCTACATCGGCTAATACTTTCAATTTCAGAATTACAGTTCTTTCAATAGCAGGTTCTCCGGGCTGAGCAAAACGCGGCGTTTGGTTGGTTGCCGAGCGGAAGTGCCAGTTGCCCTGTCCTCCCCGTCCGCCTTTTACGAGTACCACTTCTTCCCCATCGTTGGTTATGTCACATATAAACTCTCCTGTTTCTGCGTCATAAACAACTGTTCCGCAAGGCACTTCTATCGTCTTATCTTCACCTTCTTTTCCAAAACTCCGGCTCTGACTTCCACCTTCGCCATCTCCGGCATGAATATGTCGGGCATATTTGAGGTGAATCAAAGTCCAATGGTTTTTGCTTCCACGCAAAATGACATGACCTCCGCGTCCACCATCACCGCCATCTGGGCCACCTTTCTGGGTCAGCTTATCGCGATACAAATGCTTAGAGCCAGCACCACCTTTACCTGATCGACAAAATATTTTTACGTAGTCAACAAAGTTTGAACTTGCCATATAATTTTTTTATTTTTTTCAAATGGTTAGAAATTCTCAAACAATCCCGTAAGTATCAGATACAACAAACACATCGGCAAAAAGTCCCGATGTGTTTAATTTTTTTTACGTCGGGCAAAATAGTTTTTATTTTTTCGATTCAAGTTCAGCCGAAATTCTTTCGAAAATTTCTTTTACCGTTCCCATTCCATCTATTGCCGAGTACTTTCCAATGCTTTTATAGTATTCGCTTACCGGGGCTGTCTTAAGCTGATAAACTTCCAGACGTTTCTTTATCGTTTCGAGATTATCATCGCTTCTTCCCGAAGTTTCACCTCGTTTAAGCAAACGACTGATCAATTCTCTGTTTTCAACCTGCAAATCGAGTAAAACTGTTGTCTCCCGGCCTCTTTTATTCAACATCTCCTCCAAAGCCTCTGCCTGCGCAAGCGTCCGGGGAAATCCATCTAAAATAATTCCGGCATTGTTGTTATCTTCGGCGTCAATTGCCTGAACCAATACATCGATAATCATTTGATCAGGAACCAGATTCCCTTTCGAAATATATGCATCAGCCAACATTCCCAGCTCGGTTTTATTATGAATCTCATGGCGTAACAAATCGCCTGTTGAAAGATGTTTTAACTTATACTTTTCAACAATCATAGCACTTTGTGTTCCTTTTCCACATCCGGGAGCACCACAAATAATAACATTCAACATTCTTTTTCAGACCTTTAAATTTTACAACAAAATGCTCAGGAAAACTACCTCTGAACATCGAAAATATTTTTATTCAGCAACTACTGTATAGATATCTTTTAAATTTCGGCCGTAACCGTCATAATCAAGACCATAGCCCACAATAAAGTCGTTTGGTATTTTCATTGCTACATAATCAATTTTTATATCCTTTTGTAGCGCATCAGGTTTTTGCAAGAATGTAGCAATATGTATATCGCTCGCCCCTTTGGCTTTGAGCGAACTTAGTATGCGTTCCATCGTGATGCCGGTGTCTACAATATCCTCAACCACCACGACATTCCGACCTACTACACTCTCATTCAGACCTATAATTTCCTTCACTGTACCACTTGTATAAAGTCCATCGTACGAAGAAAGTTTTATAAACGTAATTTCACAGGGAATGTTAATGGTTTTCATTAAATCACCAGCAAACATAAATGCTCCGTTCAACACACAAATAAAAAGCGGGTTAGTGCCTTCTAAATCACGGTTGATTGCCAACCCCACCTCTTTAACTGCTTTTAAAATTTCTTCCTCTGGAATTGACAATGCAAATTCTTTATCCTTTATTTGTATATTGGGCATAAACATTAAATCTGTAAACTAAAAATATTAGGGCAATATCTAAAAAATTTTCGGCAAAAGTACTAAAAAACATTGGTACGCGAAAAAATTTCAGGGGATAATACTCCTAAAATGAAATTATACAATAAAACCGGAGGGTAAAAAAACAATTTAACTTTATATGGAAAAAATGTAAACACAGTAAGCAACCAAAACTTCACTGCAGTAAAGCAAAGCAATATGCTTAGCACAAAGAAGTAATAACACATTCATACATAAAACATATGATACATGTCGAAAAGTTAAAAGCAAACAAAACAAATGGTTAGTCCGCTAGTTTTTAGTAGTTTCTACAGCCACCCAATTATTTTTTTTCGAAAAATCGTTCAGTTGCAGGTTATTGTTGAAAGCTTCGGCTTCAATCAAATAAATATCATCCTCATAAAATCCGCTCATATACAATTTACCTCCCGAAGAAAGACAAGCAGCATATTTCGCCATATCAGCCAACAATATATTCCGATTGATATTCGCAAGAATGATGTCAAAGTGCATCCCTTTTAATAAATCAGCACCACCAAGCATCACCTCCACATTATCAACATTGTTCAGTGCAATATTTTCGATTGAATTTTCTACACACCAGGTATCAATGTCAATGGCAAGAATTTTTTTTGCACCCCGTTTGGATGCCAAAATAGCAAGCACCGATGTACCACACCCCATATCAAGCACTGTTTTTCCTTCAAGTTCAATTTGAAGCAATTCGCCAATCATCAAGCTTGTAGTTTCATGGTGTCCGGTACCGAAAGACATTTTCGGATCAATAACTATATCGTATTTTGCATCCGGAATGTTTTTATGGAACGAGCTATGAATAACACACTCACTACCAATAACAATCGGTTCGAAATAATGCTTTTCCCATTCTTCGTTCCAGTTTTTCGTTTCTATTGAAGTAACCTGATATTGAATAGCAGCATCGAAAGCAAAATCGGACAACAGCTCTTTAAGCTTCTCTTCGTCAAATTGAGCTGACGAAATGTAAGCCTCCATACCTGTTTCGGTAAAGACAAAACTATCGAAATTAATACTACCCAGATCGGCAGCCAATATATCGCAAATGTATTCTTCAGCGGGATCAATTGTAAAAGCAACTTGAATAAAGTCCATATTATTTGAGTTAATTGTTATTTTAAGGATGAACGTAAAAGTAATAATATTTTTTAAATACTCCAACCTTTCATCTTTACATGCCGTTTTTTTTGTTAGCTTTGTGTAAAATAGGGCAAAAGTCACAACATCGCTATCTAAGTCTAAATTAGCAAGAAAAAAACAACATAGCTGGCATGATTTTTGATATTTTAAACAACAAAACACCACTTAAAACAAAGGAGGTAATTATATGAAAACAAAGTATTTATTTCTGCTTTTAATTCTGATTGTCGCTACGGGTACTTTTGCCCAAAATACCGACATCATAGATGATGTGTACTTTAAACCAAGCAATAAGACCATTACTCCGAAAGCAAATACTTCAGAAAAAGCCAGATACAAAAACGGGGCAAAAGAAATTATATTTATTGACCGTGACAGTGTAGACGTTGCAGTTTCCGACTCAGCATATTTATTGGCCCAAGCCAATGACAGCACTGAATATGCCGATTATGATAAAGATGGCTATTATTTAAATGGCTTCAACGGATCGGCATCCGATCTTGAATACGCCGAACGCATTCGCCGTTTTCACAATCCAAAATACAGAATCTTCATTGGCAATTCCAACTATTCTGATATCTATTTTCTGAACAATTCAGACTGGAACGTTTATGTCGATGATTTTTACGCTTACGTCACACCTACATGGACCAACCCATACTGGTTCGACTACATGTATCGTCCGTTTAGCTATAACAGCTGGCATTGGGGAAGCTCGTGGAATTCACCTTATTCTTTCTATGGCGGCTGGGGATACAATTCATGGGGATATAATCCATGGGGATATAACTCATGGTACAGCCCATTCTACAGCAGTTGGGGATACCCGTACTATGGATATTACGGATATTACGATTACGGCTGGGGATACCCTTACTACGGCTACGGCAATTACTGGGGAGGTGGATACAACGGTTCTGTTTACAAAGATCGCAATTACCCAATGTCTAACACCGCCAACCGAAGGGTAGCCGGAAATTCAAGAACAAATGCAAACAGTAGTCGCAGAATGGAAGCTGTCACAATTGGAGGCAGCAGAAACGCTACAACCAACCGAAACACTTATACAGCCTTAAGTAGTGGAAGCTCAAGAAATGGCGCAAACATCAACAGCTCAAGATCAGCTGCTTCGACAAGCAGTAGTTTCAGAAATTCAGGTTCGGCAATCAACAGCGGCAACCAAACCAACAGAAACTCAAACAGAGGTGAAGAAATGACCACCAACAGAAACAGCAGATATTCAACAGGAAGCTCCACCGGAAACATAACCAACAGAACACCGAACAGCAACCCAACTACCGAACGCGGCACTTACAACCAAAACAGCCGCTCTGCTTACAACAGCGGCAATGTATCTTCGCCACGAACTTCGTCTGGAGCTGGATCGAGCGTAACAAACCGCCCGACAAATTCGTCTGGCCGATCAGGTAGCTATTCAACCGGAAGACCTACTTCGCCACGCTCAAACTATTCCACCGGAACTCCTACAAGATCGAGTTCGCAACCCAGCAGTTCATATTCGAACAGCTCCAACAGCAGATATACGGGATCGTCAAATTCAAGTAGCTCAAGCTCTTCATACTCTAACAGCTCAAGCTCTTCATCTTCGTACTCAGGTGGCAGCAGTAGCAGTAGTGGCAGCAGCAGTTCAAGAAGCTCCGGCGGAAGTTCAGGTGGCGGCGGCGGACGCAGATAATTTTCAAGTGCAATAAAAAAAAGAATCTTTACATTAATAAGTTTACAATATGAAACGTACACTATTGTTATTGTCATTAACAGCATTCAGCACCATTATATTTTCACAAAATCTTTTTGATGCCTTGAAGATGACCGAAAGCGACATCTCAGGCACAGCCCGATATTCATCAATGGCCGGCGCTTTCGGCGCTTTGGGTGGCGATGCTTCGGCCATCAAGGACAACCCGGCAGGACTTGGTATCTTTAGAAAATCTGAGCTCACCTATACCGGCGACCTACTCCTTCAAAATACAAAAGCGACGTGGAATGGCACACCATCTGATAAGCAAAAAATCAAACTGGGAGCAAACAACCTTACACTTGTTCTTAATGCACCAACAATGAGAAGCAAAATGGGACAGAATGGTTTATTAAGCTCAAATTTTTCGTTCTCCTACAACAAACTCAAAAATTTCAATCGCAATTTAAGCATCAACAGCGACGCAGTAGGTTCGTCAATGGCAGATTATTTTGGCTATTTCACCGGAAATTTAAGCGACAATGAATTGGAATGGGACAACTACCCACAACAAGGATATAGCTCAGCATTCGATAACGAAAACTTACCATGGATGTCAGTTATGGCTCACTTTGGTCGATTAATTTCACCCTATACCAATAACTCCGGAAAAATTGAATGGGAATCAACGCTCAATAGAGACGAAAAGGTAACTCCGTCCTACACGCTAGAAGAAAAGGGCAATATAAGCGAATATTCATTGGGCTGGTCAGGAAATTTCAGCAACAGGTTTTTTATCGGTGCAACTCTTAATATTCAGTCGCTGGACTATATGGCCGAAAGCACATACAATGAAGACTTCGAACATGGAGGCGGAATGACACTCTACAACACACTTCTCACCAACGGAAATGGTATCAATTTAAACGTTGGCGCTATTGTGGTTCCGGTTGACTTTATCAGAATTGGACTAGCTGTGCATTCGCCCACCTACTATTCCGTTAAAACAACCAATTACTCAACATTGGCTTTTAACACCGCCGTAGACGGACAATTGCAGTCCCCTGAGTTTTCGACAAAATACAAACTAGACACACCCCTTCAGATCAACCTGAGCGCCGCCTTTATCGGCACAAGGAGTTTAATCAGTGCCGAATACGTATACAGCGACTACAAAAACATGCAGCTCCTTAATGAATCAGGAGATGCTAAGGCTTATAGCTATGACAATTCAGATATAAATACAATGCTCAATAACGCTCGCACGATAAAAATCGGAGGCGAATACAAAGTAACGAATAATCTTGCACTTCGTGCAGGCTATGCCAACCAAAGTAACATCACCAAAACAGACGCAACAAAATGGTTGGGGGCAGCAACAGTAAGAACTGATCCCGAATTTTTCCTGCACAACAGAACAGATTATTTCACTATGGGTTTAGGCTACAGAGAGGCTGGTTGGTATGCTGATTTTGCTTGCACAAATAAATTAACCGACGAAAACTATTATGCATTCAACTCTACAGAGATGTATGATACTTTTAAAACCACTCCTGCAAGCGTAAAAACATCAACCATTCACTTTATCGCCACCTTAGGATTAAGATTCTGACAAACAGTCAAACTGAAACAGATCATACAAAAGAGGATAAGCCAAAAACTTATCCTCTTTTTTTTGGGCATCACTGCCGCAAATTGTAAAACATAATCAGCATGAATTATCGGGAAAACAATTCATTTTCAGTTTCAAACGAAATAAATCTCTGGCAACATCCATTTTTTTTATTAAAAAGGGAAGACAAGCTACTAAAAAAAATGATAACGCAAAACAGATAAGACTTTCATACCCACCCTGAATCTTCCCGCATGAAATCGTACTTGTTTTTTTTCAACAAACTCACATCATCACAGAAATTTGAAATGCGGCATACCAAAAAAAAGCCACCCAAAAATTGGATGGCTTTTCTAAATTAAAGATTATTTTATGCTTAAGGTTCATCTTCGGACCAACCGGTACGACGATAACCTTCCGCAGTATATACTTTTCCGGGCTTACGTGAATCTTCTATCTTGAAAGTAATCTTATCTGATTTATGACCAGATTTAGTATCCCAACCATCAGTAATTACTTTTCCTTCAGTAATTGTAATAGTACCCACAGACACTCCTGCAGCCAACACAGTATTAGTTCCTCCTGAAACACTGAATGTTTTTTCAGGAACATTGCATGCTGCTTTCACAGTAAAAGCCCCAACTAAGGCATTACTTCCAGTCTTGCGAATCCACAATGAAGTTGCCGAATTATCTGCTGTATTGAATATTGTAACAGTAGAAAAGCTACTTGTATCGGCTGCCACTTTAGCATCAGGAGCTATAAATCTCACAATCCATTCAGCAGAAAGAGGATATACAGGACCATATTCAACTTCAGGATCCTTCAACGTTTCACAGCTTGAAAGAACAAAGACAATGCCTAATACTAACAATATTAATTTTTCTTTTTTCATATTTTCTATTATTATTGATTAATAATTATTTGTGCCACCACATTTTAGTTTGCATTGGAATTGATACCGGTGCATTTGGATTATAATCCGTCGATGATTTTGGATAAATCAAGCGTCGTGGATATTCTCCTGTAGGCAAAACAGAATTGATTGCTGGTGCCAGCTGACCCACAACATAAGCTGCATTTTCAGAGTTAACTGTTCCATAAACAGGATATCCTGTACGATTAATTTCAAGGAAAGAATCCCAAGCCTGACTACGCACCGAAGCAATCCACTTTTGACGCCAGATACTTTCAAGCATAGTGGTTTGATTTGACACATTAAACTCATAAGCACCTGCAGTTGCAATAAAGCTAGAAGCATCTAAACCCCAGCGTTCAAAAGCAGCTGTTACTCCAAGATCATAATTTGTCTTAGCTTTTACAGAATTGTTTGCTCTTGCATAACATTCGGCCTGAAGGAAGTAACTTTCAGCCGCCGACATTAGATAGACCGCATCAGTTGCACCAAGCATTGCTCTTGATGTTTTAGGCGTCCATGAGCTACCTAAAGTATAACCACCTTGTGGCAATCCTGTGTAAAGACCCTGAGCCTTTTCGAAGTAAACACCAACACGTGGATCATTTTTAGAATTAAGATATTTAATGATAGTTGAACTACCACGCAAATTATTCGGAGTGTTTAGTTTTCTGCGATCATTTTCGTACAAAGGATTTGAATTATTTTCAACATCAGCAAATTTATCAAATTTCACATCCGACGTCAGTAAGTCATTCTCTGTCAACAAAGCAGTTATTGCTGTAGCGTTTGCCGAATAATTGCGTAAAAGAATTTTTAATTTCAGTGTTTTTGCAAACTTAATCCATGTATCAATATCTCCATCCAAAAGCAAATCACTTTTCAATCTGCTATCAACGACAAAACCATTTGCTTCTTTCGCTTCGTCTTCCTTGGCAATAGCTTCATCCAAAATTTTTATAATACCTGCGTTTACAGTAGGACCTGAATCATAAACCGGATTAACTTCTACGCCTTGTGTGGCCTGACTAAATGGAATTTCACCATAAAAATCAACTAAGACATGGTATGAAAATGCTTTTAACGTCTGAGCCATAAACCAAAAACCCCATTCTTTATTTTTTGCAGATGCTTCAATTGAATTCTGCAAATCAGGAATTGCCCCGGAATAAAACAATGACCATGAACGTGTTACATAAGAACTACTATTTGGCAAATTATAAGAATCTATACCTGTATACTGATTAGAACCAGTATGTTGAGCATAAAATTGCGACCAAATACTACCCAATAATTGCAAATCGCCACCTACAGCAGAGGTAACAAACACCTCTGCCGATGAGAGAGATAAATCAGCAGACGATGAGGTTGGGAAGTTTGGATTTTCATTAATATCAAGCATTTTATCACACGAAGTGGCGAATAATGCAACTGATAAAATACCAACTATAAATATTTTTTTCATTGTGAATAATTTTTAATTGTTTAGAAAATGATTTTAATACTTCCACCGATATTACGCATAGTAGGTCCGGCAGAGAATTCACCAAAGTCTGACAACAAATCGTTACCATAATTGGTCGCTTCAGGGTCAACAAAATTATTTTCCTGAGGAGTCCACATAAGCAAATTACGACCAATAAAACTCACTTCCATTGACGAAATTGCCTTATCAACAAATAAGCTCTTTGGTAAAACATATGAAAGCGTTACTTCTCTTAATTTTACGTAAGACTTATCCAGTACCATTTTTTCATACATCACCGTGTTTGTACTGTGGTTATAATATGAATACATCGCTTGCCAGCCAATTGGTATATCATTTTCAACATATACAGGAGCTGCAGTAGTTCCAATATTTTTTACAGAATTCGGCACCAGGAAAGGTTGACGTCCATTGTAAGTCGTTATAGTTGAGTTACCATCAAATGCCATTAACTCAGCAGTATTACTCCAGAATTTTCCACCCTGACGCATATCAATAACACATCCAAGAGAAATACCTTTGTAGGTAAAGCGATTGGTAAAACCTGCAGTAAAATCAGGAGCCGATGTGCCGACAACTTTCTGATTCACAGGATCAATAGTAGGGCGACCTGTTGACGCCACAATTACCTTTCCATCAGGAGTAGTAGCCGCCTGAGGAGTAGTAAACACGCCCAAGGGCTGACCTGCAATAGCTTTGAAATTAACCCCATAAGCCGAGAATATAACATACTCCTTGGCACCTTCCCACAATTCTTTTACTTCACTTGTGTTTTTTGCATAAGTAACTGCAATATCCCAACTAAAGTCTTTTGTTTTTACTGGAACAGCAGACACTCTCAACTCAACACCCTGATTATTAACCAAACCGATATTTCTGGCCTGACTGGTAAATCTTGTTTCAGGAGCTATTGTAGCAAGAATAATCTGGTCTTTTGTATTCTTATTATAATATGTTGCATCGACACCCAATCTATTATTCAATAATTTTGCTTCAAAACCAAATTCAACCTCAGTTGTTAATTCAGGACGCAAAGCCTGATTAGCCGCTCTGTTTCCTTCAGTAAGTCCCAAAACTCCATCAATAGGTGTGTAAAGCGATCCGTATCCGAGAGCCACCTGAGTAGGAGTTATGACAGAACTCGTCATGTACTGACTAGCATCATTACCAGTCTGACCCCATGCAGCACGCAATTTCATATAATTAAGAATATTATTTTCTTTCAAACTAGGAACGGCATCTGTAAGAATAACAGATGTATTTACTCCTGGATAGAAGTAGCTATTTTTCCCAATTGGCAAGGTAGACGACCAATCGTTACGCATAGACAAAGTAACAAATGCCCAATCTTTGTAACTTAAATCGAACTGACCAAGTACACCAAACAAACGTCGTTGATAAATTGAACTTGAAGTCAACGGTTTATCTGTACCATTCAATAAACTATACCAATTAGGCTGAGATAATCCATACAAGAAGGAATTCAACGCATAGCCACTTCTATCATTGTAGTTTACACCTGCAACTCCGGTCAGTCTAAGATCATCTCCAAATGAATAATCGGCATTTAAATAGCTAGTTACATCAAGCTGACCTGTGTACGAATTATTCTCCTGATATGTTCCCGGCTCTTCATTTTTGTAACCATAGTTCCACGAACCAGCGCTTGGTTTTGCAATAGCATTCCAGTTACGTTGACGAGCATTTGTAAAATCCCCACCAATACGACCAATCCATTTCAAACCTTTAGCTAGTTCAAATGTCAAATCAATTTTTCCATACACACGGTCATCTTTATATTCATTACCATTATTTGCAACTACCCAATACGGATTTTGTGCATAGAAAGTATAGAAGTTATCTACATTGTGATACATACTATTATAATCTTTAAGCTGGCTCAAAGGTATGTCTACTGGCATCTGAACAATTTCCTGGAACATTGAAGCACCGTCAGAACCCTGTCCAGAACTAATTGCCGTAATATGTTTTTTCACATAATTCACATCGTACGATGCTGTAAACTTTTTATACTTTGTATCTCCTCTGAACGAAAAGATATTACGTTTGAAAACATCCGCATCAGTTGGGATAATTCCATTAGATGTAACATTGCCAAATGAAAGCATAAAAGATGTGCTTTGTCCACCACCCGAAATTGAGATTGAATTGTTATACTCCATCCCAGTTTCATAAAAATCACGCATGTTGTTTTTAATTGGACTAAATGGCTTCTTCATTATTTTATAGTCGGCGTAAGATGCAGGAATTGTAGCATAACTCTGATCGGCATAAGCCCCCCATTCATGCATCCTACCATCCAATTTAGGACCCCAAGATCCGTTTTCAGCCGGATCCCAAAATGGCCAACCTTGTCCGAAAGTTTCCTGATTTTGAGGTACACGTAAAACATTAGCTGCTGTAACAGAACCATTATACGTAACAGTTAATTTACCGCCTGTTTCTCCACGTTTAGTTGTAATTACAATAACTCCATTGGCTGCACGTGAACCATACAAAGCAGTAGCCGATGCACCCTTAAGTACAGAAACAGATTCTACATCATCCGGATTAATGTCCGAAGCAAGGTTACCAAAGTCGACAGAGTTATTTGAGGAATTATTCCCCTGAAAATCATTTTGCATTGGCACACCGTTGATAACATACAAAGGCTGATTATTGCCAGAGAAAGATGTGATACCTCTGATTACAACTTTTTGAGAAGATCCTGTTCCTCCAGCTGATGTTATAGTTAAACCTGCAACTTTCCCCTGCAAACCGCCCATAACGGTCGATCCTTTTGCTGCTGTTATTTCATCATTCTTAACAGTAGATGCTGAAAATCCCAAACTCTTCTCTGAACGCTTCAAGCCAAAAGCCGTAACTACGACCTCATCAATCACTAAAGCATCCGATTCCAATTTAATTGTCATATTGTTTGCAGCTTCTACCTCAACAGTTTTCATACCTACATACGAAACAACAAGAGTTTTTTCATTACCCTGCAAACTGACTTTAAAGACCCCATCTGCATCTGTAATTGTTCCGTTAGTAGTACTCTTAACAATCACAGTAGCACCAATAATTGGTTGCCCATCATCCGCCGAAATCACCTTTCCGGTAATGGATTTAGATTGAGCATTCACCAAAGCTACGCCTATCATAAACAGACAGGCCAATAAGAACGTTAGTTTTCTCATAAATTTACATTTTGTTTATTAATCTTTAATTTGCGCATTCTCACTTCTCCCAATAAAAGATTGCAAAAGTAAACTAATAAAATTTAATAGACAATAGTTTTTTCTTACACAAAGTAATATTTTACAAGTTATTTATGACATTTATACATACTATCAACACATAAAACATCTAAATGAAATAATAGTCGTTTTTATAAAACATAAATTAACAATACAAACTCTTTATTTACAATCAATTAGCCAAAAATACAAATTAACATCAATTAAACAAAGTAAATTAGTAGTTTTTCTCCTTGTTTATAAACAAACTATCACATTTTAGATTTTATCAAAAAGAAATCTAAGAGTGCTGCCTAAAGAAAAGTAATATAATACACAAAATATCCACCAAATCAATATAATTTTATCAATAAAGTACAATATAATTACATTTATCATCAAAAAATGATATTTACAAAAATATTCTAGCAGCCTCACCAAAGCCAGAGACAAGAGTTGAACTCAACCAAATACTCTTTTTTTCAGCCAAGTCATTAACTATATTAACTCAAACTCTTAATTTATCTTTAGCCACAGGCATAACGGCTGTTTATAAAGCATTAGAATATAAAAAAGCAATTTATTTCAAACACGAGGACCAAAACACCTCTTCCACAAGGACAAGACAGACATTAATTGCCCAATAAAATAATATGATTGTTTAAAGCAAAAAAAATCCCGCTACGACACCGTAGCGGGATTTTATAATTTAATGATTCATTTATTGCCCAGGATATCCTTTTTTCCAAACAAATGACTCAGCAGCCAGATACTTCAGTGTATACTTACCAGTAGCATCTGTAGAAGCCCAAGCACCTTCAATGGTATATTCATTTCCTGAATTATAGAATTTACCATATTGAGCAGGATTCCAATACAAGAACCACCAACCCCCATCAGATGATGTTTCTCCAATATTAGTATATCTGTTAGGAAGAGACACAGCATTGTAATTTTCATCCAACATAATCTCAATATGATAACCTTTCTTTGGTGCATAAGCAGGCTCCAGGATATTATAAACATCCAACAACCTATACAAACCAGGATTTTCCTTTGCCCCTTGTATTTTAATTTCAGCAGTTACACCAGCCCAATCAGATGTAAAGTCTACCGCTCCTGCATCTAACCACGTATAGTCGTTTTTAACTAAAATTTTTAAACTATCATTACCATACAGATAAGATTGATCTTTGGGTATGAAAAGAGTAAGTTCAGCCGATTCAGTAGTAGGCAATTTAACTCCAACAACTATTTTTTTTGTTTTTTCTCCTGCAGCAAAAGACAATGCAGGCACTTCAAACATCTTTTTATCATCTATAACCTGCAAGTTAACAGTTGTAGCCTGCGAATCATCTTTGCGACCAAAAGTTATTTCAAATGACTTTTTATTTGGTGTAACCGTTACATTAGAAGGCGTGCTTCCATCTATAAAAACCTGGGCACCGCCAACTTGCTTCTCAGCTGGTACATATTCCGGTGCTTCGTCTTTACACGAATAGAGTGATATCATGGAGAAAAGAACTACCAATACACTCAATAAATTCTTATTATTTTTCATATCTATTTTCAATTAATTTATTATTTAGTAGCAAATTGACCAATAGGAGTAGGCCCCTTAACCACAGCTGTAGGATTTGGGTTATTCAAACCCGCGAGAGCCGCATTAGCATCCATCTCGTTAATTGGAATAACCAGATTCCAGTTCGGTTTGATTCCTTTAAGATTCAGTTTGAATATATCAGCTGGTGCGTTAGTACCTACATAATTTTGAATAATATCAGGTTTGATACGTTTTGCAGAAGGGAATGCATTTCCCTCACCCCAGAACTCTATTCTCATTTGCGTTAACACTTCAATCTGAAATGCACGCAGATCACCTGTTGTAAAGTTGTAATCAGGCTGACGATATGATTGCATAAATGAGTTTAGTTTTGCCAATCCGGCACCTATACCTGCAGACATCCCTACAGCTTCAGCTTCAATTAGGTACATTTCTTCTACACGCATCACAGGCACATCTACTGCACCACCAATGCTGTAAGTTTCCCAATCGCCAGCTTTACAACGGAATTTAAGACCAAGATATGCAGGCGCATCAGTAATGAATTGTGCATCACGTGAAGTTTTATAGTTGTGAAAGCTAAATTTATCAGGATGAACGAATGTATTCTTTCTGAAATCGGTATTCGCAATTTTATCATACAAAGAACGGTCTATACCAGGCTTTGTCAATGAAGAATATCCCCAATCAGCTTCTGCTGACATCCAGCCAGTGACATTAGCCAGGTTTCTCATGCTTTCACCAGAGTAGTTTACATACCACATCCACGCCTGATTAGCGGTATTGAATCCTGATTTTTCATCTTCCCACTGAGCAGCATTTACGGGAGCACCTCCAAAGGTATCAATCGCCTTACGTGCATATTCCGCTGCTTTATCGTACTTTTCATCCCAAAGATAAACTTTAGCTTTTATACCATAAACCACCGCCAGACTTGGAAATAGTCTAGAACTAGGAGTATAATCTTTCATTAAAGATTCTGCTTTGTCAAGATCAGCTAAAATAAATTTTATCATTTCGTCGTGTGAAACACGTGGATTATTTTTCGCCTCATCTCCTGTTGTTTTTTCAGTAACGATAGGAACAGTTAACCCTTTTACTTTAGTAACATCTGTATAGATATTTTCTACTGGTTCGAAGAATACAGTCAGCAAATAATAATTGAAAGCACGATTTGCATAAGCCACACCAGCAGCTCCTTTTATAGCCGGAGTTAAATTTGGATCATCGATATTAACAGCCGCGATAATATCATTAGTAGATTTCACCATTTTGTAAAGCGTAAACCATGGCAAATAAGAGAAATAGCTTGTTTCTCCCACGTTTCCATTAAAAGTATTGTAGTTTCTATACCAGTCGTAGCCTGAATTAGATCCTAGTGGATACATATCACCCAACATTTCTGTTTGCGCTATCATAAACTGAGGATAAGACATGTCTGTCTCGTGAACCTGATCATCGTATACAAAATAACCCTTCGACATTTGGGATGGAATACCATTCAGCGAGGCCTCCAAAGCTGAAGCCGATGCACCTATCTGTTCAGAAGTTGCAGTAGAACCTTCAGGAAATGTCTCATCGATACAGCTGCTCAGTGCAAGAGCCGATACAGCCAGTATGAATAATGTTTTATTAAATTTTTTCATTTTCATATCTTTTTGTTTTTTAGAATTTTAATGTAATACCGCCAGAAATTGTTCTCATTGGAGAGTAATTTGTAGCATTTGTAGTTTCGCTGTATGATTGACGCGGATCAAAACCACTACGTTTTGACCAATAGAATACATTTTCAGCAGATGCATATATTCTTACAGAGCTAATTTGCGCTTGTTTTGTCCATCTTTCTGGCAATGTGTAACCCATGTTAATGTTTTGAATATTCAAGTAACTAGCATCTGTCAGAAAACGGGTTGATGAACCAGTACTGTAAGTATCGCCAAACATAAAGCGAGGAATCTCTTTGGAAGGATTTTCTGCAGTCCATGATTTCAAAAGATCTGCATGGAAATTATATCCAGTATTAGATGCTGTAGGCGATGACATAAACTGAGCATAGGTTCCATCGTATTGTTTTCCACCAACCTGGTAAGAAAAATTAATACCAAAATCTACACCATAAGCTTGTATGTTAGTCCCAAAACCACCAAACAATTTAGGGATAGAAGTTTCGTTGGTAACATAATAATCTGCATCAGCGTATTTAGCAGTAGTTTCTCTTCCAGTAATTTTTCCATCAGCGTCCTTCACGTTTTTATACCACAATGATTGACCATCAACATCGATACCAGCAAAATCTTTCAACCTCCAGGTGTACATAGGCACATCTTCTGCAATGAAGAAATTTCCACTAGTGTAACCTTTGTACTCATTTCCAGCAGCATCAAATGTAGAAGCTGTCTTCTTATCCTCATGCAACATTGAGATTTTGTTGCTTAATGTAGATAAATTTAAAGTCACATCCCATGAGAAGTTTTTCTGTTTAACAATATCTGCTGAAAGTTCCAATTCTATACCTGAGTTATGCATATTACCAATATTGTCGTAATAGCTAGAGTATCCCAATGAAGGTGCTACTGAAAAAGAAAACAACATATCAGAAGTATTTCTACGATAGTATTCTATGCTACCTGAAATTCGTTTGAAGAGCGAAAATTCAGCTCCCACATTGAAGTTCGCGTTAGTTTCCCATGTAATATCTTTTGTTCCTTTTGATTCGAAGGCAGTACCAATACTACCAGCTGAGTTTACGATGTTAAATACATCGGTGTAACGATACAAGCCAATAGCGTCATTACCCTGAATACCATATGAAGATTTCAATTTCAATTCTTCTACCCATGGAGCATCAAACCAACTTTCTTTACTAAGAAGCCATGCACCACCTACAGACCAGAAATTTCCCCAACGGTAGTCTGGATGGAAACGGGATGAAGCATCGCGACGGAAAGAAGCAGATCCAAAGATACGGCTATCATAATTATATTGCAATCTTGTAAAATAACCTTCGTTATTATTACGGCTTATAGATGAGTAAGCACCTTGTCCGTCAATAACAGCACCACTTAATTCTTTGTTGGTTTGAGAGAACATCTTTGATTTACTTGCTCCTAAAGAAAAGTAAGCATAATTGTAGTATTCGTGACCAACTAAAATATCAAAATTGTTGCGGTCGGCTAAAGTAGTAGTGTAGCTTAACAATTGTTGCAAATTGTAATCGAACATACGGGTATGCGATTTTTCAACAGTACCACCAGTCGTATCAAATTGACCATAGTATGGATTGTATACATAAGTGGTACGAGTTTCATCGATATTATAAGTACCGTTAACTGTAAGTGTTAATCCAGGAATAAACACGATATTGGCAAATCCATTGGTAGAGAACGCATTACCTTCAGAATTTACAGTATTAAGTTTACTATCCATAATAGGGTTGGCATCTGAAATAAACGGACGTGAACTACCGGCATTTTTTCCGTTACCATAGTCCATCATTTCAAAACCATTGCTATCGATCATATTACTTCCATCGGCATTACGAATATAAATAGGATAAATTGGAGCCATTTGTGAAGTAAATGCCCATATATTACCGCTACTTGTACTTGATCCATTATTGCTCAAAGCGTTATGATCAAATTTCGCATACGAAACATTTCCACCAACTTTCAACCATTTCTTAGCCTGATAGTCTGCTCTCAAACGAGTAGTTAAACGATTCATATCAGAAGCCGCTGTAATACCCTGATTGTCAAGATATCCCAATGAGGCAAAGAAAGAAGACTTTTCACCGCCACCACTAATCGACATATTATATTCTTTTCTCATACCTGTTCGAGTACCTGCTTTCTCCCAGTTATCTGGTGTCAACAAATAATCTTTACCTTCATGATTTACAACACGTCCTAAAGTAGCTTCAGGATTTAATTTTCCATTTTTCCCAATCAACATTTCACCCTGTGGAATTGTATACACATTGTATCCAAGTCCACCATTACCCTGATCTCCGAACAGATCTTGATTAGCTTTCAACCAGCTTGCATCTGCACTTAAACCTCGACTCATTTGGTAATTTTTCAATGCACCAAAATGCATCTCGTAATACTGTGCAGGATTAGTTATTACGTTGTAATTTTGCAATGCACGTGTGTTAGCACCGAATTTTGCATCCAAAGTAATAACAGCATCACCTTTTTTATCAGCTTTTTTAGTAGTTATCATAATAACTCCATTAGCACCCCTGGCACCGTACAAAGCATTCGAAGCAGCATCTTTTAATACAGTCATCGATTCCACATCGTTCGGATTCAGATTAGCCATATCTCCACTATAAGGAGCACCGTCAACGATAATAAGAGGATCGTTTCCAGCGTTAAGAGAACTGAAACCACGAATTTTAATAGAAGCAGTTGAGCTAGGTGAGCCATTGCTCGATGTCAATTGCAAACCTGGAACAGAACCTGCTAAAGCGTTGGTAACACTTGACACCTGAGACTTGCCCAACTGTTCGGAAGTCACAACTTTTGCAGAACCAGTAAATGCTGATTTTTTAGCTGTACCAAATGCAACTACAAGCACCTCCTCAAGAGTTTCTGTGTCAGACTCAAGACGTACAGTCATGTTGTTGCTTGCCGCAACCTCTACAGTTTTCATACCTACATATGAAATTACAAGAGTTTGACCATTAGCAGCGACATTAACAGAAAAATTACCACTCACATCAGTAATTGTACCTGTAGAAGTTCCTTTAACAATAACGGTTGCTCCAATAACAGGTTGCCCATCTTCTGCCGAGAGTACCTTACCCGACAATGTACGAGACTGAGCATTAACCAAACCTACGCCTATCAAGAAAAGACAGGCCAATAAGAACGTTAGTTTTCTCATAAATTTACATTTTGTTTATTAATCATTAATTTGCGATTTGCGATTTTTTGTGTTTCAATTGAAGATGAATGCAAAAATAGAACATTAAAATTTAAAAAACAAGTGATTTTGCTGACAAAGAGAAAAAATATACAAAAAAAAACTATCAAAATGATTATTTTCACTCTTAAAAAAATCAATAAACCATTTGTTTAGCTTTTGTATTGCATAAAAACAAAAACATTATATTACTGTAAATTTGGACTTTATACACGTTTTTCATAAAACACTCCTATATTTATTCAACTGTAAGCTAAAGCAGGCGTTTATATATAATTTGAAAGTTCAATTGAAAATGTAAGCCAATATTTAACTTTTAATCCTCTAAAATATTTACAAACAAACAAGAATTATCTTCATTTTATAGTAAAATGAAAACATTTTTTAAAAACTGTAAGTTGAATTTTGAACGAACTTATAACTTTTCCGATCCAAACATCATTCCAAAAAGGTTAATAAAACACAACAATTCGATAATTACAAATATAAGGAATCATCAAAAGTCTAAAGTAAATATAAAAGAAATCGACAAGAAGAACACAACTTTCCTCCCAGCGATTTGTTATACTACAAATTCAAATAATTAAATTCAAATAAAACTTATGGGTAAAATTTCAGATGCAGTTAAACCCGGTGTTGTTACCGGCTCCGATCTGCAATTCATTTTTAAGGTTGCTAAAGAAGCAGGATTTGCTATTCCCGCAGTGAATGTAGTAGGTTCATCGACTGTAAATGCTGTCATGGAAGCAGCCAAAGTGGCTAATGCACCGGTTATGATACAATTTTCGAACGGAGGTGCAGCTTTTAACGCAGGAAAAGGATTAAAACTTGAAGGCCAACAAGCAGCTATACTGGGCGCAATTGCCGGCGCCAAACACATCCACACTTTAGCCGAAGCTTACGGTGTACA
This sequence comes from Paludibacter sp., assembly GCA_034926015.1. GTDB lineage: Bacteria > Bacteroidota > Bacteroidia > Bacteroidales > Paludibacteraceae > Paludibacter. The sequence continues at coordinate 20,154 of JAYFRI010000177.1, read as the reverse complement.
TGTAATACTACATACCGACCATGCGGCAAAAAAACTGCTACCCTGGATTGATGGATTGCTGGATGCGAGTGAAAAAAACTTTGCCGAAACCGGTAAGCCTTTGTTTAGTTCACATATGCTCGATCTATCAGAAGAACCGCTCGAAGAAAATATAGAAATCAGCAAACGTTACCTGGAACGCATGAGCAAAATGGGCATGACGCTAGAAATTGAGCTTGGCATCACAGGAGGCGAAGAAGATGGTGTGGACAACAGTGGTGTGGACAACAGCTTGCTTTACACTCAACCCGAAGACGTATATTACGCTTATAAAGAATTGAGCAAAGTATCGCCTAACTTCACTATTGCAGCTTCGTTTGGAAATGTGCACGGCGTTTACAAACCAGGAAACGTAAAATTGATGCCGGTTATCCTTAAAAACTCACAGGAATATATCAAAGCAAAAGATGGTTTATCCTCAGAACATCCTGTAAGCTTTGTATTCCATGGCGGATCGGGATCAACACACGAAGAAATCCGCGAAGCCATTAGCTACGGTGTAGTAAAAATGAATATCGATACCGATACGCAATGGGCATATTGGGATGGCGTAAGAGGCTTTGAAGCTAAAAACCGCGATTATTTACAAGGTCAGATTGGCAATCCTGAAGGTGCCGAAAAACCTAATAAGAAATTCTACGATCCACGCGTATGGTTACGCAAGGGTGAAGAATCGTTGATTGCCCGTCTACAGGTAGCTTTTGAGGATTTGAATGCCATCAATAGCATTTAATTAATTAACAATTGATAATTAACAATTAAAAGTGTTTATATGAAAGGAAAAGGTCGTTTCAATTAAGAAACGACCTTTTTTATTTGTAATTGTAAATTCAATTTACGCTTTTCCTGCACTACCCAATACATTTACTGTTTTGTGGGCATACAATTTTTTCAATTCATCACGAGCTGGACCTAAGTATTTACGTGGATCGAATTCGCCTGGTTTAGTAGCCATCACTTCGCGCACAGCAGCTGTCATAGCCAAACGTCCGTCAGAATCGATGTTAATTTTACATACAGCCGAACTTGCAGCACGACGCAATTGCTCTTCTGGTATACCGATTGAATCCTTCAGGTCACCACCGTATTTATTGATTGTTGCTACATATTCCTGTGGAACAGAAGAAGAACCGTGTAACACAATAGGGAAACCTGGAATTTGTGCCTCAATTGCTTCGAGGATGTCGAAACGCAATGGTGGTGGAACAAGAATTCCGTTTTCGTCGCGTGTACATTGAGCAGGAGTAAATTTGTTAGCACCATGCGAAGTACCAATTGAAATAGCCAATGAATCAACACCTGTACGGGTAACGAAATCTATTACTTCTTCAGGTTGAGTATAAGTATGGTGTTCGGCCACTACATCGTCTTCAACACCGGCTAAAACGCCAAGCTCTCCCTCTACACTTACATTGTGCGAATGAGCGTATTCAACCACTTTTTTAGTAAGGGCAATGTTTTCTTCGTAAGGAAGGTGCGAACCGTCGATCATAACCGAAGAGAAACCTGAGTCGATACAGTTTTTGCAAAGTTCGAAGCTATCGCCATGATCGAGGTGTAAAACAACAGGAATGTTACAACCCAACTCTTTTGCATATTCCACAGCACCCTGCGCCAGGAAACGAAGCAAAGTTTGATTGGCATATTTGCGTGCTCCACTCGAAACCTGAAGGATAACAGGCGATTTTGTTTCGACACAAGCAGCAATGATTGCCTGCATTTGCTCAAGGTTATTAAAATTGAAAGCCGGAATAGCATATTTGCCTTCAATTGCTTTTTTGAATAAGTCATTGGTATTGACCAATCCAAGTTCTGAATAATGTACCATATTGATTGATAATTTATTGATTGATAATTTGACTGCAAAAGTACTATTTTTTTATTAATTATAAAAAGAAACACCTGCACCGAGCGATAAAATGTAAGATATTTTAAACAAATAAAATAAATGGTGTTTTTCTGCATATTTAAGCACTGTTTATAAGAAACTTGCACATAAACCTAAAAAAAATGACCGATGCACTTGCAAATGATTTATGATTTTATAACTTTGTGGCGACTTAAATTGCATTTTTGTATTAATTTCAAAGAATTATACCATGGGATTATTGAAAGAATTTAAAGAATTTGCCATGCGTGGCAATGTAATTGATTTAGCTGTCGGTGTGATTATTGGTGGCGCTTTCGGAAAAATCATAGCGTCATTGGTAGCCGATGTAATAATGCCTCCTATTGGCTTGCTGATTGGTGGCGTTAATTTCACTGACTTAAAATGGGAAATGAAAGGTGCTGAAATCGTTGATGGCGTAGAAAAAGCAGCCGTAACAATGAATTATGGCAATTTCCTACAGGTAAGTTTTGACTTTGTAATTGTTGCATTTTGTATTTTTATGTTCATAAAGGGAATGAACAGATTAAGCAAAAAGAAAAAAGAAGAGCCTGCCGCCCCGGCGCCTCCCCCTGCTCCTTCGAAAGAAGAACTTTTACTCGCCGAAATCCGCGATTTACTTAAAGAAAAGAAATAAGAACTTTTTGTTCAATAAAAAACACACTGAAAGACACTGTAAGAGAATCAGTGTCTTTCAGTGTGTTTTTGTTTTACAATTTAAATTAAACGGTTTCCGACCCACACAAGAGAAACATCAAAGTGGATGTTCAAAACATAAAATATAAAATTGGGCTGTTGTTTAAACCATTTTCATCGGGGAAATGGGACAAGTTGGTCGATTTTTGTTTGCATCAGCATTCGGAGTGCTCTATTTTTGCAACATAATTTTTAAAAATATTTTTTTATGGAAAATGAAATAAAAAACTCGTTTCGTTCGGGTTACACAAAAGGATTAGGATTCGGACTATTGCTTATGCTTATAGGCATTGTTTTTTTGGGAGTAAATTTTGGGTTTGTAACCCACGAAGCAAGACGCATATTAATATCGTGGCCCATGCTGCTGATCGTAATTGGCGTATTTAATATTATAAAGAGTCATAATTTATCGGCTACAATTTTAATTATCATTGGGGGCTTTTTTCTCATACCCAGAATTATTGACGCTTACCCCGCTTATTTTCCGGGTATAAACGGGAACTTTACACATACTTACTGGCCGCTGCTATTGATTGCCGCAGGTATACTATTAATTGTGAGCAAACTGATTGGCCGGAATTACGGATTTGCCGATTACAAGGACTTCGACTATAAACATCATCAAAAACATCATCATTACAAAACCAACAACATCAATGGATTTTCGAAAAACAGCATTTTCGGCTCCGGCGAACATATTGTTTTGGATCCCGAATTTAAGGGTGGTGAATTGAATGCTGTTTTCGGAGGAATTACGCTCGATTTACGCAAAACAAATTTAGCCGAGGGGGAAACCATACTTGAAATTAACGCAGTTTTCGGAGGCGTAACCATTATAGTACCGCCCGAATGGCTTGTTGAAACTCATTTGGATGCCGTGTTTGGCGGATTCGAAGACAAACGCTTTAAATTGGACGCTATAGATTCGAGCAAAAAATTAGTCATCGTTGGTGCATGTGTATTTGGAGGTGGGGAACTGAGAGACTAGAATATAGGAATTCTCTTTTTTAAGTAATTCTAAAAACAAACCTATGTTTCAGTCGTACTTTGATAAAAATTTTAAATTCTGGCAATACTTAGTGCTGTGGTGTCTGTTTGCATTGCTGCAAAGCGTTTGCTATCTCTCATTCATTCCACAGCCACCGCCAATTATTTTTATTGATGCATCAGCACATGCATTTATTTACGCTGTCATTGGCATACTCTTGTGGAGTGTGATCAGGTACGGTAATTTCGGAGCGCTTCCCGGCTTTCAGCGAACCATTAACTACGCTGCACTTGCCATACTTTTTATAGCAATCAATGTAGGCGCCGGATATAGTATACAATGGTTGATGGGAGATGAAATACTGAAAAGCTTTCAACCTTTCATTTATTTAAGAGGATTTATTTCGGTGTTGGTGTATTATGCCATGGTGCAATATTTCCGCTACCGACTTTTAAGAGAAACCGAACAGGAAACTGAACCTGAAACCACTATGCCTGTAATAGCAAGCGCAACAACCGAAGCAACTGAGTCGGAAACCGAAACGACAGAAAAGCTTGAACGCATAGCGGTAAAGAGCGGGCAAAAAATTCATGTAATAATGGTCCCCGACATTGTTTATCTGCAAGCCGATGGCGATTATGTGCTTATATTCACAATGACCGGCAAGTACATGAAAGAACAAACCATGAAATACTTCGAGGAACATCTACCGACAACTCAGTTTGCAAGGGTACATCGCTCCTGTATTGTCAACCTCGAAGCCATTTCGCGCATCGAACTATACGAGAAACAAAGTCAGCAACTGACCCTTAAAAATGGTCATCAGATAAAAACCAGTCAGGCCGGATACAAGTTGCTCAGACAAAAACTGAATTTGTAAAAAAGTTTCGGTTTCGGGTTTTGAGTTTCGGGTTCTGAGTTCTGAGTTCATAAACGCTTCAACAGTTCAAGGTCTCAACAGTTCAACGTTTCGGGTTTCGGGTTCATTTTGGTTACTTCTCACGAGATCCTTTTTAGTACTCCGCCGATCCTTTTTACTACTCGCGAGTACTTAATTTGTACTCCGCCGATCCTTTTTATTTGTACTCCACCGATATTCCTCTTTGTTCAAAAGACCCGATCATATATGGCTAAAACGAACAATGAGTATTGAAAATTAAATTGGACTAGAAATAATTGAAAATTTGGTACACGATTTCCGGGTCAAATAAAATATTTACGTTAATTTAGCCCCCGATAGATTTCAAAACACATAAACCCCAAAAATACGAATATGGAAAAAATAGAGTTTTTAAAGAAGTTGGAGATGATTAACAAGGAGTATCACACAGAAGAAGAGGATAAGAAAAAGTTTAATATTTTTAGAGCGTTACACAAAGAAAAAGATGAACGAAGATTACACTCAAGGTTTTTAGCTTTTTTACTGTCGCCTGAATCAAATCATGGTATGAGAAATAAATTTTTAGAATTATTTATTTCCGAAATGGTTGACAACAAATTAGAATTAGATGGTTGCGAAGTTTTTCCGAAAACAAATAAAGAAGAGAAACTAGATATTGACATTTTAATTTTAAATAAAAAACATAGTTATGCAATAATTATTGAGAATAAAATCGATGCTAATGATAGTAATAAAATAAAGAATAGAGATAAAAATGAAGAAGAAGGACAGATAGCCAGATATATCAACAGAGTGAAAGACAAAGAAAATATACCAGTTGACAATATTTATGTTCTATACCTTACATTGCATAAAAGTCCTTCAGCAAAGACATTTGGATCATATCCCCGAAATAAAGTCAAAATAATAAATTATACAACTGAAATTACCCAATGGTTAGATAAATGTATTGATAATTGTAAGGGTACTTTTTTAGAAGAATGCATTGTACAATACAAAAACGTTATTTCTGTACTGAATAGTAACATAAAAAGAGTGCTATACTTTAAAGAGTTAATTACAGATAAAGATAATTGGGAGTTAACATTCGAGAATAAAATAGTAATAATTGAAATGCCCGATTTCAAACATGTAAAATGGCATATCGTGCATGAGTTTTGGGTATCAGAAAACAACGAAGATATGAGTATAAAAAAACAATTGATAAGTAACGGATATGAAGACATACAAGTTTTTCCAACGAATGAAGAAAAAAACGATAATAGTTTTAAAAAGGCGATAGGAATCGTCACTCGTAACAATAAAGCTAAATTACATGGTTTGACTTTTAAAAAAAATGGAGAATTATATTATATAGCATATGACAAGAATAATGGCCTGTCTCTTGGTATACCTAATTCAGGAGGGAAAGTCAAGGGCAAAGATTGGGACAGTATTAATGACAATATTAATTTTTCAGATTTTATGTATGGAGACACATTTAAAATAATAAATGATTCTTTTCGTAAAGAATTAATTCAACTCACTATAAAAAATTTGAATGACTTTTGCGATAAAGATTATAATAACAGGAAACTATCCATATAAAGTAAAAATGTTGTATTTTTGTTTTTTTACAATATCATTCCACAATAAGCAATTTAAACAAACTCATATTATATGAAAAAATACTTATTTCTTCTCTTCATTATTATTCCATTTCTATCGGGTTGCGAAAAGATTCAAGAACTTACAAAAGTCGACCTCCCTTTTTCGCAAAGCGTAACCATCCCCCCCATTCCAATAGTAGGTATACCCTTAACAGTTTCGACACCTGATATGGAAGCTAATGTGGACAGCATATTGAACGCGTATAATTTTGAAACTAAAAATATTGATGGAGTCACGCTTAAAAATCTTAAACTTACCCTTAGCGTACCTTCGGACGGAGATCTTAGTTTTATCGATGACATTGAAGTGTACATAAGCGCTTCGGGGCTCGACAAAGTAAAAATTGCTTCAGCCGAAAATGTAGGAGATGTTTCAACCATTGATTTGAAAGTAGCAAATGTAAATTTGAAAGAATATTTGCTTAAAGATAAGTTCTCGCTCCAGTTTAAAGCCGCCGCCGATGAAACTACCTTGGTAGATCACAAGATAAAGATTGACATGACAGTAACCTTCGATCTGAAAATTTTAGGATTATAATACTCAAATCAGACTCTCCCTCTTTGGCAACGAGGAATTTCTTGTTATTTGTTTGTAACAAAGAGATATGTTATCCTTCGATGACACATTAGGGTTTTTACTTGCAAAACTATCTTTTTTGCGTTGAAAACGCTCAGCTATTTCCCCTTCGCTGCAAACGAGGGGGAGTGTGGGCAAAAATCATCTCTATCGTTTGGTCAACTCGTCCCAGATCTTTTTCAGAACGATAGGAGATGGTTTTTAAAACGATAGGAAATGATTTTTAAAATCATCTCCGATGATTTTAAAAACGATAGATAATGAATTTTCCCAGACTGCCTCTCGTTTGCAACCAACTCTTTATACACAATTATTGAGCAGAAAAAACTGATCGCAAACGAGGGTGAGAGTGGATAGCTATAAAAACAGAAAAGTGCGTTTTTTTACGCACCTTTCTGTTTTTAACCCAATGTTTCTTTCAGAAACTTAGCTGTATACGATTTTTCGCAAGCCACGATCTCCTCAGGAGTACCTTCAAACACGAGATTTCCTCCTGCTTCGCCTCCTTCGGGGCCGATATCAATAATGTGATCGGCGCATTTAATCACTTCGAGGTTATGTTCGATAATAATTACCGTATGCCCTTTTGCTATCAGCGCATCAAAAGCTTTCAGCAACGTTTTTATATCGTGGAAGTGAAGCCCTGTTGTAGGTTCATCGAAAATAAAAATTGTAGGTTCGGGTTTCTCGTTGGCAAGAAACGAAGCTAACTTCACGCGCTGGCTTTCACCTCCCGAAAGTGTGCTGCTCGATTGTCCAAGTTTAACATAGCCTACACCCACATCCTGCAAGGGTTTCAGTCGCTTCACTATTTTCTTTTCGGTGCTGCCTGTTTGCCCCTCGAAAAACTCTATCGCCTGATTCACCGTCATTTCGAGCACATCAAAGATATTTGCATCTCTGTATTTTACCTCCAGGATATCCTGTTTGAAGCGCTTGCCATGGCAATGCTCACATTCGAGCACCAGGTCGGCCATAAACTGCATTTCCACCGTCACCGTTCCTTCGCCCTGACATTCTTCGCACCTCCCACCATCGGTATTGAACGAAAAATGCGATGCAGCATAACTCATTTGTTTCGAAAGTTGCTGATCGGCAAAAAGCTTACGTATTTCGTCGTAGGCTTTGATATAGGTCACCGGATTCGACCGCGTGGAGCGCCCAATGGGGTTCTGATCCACAAATTCAACATCTCTGGCCAGTTGCATCGAACCTCGCAGAGCCCCGAATTGTCCCGTGCGATCGGCCACGCCACCATAATGCTTTTTTAATGCGGCATAAAATACATTGCGCACCAGCGACGATTTACCCGATCCACTTACGCCCGTAACAACAGTCATAATATTGAGTGGAAATTTTACATCAATTCCCTTCAGGTTATTTTCGCGTGCACCAAGCACTTCTATGTAGTTGTTCCATTTGCGGCGATGCAAAGGAATATCGATTAATTCTTTTTTTAAAAGATACTTTAGAGTAAATGAATTTTCAATATCGCTATCTTTTTGAGCTGAAATATCGCTGATATTGCCACGGAAAACAACTTCACCACCGCGACGTCCGGCAAAGGGACCAATGTCAACAATATAATCGGCAGCCCTCATAATTTCTTCATCGTGCTCCACTACTACCACAGTATTACCAAGATCGCGAAGTTGTTTCAGCACTTTGATCAATAAATGCGTATCGCGGGCATGAAGTCCGATACTTGGCTCGTCGAGAATATACAGCGAACCCACCAAACTACTCCCAAGCGAGGTAGCGAGGTTGATGCGCTGACTTTCACCTCCCGAAAGCGTGTTCGAAAGTCGGTTGAGCGTAAGGTAACCAAGACCTACATCGAGCAGAAACTGGATGCGGTTATTTATTTCTATCAACAGGCGTTTTGAAACAGCCGCATCATTTTCGTCGAGTTGCAGAAGATCAAAGAAGAGTTTTAGCTTATCCACAGGCATTAGCACAAGCTCCGAAATTGATTTCCCAGAAACGCGAATGTACGAAGCCTCTTTTTTGAGTCGGCTTCCCTTACAATCCGGACAAATTGTTTTGCCTCTGTAACGCGCCAGCATAACCCTGTACTGAATTTTGTACTGATTGGATTCGAGCATTTTAAAGAAAGCGTTTAAACCTTCGAAATACTTGTTTCCTTTCCAGATTAAATACTTCTGATCGTCGGTAAGTTCGTAATAAGGTTTATGAATGGGAAAATTGAACTTATCAGCCGAACGTATGAGCTGCATTTTAAATTCGCTCATCACCTCCCCTTTCCAACAAGCCACGGCATCTTCGAAAATTGAAAGTGTTTTGTTCGGTATCACAAGGTCTTCGTCAATACCAATCACTCTACCGAAACCTTCGCATGTAGGACAAGCTCCCAGCGGACTATTGAAACTAAAGGTATGCACAGTAGGCGTTTCGAATTGCATTCCATCCGCTTCGAAACTTTTTGAAAAATACAAACTTTGCGCAGCTTCGCCGGTTTCCGACAAAGGAAATATTTTGAGTAAACACACTCCGCTTCCTTCGTAAAAAGCTGTTTCCACCGAATCGGTTAGGCGGCTGATGCCCGTTGGAGTTCTGTCCACCGTCAGGCGGTCAATCATCAGGTATATATCGGGATTGTTTTCAATCAGCGCATTGTTCTCAATCAAATCCTGAATTTTATACACTTCGTCATTTAACTCTACGCGGCTAAAGCCCTGCATCAGCAGATTTTTAAGTTCTTCGGCCATTGTTCGGTCACCCGACGGCAGCACCGTTGTCAATATCATCAACTTGGTACCATCAGGATATTGCAAAGCAGCGCTGACAACATCTTCAGCTTCGTGTTTTTTTACAATTTCGCCGGAAATAGGAGAATACGTTTTTCCGATACGCGCATAAAGCAATTTTATATATTCGTAAATTTCAGTTGAAGTTCCAACCGTAGAACGCGGATTACGGGTATTTACCTTTTGTTCGATGGCAATGGCCGGAGGAATTCCTTTTATAAAATCAACTTCAGGTTTACTCATTCGTCCAAGAAACTGGCGGGCATAGGACGAAAGGCTTTCGACATAACGGCGTTGCCCCTCGGCGTAAAGCGTATCGAAGGCCAGCGACGACTTACCCGAGCCGGAAAGCCCTGTAATCACAACCAATTGATTGCGTGGAATCTCTACATCAATGCCTTTGAGGTTATGCACCCGCGCACCTTTTATAATTATATTTCCTTGTTTTGACATGAATTTATCTGTTTTTCAGCTTTCGATTTATCGAACATTCCGAAAAGAAATGTTGACTTTTCCCCTTCGATTTCTATTTTTTGTGACCTGCAAAGATACGACTAAACTAAAGATATTTAAATGTTGAAGTTTATAAAAAATGTAGTTTTTTACATGTTTATCCGATTGAATAGCTACTGCATTTTCGCAAAACAACGTTGACACTTTGAGTAAACAGTGAATGGCGCAAACTAAAAGTTACAATTGGAACAAGAAATGTAATCACTTTTAAAACAGCGTTACCTGCTGAAAACAATAAGAAGCATACAGATGAAAGAAATTAAAAAAAAATACACTATTTTTACAGTGTAAAATTATCACCTTATTCATCACTTCTAAATTATTATGAAATGAATTTCAAAAAATCACTCTTATTCACGTTAAGTCTCAGCTTTGCCTGTTTTTCGAATGCTCAGCCAGCGCTTGTATTCGGAGTTGAAAACTCAGGAGCCGCCTGCGTAAAACCGGTTCTTCCGGCACTGAGTGAGTTACAGGATTATCCCATGTTGCCCGATCCCTTTGCATGGTCCAACGGAAGCGGACGCGCGCAAACCTTAGCCGACTGGAAATGCAGAAGAAATGAAATTAAAGCCGAAATTGAACTGTATGAAATTGGCCCCAAACCCAACAAACCTGAAAACATAACAGCCACACTGGAAGCAAATGTGCTTACTGTGAATGTGACCGTGAACGGACAAGCGCTGACGCTCACATCGAAAGTTGTAATTCCTGAAGGCGATGGTCCTTTCCCCGTAGTCATTGGCATGAATAGCAGAACAGGAAGTATACCTTCTTCTCTGTTTCAGAATGTGATACAAATTCCGTTTATGCACAACCAGGTGGTGACTTATTCTCAAACGAGCAACAGAGTTTTAACCGATCCATATTATAAATTATACCCCGATTTGACTTATGTGGGTAATTACAGTGCCTGGTCGTGGGGAATAAGCCGACTCATCGATGGAATAGAAATTGTAAAAGCACAACTCAAAGCCGACACAAAACGCATTGCTGCTACCGGGTGCTCCTATGCCGGAAAAATGGCTCTTTTTGCAGGTGCTTTCGACGAACGCATCGCCCTTACAATAGTGCAGGAATCGGGTGGCGGTGGAATTAATTCATGGCGCGTTTCCGAAACCATTGGGAAAGTTGAAAAAATTGATAACACCAACTATTCGTGGTTTATGCAAAGCATGAAAACCAATTTTGAGGGCAAAGCAGGCATATTGCCTCACGATCATCACGAGTTAATGGCCATGATAGTTCCAAGAGCATTGTTGGTGTTAGGAAATCCTCCTTTTGTTTGGTTAGGCGACGAGTCGGGCTATGTTTCGTGCAGAGCGGTGGAAGAAGTGTACAAAGTTTTTAATATTTCCGATCGCTTTGGTTTTTCATTCAGATCAGGCCACAACCACTGCGCACTGCCGACAGAATCGTATCCTGAAGTGCAGGCTTTTATCGATAAGTTTTTATTTGGGAACACTTCGGCCAACACCAACATCAGGGTACATGAATTCGACAATGTGGATTATAACAAATGGATCAGCGCATGGAAAAAGCCCTGAAAATAAACCAGGAAACAAATTGCCGAAACATTATTTGAAACAACATCTAAAACAGAGCATAACAAACAAAGAAGAGCGCAACCAAGTTTGCGCTCTTCTTTGTTTTCAATATATTGAGGGCCTGTCTCAGAACAAATATCATGAGGCTGCAAAAAGACAATCAAAGCAGCCTAACGGTAGTTTGAGGCGTTAATGCACGCGACATCAGGTTGACACCTTCCCAAAGCACCAGATCTGTTTGATTTGAGATGGCTATATGCTTCGAAAGTCCTAAAAGCCGTTGAGGGAAATAAGTACAAGCATTTATAAGTTCGAAAACAGTAATTACAGAAAGTACATCGAAATTTTCTTTCAACAATTTGTTGATTTCAGAAAAGTTATTGGTACCAAAATCAACAATAAAACCGGAACTCTTATCGAAAACAAAAGGGGTTTTATTTATCTCACTTAAGTCGAGATACACAATTCCCTTTGTTATTTCGAGCAGTTGATCATTTGAAAGATATTGTTTCAACGAAATAATTTCACCCGAAATCACGCCATCATAAAACACCGTGTGAGCGGTTTCTGATTGCCGGGTTGATAAATCAATAATATCCGTGATAACATTGTCGTCGTTTTGCTCCACGACTGTCGATCGCAGCAAGCTGTTAGCATCGCAAAAGACCAGTTGACTACTTAAGCGTTTCATTCTTGCGCAATAAAACCCTGTTTCTTATACGTCGGTTGATTGTATCATCTTTTTCAGTTATTATCGGAAGAGGATGTTCAATAAGCTTGATCACATTTCTGATACTGTCCTGAGCCAGTTCATCGTACTCACGCATCAGTTTTATACTGTCTACCGTAATGCTTAACTTCCCTTTATTTTTGCTGCTTGCCGAAAGGTGTCCGGTAATAGAATCGATTCTGCTTTGATAGCGGGCTACCAACCTCAAACTATATTTACGCAAAATACTATCGTTAATGGCCTTGGCGTAAACACTATCCTTTTTCCCATCAGCATAGAAAATACGCATTACTATGTTTTTGTTCAGCCCCGAGTCCAATGGAGCTATCCGTTGCCTGAAACTCAGTACATAAGCATCTTTCCATTGCAAGTCGCGGTTCTGAATTTTAAATGCCAACCGGCTTCTCGCTGAGTCTTTGGTGAGCGTATACGCAGTGCGATTGGGCCAAATGTCTTTTTTCATATGCCTCAAAGCCACAGAATCGATAGGGTGGAATTTCCGGTTTTTCACATCGGTCTCGAATTGAGTCAGATTGTCAACTACTTCCGCATAGATGTTATTAAACTTTTTTGGATTACTTACATACCAAACCAAAGATGAATCGAAATCGGCTTTGGTGATCCCATATTTCTTAAGCAAGGCATTGTAATAATAAATATTCTCGCGACTATCGGGCATTGAGTTGTAATAATTTACCGAAAGTGCGCCATCGAGTTTGTGTAAATCTGTAAGAAAGTCAACCATTTCATTCTGGCTCATAACATTCTCAGGACGATTGTCGCAAGCCGTCAGAAAGAAAATCATCCCCGAAAGAAAAAGGAAGAACCTCAATATTTTATTGATTCTTTTCAGCATCAGCATGTTTTTTTGACTCCAAACTCTCGTTCAGGTCTTTGCGGAAAAAAATAAGAATAATGGCTACAGCAATTGTTATGGCCGAGTCGGCGATATTGAAAATAGGGCTAAAAAAAATGGTTTCGCCCGCAGCATTTTTTATAATGGGAAAATAAAGCATATCAACCACTTTTCCATAAAAAAGCGGAGCGTATCCTCCTGTTTCAGGTAAAAACGTTGCCGCCATTCCATAACTTTCACTAAAAAGCACACCGTAAAATACCGAATCGAAAATATTTCCGGCAGCACCAGCCAGTAGTAACGAAACGCAAAGAATATATCCTGTTCTTGCCTTCTTTTTTATGAGCAGATGAATAAAATAGGCAAGGCCGGATACTGCAACGATACGGAAGATTGTAAGAAACAGCTTTCCAATAAATTCCATGCCAAATGCCATTCCGTTATTTTCGATAAAATAGATTTTGAACCAACTGAAAACATCGATGTGTTCGCCAATGGCAAAATTCAGTTTAATGTACACTTTCGATACCTGATCAACAAGCAAGACAAAGAAAATAAGAAGAATAGACTTTTTTGTAATTGACATTTTTCAAAAAAAAGAGAGTAAATAACAAATTCGACAACAGACCATCTATCTGCTGTCGAATTTAATATAAATCAGTTGAGTTATTTTTGATCGTTTTTAGCTTCGATACTCAAAGTAGCATGAGGTACAGCACGTAAGCGTTCCTTAGGTATAAGTTTCCCTGTTTCGCGACAAATGCCATACGTTTTATTTTCAATACGAACCAAAGCCGCCTGAAGATGTTGAATGAATTTCATTTGGCGTTGTGCAAGTCGACCTGATTCCTCTTTCGACAATGTTGCAGCTCCCTCTTCAAGTACCTTGAAAGTAGGAGATGTGTCCATCACATCATTTCCATCCAAATTGGTAATCCCATTGCGCAACAATTCATAATCCTTTTGAGCTTTATCAAGTTTATCAATAATTAATTTGCGGAATTCATCCAATTCGGCATCAGTATATCTCGTTTTTTCGGCCATAGTAATTGTTGTTTATAACGTTTTTAGGATTTTCCCCATTAACAATTGTTTATATGAATTTTTTATTGCCTGCGAAAATAGCAAATAAGTTTCGGTTTGCCAATTATTTTACCATTTAATTTTAAGTCAATACAATTACACTTTGTTTACTGAAACTTTCACATTATATTCGTCAAACTCAAGTTCTGTTGCATCTGCAATTTCTGTCACCAATAACACCTCATTTGCCAATGTTTGTGTTGCAATATAATTAGCATATTCGGTTACTGCTTCGGCAATTTCCGGGCGACTTTCGATTTCAACCACAATCTTATCAACGATTTCGTAACCGTTAGATTTGCGAATATTCTGAATACGATTGACCAGTTCACGGGCGATACCTTCGCGTACCAAAGCATCGGTCAGCGTAATGTCAAGTGCTACTGTAAGTTTACCTTCGTTAGCCACTAACCAGCCCGGCATATCTTCGGTAATAATTTCAACGTCTTCGGGAGTAAGTTCCACATCGCCTGTTGGCAATGCGAGTACGAATTTTCCGTTGCGTTCAATTTCACCTATTTCATGGTTACCGAATGAAATCATTGCTGCTGCAATTTCCTTCATTTGTTTACCGTATTTCTTACCCAAGGTTTTGAAATTTGGTTTTATTTTCTTTACCAGATTTTCCATATCGTTGTCGGCAGGAATTACTTCAAACTCTTTTACGTTTACTTCAGCTTTCACAAGGTCGGCAATGTAACTCAGTTGTTTGAAAGTAATTTCGTCTGGTGCCGGCACAACTGCTTTAGTAAGCGGTTGACGCACTTTTTTATCTGCTTTACGACGCAATGCTAATATCATCGACGAAGTTTGTTGTGCCAATTGCATACATTCTTCCAGATTGCTGTCAATTAAGGCTTCGTTGTATGAAGGAAAATCGGCTAAGTGAACTGATTCGCTATTGTCTTTTCCGGTAACTGCATTCAGGTCAAGGAACAACTGATCGGCAAAGAATGGCGCAATCGGAGCCATCAGGCGCGAAACGGTTTCCAAACAGGTATAAAGTGTTTGGTAAGCCGAAATCTTGTCTTCGTCATATTCGCCTCCCCAATAACGTTTACGGTTCAGTCGAACATACCAGTTACTCAGGTTTTCGCCTACAAAATCCGAAATAGCACGGCCTGCACGGGTTGGCTCATAGGTTTCGTAGTATTCTGTTACATCTTTCACCAAAGTGTTGAGCAATGAAATAATCCAGCGGTCGATTTCCGGACGGTTTTCCATTGGAATTTCTGCTTCGGCATAGGTAAATTTATCCACATTGGCATAAAGCGAGAAGAACGAATAAGTATTGTAAAGCGTTCCGAAGAATTTGCGGCGAACTTCTTCCACGCCTTCAATGTCGAATTTCAGATTGTCCCAAGGCGATGCATTGGTCATCATATACCAACGCAGTGGATCGGAACCGTATTTTTCGATTGAAGAAAACGGATCAACACCATTGCCCAAACGTTTCGACATTTTATTGCCGTTTTTGTCGAGCACCAAACCATTTGAAATAACACTTTTAAATGCCACACTTCCTTTCACCATAGTGCTTATGGCATGAAGTGTAAAGAACCAACCTCTTGTCTGATCTACACCTTCACTGATAAAGTCGGCAGGGAAATTGCTTCCGCTGTCTATCAACTCTTTGTTTTCGAACGGATAATGGAGCTGCGCATAAGGCATAGCTCCCGAATCGAACCAAACGTCAATCAAATCAAGTTCGCGCTTCATAGCTTTGCCCGTAGCCGACACAAGAACAATTCCATCCACATACGGTCGATGTAAATCTATATTTTTTACAGCATAATTTTCAGCAGTATATTCTCCTACTTTAAAGTTTTTGTACGGATTTTCGTTCATAAATCCGGCTGCGATTGATTTCTCAATTTCAGACACCAATTCTTCAACCGAACCAATACAAATTTCTTCCGTTCCGTCTTCTGAGCGCCAGATTGGAAGCGGAGTTCCCCAATAGCGGCTACGGCTCAGGTTCCAGTCCTGCAGGTTTTCGAGCCATTTTCCAAAGCGACCAGTCCCTGTCGACTGAGGTTTCCAGTTGATGGTATCATTGAGCGACATCATTTCCTCACGGCAGGCAGTGGTTTTGATAAACCAACTATCGAGTGGATAGTATAAAACAGGCTTATCTGTACGCCAACAGTGTGGGTAATTGTGTACGTGTTTTTCTATTTTGTAAGCCAAACCCTGTTGTTTCAGCATCACGCAAATATCTACATCAAGTGTTGTGTCATCATCTGTCAGCGTGCTGTCGTAAGCATTTTTCACATAACGACCTGCATATTCGGCATAAAGTTCAGTATTCACATTCGAAGCTACAAAATCAGCACTCAGGTCTTCAATTCTGAAGAATTTTCCGGCGCGGTCAACCATTGGCTGACGATTTCCATCTTTGTCGATTAACAACATTGGTGGAACGCCGTTTTGTTTAGCAACGCGGTCATCGTCCGCTCCAAAAGTAGGTGCAATGTGTACGATTCCAGTACCGTCTTCGGTAGTTACAAAATCTCCTGTGATAACTTTGAAAGCACCTTCGCCCGGATTTACCCAGGGAATAAGTTGCTCATAAGCAATGCCCGCTAATTCTGAACCTTTTTTGCGATCGAGAACTTCGTATTCGTTTTTACCCATTACAGCACCAAGTAAATTCTCAGCCAAAATCAGATTGCAAATTTCTTTAGTGTATGGGTTTTGAGTTTTCACCTTTACATAATCGATAGTTGGCCCAACACAAAGCGCTGTATTCGAAGGCAAAGTCCATGGAGTTGTTGTCCATGCCAGAAAATAGGTATTTTCTTCGTTTTTCAACTTGAATTGTGCCACACAGGTTGTGTCTTTCACATCGCGATAGCAGCCGGGTTGGTTGAGTTCGTGTGTGGAAAGTCCAGTGCCGGCAGCTGGCGAAAATGGCTGAATGGTGTAGCCTTTATAAAGCAGATTTTTGTTGTACAGTTGTTTGAGCAACCACCAAAGTGTTTCGATATAACGGTTGTCGTAAGTAATATACGGATCGTTCATATCCACCCAATAACCCATTTTGGTCGTGAGGTCTTCCCATTCTTTTGTATATTTAAGTACATCTTTCCGGCATGCAGCGTTATAATCGTCCACACTGATTTTAGAACCAATGTCTTCTTTGGTAATACCAAGCGCCTTTTCCACTCCAAGTTCTACCGGAAGTCCGTGCGTATCCCAACCCGCTTTACGATTTACCTGAAAACCCTGCATTGTTTTGTAACGACAGAAAACGTCCTTGATGGTGCGTCCCATTACATGGTGAATTCCCGGCATACCATTGGCCGAAGGAGGTCCTTCATAAAACACAAATGATGGTTTTCCCTCACGGGTGGCAACACTTTTATGGAAAACATCGAGTTCTTTCCAACGATTCAACATTTCTTTGTTTACATCGGAAAGATGGAGGCCGGAATATTCTTTAAATTTCTTCATGAATTCAAATTCATTATTTTGTTCAATCCAATAGCCAAAGTCGAAAAAAGGCCAATTGAATTATTGGTTAATTTGCTGTGTTGTTTAGGGCTGCAAAATTACAAAAATTATCCGAAAAGAAAAAGGGTTGAACAAGCTGATATTGTTTGTTTTTAGGCAGATGATTTTTGATATGCAAAAAGAGATGAGAAATACTTAAACCACTGCCCACAGCATAGTATAATAAGCAAAGGTAACCTAACCTCTACTTACAGATCATTGATTTTTGAATGAAAAATGCTTACGCTAATACAAAGTCCAATTGTTTTTTATCAAGGTTGGCGCGAGCAACACGCACTTTAATTTCGTCGCCTAACTGGTAGCGTTTGTGATAGCGACGACCGACAAGACAATAATTTTTATCATCGAAAGTATAATAATCATCATCCAGATCGCGGATAGGAATCATTCCTTCGCACTTATTCACAATAATTTCGACATAGATTCCCCATTCTGTAACTCCCGAAATAACACCTTCAAAATCCTGACCTATGTATTGCGACATAAATTCGACCTGTTTGTATTTAATGGATGCACGTTCGGCACTCGAAGCCAGTTGTTCCATATCCGAACTATGTTTACAAAGCTCTTCATACTCTTTTTGACTCACATTCTTGCCGCCTTTATTGTATTGATCGAGAAGTCTGTGCACCATCATATCGGGATAACGCCTGATCGGCGAAGTGAAATGCGTATAAAAATCGAAAGCTAATCCGTAATGTCCGATGTTTTCGGTGGAATAAATTGCTTTTGCCATCGATCGGATAGCAAGGGTTTCGATAAGATTTTGTTCTTTCTTTCCCTGCACCTCGTCCAGCAAATGATTGATGGCACCCGAAACAGCAGAATTCTTACCTGAGGTTTTCACATTGTATCCGAACCGCTTGATGAAAACCGAGAAGTTCTGTAATTTATCCGGATTTGGCTCATCGTGTATTCTGTAAACAAATGTTTTGGCCTTTAATCCTCTGCCCGGCTTACCAATGTGTGTAGCCGCCGTTTTATTAGCAAGCAACATAAACTCCTCAATCAGTTTGTTCGCATCTTTTTGCTCTTTGAAAAACACAGAAGTAGGCTTTCCACTTTCGTCAATTTCGAAACGCACTTCTACCCTGTCAAAAGCGATTGCCCCTGCTGCAAAGCGCTTATTCCTAAGAATTTTTGCCATTCTGTCAAGGGTTAGTATTTCGTCTTTAAAATCGCCGTCGCCGGTTTCGATTACAATTTGTGCTTCTTCATAAGTAAATCGTCTGTCGCTGCAAGTCACCGTTTTGGCTATTTCGTAATGTTTCACTTCAGCCTCATCAGTCATTTGAAAAAGAACTGAATAAGTAAGTTTTTCCTCATTAGGTCGCAAGGAGCAAATTCCATTGGACAAATGCTCGGGAAGCATTGGAATGGTACGATCCACAAGGTAAACCGAGGTGGCACGCTCCTGCGCTTCTCTGTCGATAATACTTCCGGGACGTACATAATGAGTCACATCTGCAATGTGAACGCCCACTTCCCATAGTCCGTTATCGAGTTTACGCAACGAAAGCGCATCATCGAAATCCTTGGCATCGCGCGGGTCAATTGTAAAAGTAGTAACTCCGCGCAAATCGATACGCTTAGCCACTTCCTCGGGCGTAATACCGGCATCAATATGATCAGCTGCTACTTCTACATCGACAGGATATTTATAAGGTAACCCATATTCGGCAAGAATAGCGTGCATTTCAGTTGTATTGTTGCCTTTATCACCTAAAACATCGATAACTTCGCCTACGGGATTTTTAAGATTGGGTTCCCATTCCATTAACTTTACTATTGCCTTTTGTCCGTTTTTACCACCGTTCAATTTGCTTTTCGGTATAAAAATATCGTTGGTCATCACCCTGTTATCCGAAATAAGAAAGGCAAAATTATCCGAAACTTCCAAGATTCCCACAAAAGTATCTTTTGCTCTCCTGATGATTTCAACCACTTCGCCTTCGGGCATTTGTCCCTTACGGCCAGCATACAAAAACACTTTTACCTTATCGTTGAGCAGGGCATGATTGGTTTTGCGTTCAGGGATAAACACATTTTCACCACCGTCGTCGGGAATCAGATAAGTTTTCACACCCTGACGATCGATGACTCCGGTAATATAGCCGCCACGTGAATTAACCTTGAACTTTCCACGAGATATTTCAACCAAAAAATCTTCGTCGAGTAACTCGTACATCAGTTGATTTATAAAAATACGTTGAGATTCGGACTTTATATTCAGCAATTTGGATACTTGCTTATAATCGAAAGTTTTATCTGTATTCTCGTTGAATATATTAATGATGTTGCGTACTAATTCGGATTTACGAACACGTGTACTGCTATTTTCTTTTCGATTGCGTTTTTTTGACATGGTTTCAAGTTTTTAAAATATCCTGTGTAGAAAAATAGAAA
>JAYFRI010000016.1:0-5592 GCA_034926015.1 Paludibacter sp. | reverse complement strand
TATATACAATGTGTTTTCCGTCCGGACTCCAGTCGCAGGTATATGCTTGCGTATCGGTTAATTGTTTCAGGTTTGAACCGTCGGCATCCATTGTCCATATACCAAAATGTGGTTTATCATTTGGTTTTGACGTAAAGGCTATTCTGTTGTTTGAGAATTTAGGATAATAATCGTTTGCATTATTGAATGTCAACCTTACTTCATTTTTTCCATTACTTTTCATGGAGAAAATTTCAGGAAGATAGAATTGTTGTGAATAGCGGATATGAATGATTGTGGAATTATTTGCCCAAGTTGGCATTCTTATAGCTCCATTGACATCATATCCAAATAGTGTTTTCTCTTTTCCACTCTTGTCCATTTTAAAAATACCGTAAAATTTCATTTCATCAGGAATCCAACCATCGAAAGCAATCCATTGTCCATCCGGGCTCCACGACGGAAAGAAATTTCTTCCTTCGAAGGTCAGTTGTGTAAGGCTATCGCCATCAATTTTCTTTTTCCATATTTGTGCATTTTTCGAAAAGACAATCCATTGTCCATCTGGACTCCAGGCAGGTGTTTCGGCAATGCCATCTTGACATTTCCTTATGTTTGCTCCATCGGGACTGATCAAATAGATCCCGGCTTTGCTAAATAAACTATCGTCATGGTAAAAAGCTATCCATTTGCCATCCGGACTCCATGCTGGTTCACCGTCGATAATACGAAAATCAATAGGTTCTTCTATTATAGGAACAGATTCTTTATTTTCACATCCCCCTATTCCCATTATCAAAGACAGGAACAGCATAACTGAAAGTAACTTTATTTTCATACTATTCTACTCTTTTGAAATTTGTATATCATTCCTTCCATCAATATCTATTTTCCAAAGAAAAGTATCCCACTCAGCTTCTTTTGAATATACTATCGCTTTTGAATCCGGTGTCCAGGAATATCCCCCTGTACATTCTTGTATTAATAAACGAGGATTATTTCCATCTACATCAACCAACCAAATCTCATTTCCGCCATTATAATTAATGTAACTGAATATTATACCGTCAGGAGAAGATACCAGCCCTCCTTTTTTGTTACCGTCATTGGTTATTTGAATTTCTTGATAGTTTAGCGTATCGACAATGCATATCTCGTTGTTTTTCATGTAAGTCAGAGTTTTACCATCCGGCATCCATTTTACCTGATAAGCTCTTAAAGAGAGTTTGCGCGAATGCAGAAAAAGTGTGTCACAAACATAGACCGAATCTTCTATGTTATAAAGAAGGCTTTTCCCATCGGGCGCCCATGTGAAATTCATGGCATTTTTATTTAAATCCGAAATTTTATTTCGTATGATTTCCTTAAATTTATTATTTTGTAAGGTAATTATTCCTTCTTCAAAAAGTATTTTCCTGCCTGAAGGATTCCAACATATTGAATTTCGAAGGGTGCCATATTTCAAAGGATAAACTAGTTTTTTATTATCTCCATCAATAGACATAATATAAATACCCGGTTGGGTTTTGTCACCATTTCCTGGATAACAAGAAAAAGCTATTGTTTTTCCGTCCGGTGATACGGACGGATTTTTCGAAACGGTAAAAGGTGGTTCATTTATTCCGTCACAACTCATAAATACTGAAAAAGTAAACGCTGTAAACAAATGAAAATTAAGTAATTTTGTTTTCATAGTTATTCTATTCTTTTGAAATTTGTATATCATTCTTTCCATCAATATCTATTTTCCAAAGAAAAGTATCCCAATCAGCTTCTTTTGAATATACTATCGCTTTTGAATCCGGTGTCCAGGAATAATTAAGCCAATTCGACTTCGTTAAAAAATGAGGGTTGCTTCCATCAATATTGATTAACCAAATATTATTATCAGACACAATATAGCTTAACTTTGTTCCATCAGGTGAAGGTATTGGCGCTCCTTTTTTCATACCGTCATTAGTTATCTGTGTTTCCTGATAACTCAATGTATCGGCAATATAGATTTCGCCGTTTCGCATGTATGTCAATCTTTCACCATCCGGCATCCAACGTGCTCCTCTTCCCTGCAAGGAAAGCTTTCGTGACTGTTGGAACAAGGTATCACAAATATACATTGAATCGTTTATGTTATATAAAAGACTTTTCCCATCGGGAGCCCACGTAAAATTCATTTCTCTCACATCCTCAATTGAATTGAATAATTTATTAAGTTGGATTTTAGAAAATTCGTTGTTGTGTAAAGTAATTATTCCTTCCGAAATAAGTAATTGATTTTTTGCCGGATTCCAATTTAGATAGCCTGTTTCCATACTATAAAGCGGATATATCAATTTTTTACCCCCACCATTAAATGGCATAATATAGATTCCAGATACAAAGGGCGCTTCACCTCGATTATTTCCATAATCATAAAAAAATGCTATTAGTTTCCCATCAATAGATACAGAGGGAAATCTGGCTCTGGTATGAAATGGTTCATTTATACAACTCCCCATTATCAAAGACAGGAGCAGCATAACTGAAAGGAACTTTGTTTTCATACGCTCATCTTTATTTTTTACATAGTTGTCGCATGAAACTCGCAATGAACATCGTCTTTGGTTTAAACGTCTGTTTAAATGTTTGTTTCATATGAATTCTTTTTGTACTTGATTTGAACGATACTGTCTATCTCCTGGAAATATATCTTTGCCCCGTTTTCTCCGTACATAAATACGCTCTGAGAATAACCGGAAAGCGTAAAGTAAAACAGTATTGAACTTATAGATATTGCTTTTATTTTTTTTGAATGTTAGTAATTTTAATTATGTTTGTCCCGGTTAATTTAGTATTAGGTGCTGCAAAACATTGGTTTGTTTCTTTCATATTGCTAATTTCACCGCTAATAATCACTTTTAATCCGTCGAATCTAAATTCATCAGGAATACTTTCAGCTGGATAAACATCAAAAATTCCCTTTGGATAATTTTCCAATTGAATGGAAAAGGTATCGGGTCTCGAAAGATCAAAACAGCCTTTTACAATAGTTGCTGTTACATTATGCAATTTATTTTCAGATAAAGGATCGTCGTTACTACATTTAGAGCATAGTACTCCCACGAATAATAATATAGGGAATACAAGTTTCTTTTTTACTTTCATATGAATTCTTTTTTTAAGGTATTGTTATTCTAGTTCTCTACTAAACTCCACGTACATTTTAATTGCCTATCATAAAAAGAGATGATTCCTTTGCCTTTAATTAATTGCACATCACTTATACGAATAGCGTCTTGATTTTCGATGCTAATAATTTCCTCAGTTGTTTGAGGGATGGAAATTTGAAAGTAATCAATATGTTGCCATTCTCCGGATGTATAAAACTGAAATTCACAGGAAAGAGTTCCGTCTTCATTGAGCAGAAGATTGCCTGTGAGTTTTTCTAAAAAATATGAAGAAGTCAAATCAAATCTGATGTTAGGACTAACACACGCACATTTACAACTACTTTCATAATAAGGCATTGTTTTTTGAATGTCTTTTATTTTACATTCTAATGTGTCTTTGTTTTCATTAACAAAAACAACAGTTTGTTCTTTGCTGTATGGAAAATAATTTGCTAACTCATCAGGAAATCCTTCGCAATGTTCATTTCTACATCCATAGAGAGAAAGAATTAGTGTCATAAAAAAAATAATGTTTTTTGTTTTCATAACTATTGATTTTTAATGTTCTTGAATTGAGTTTTTCATTTATAGCATTTATCAGATATCGGCAATGGCATTCTAAAGCTTGTATTGTAGTTGTTTCCATAAATAATAAGCATTAGAGAGTTAATATATCGTAAAGTTAAAAACAAATACTAAAGAAGCAAGACAAATTGTAAGCATTTACAAGAGCGGCTGAGTAATTTTTGTATGCACGCCCATTGTAAAAGACAATACAATCACTGTGTTTATAGCTATGATGCAAAATAGATTAACAAAGTTGCATTTTATATAAATTAAGAGCACAAAAAGAGAATTAGCGAACTATATTTTAAACCCTAAGGTAAATGAATCTGTGAAATGTACCTTACACATTGTCCGTTGCTAAATGTGTAAGTAGTTCCTTCTGAAAATAATACCAACCTGATACATTCCGAACTGAAAAGCTCCAGGTAAGGCAATACAATTATTTGAGTGAGTGTGATAGTAGATTGCAATAATACAAAATAATTCTTTTAACCAACAAGGGCTACTGTTTTTTTTTGTTTATTTAGCTTATCTGCGTTAAAGTTGCAAAGCAAAACGATGTTTTATTATAAAGTCCACTGCCGGTAGGGCTGGTTGAATTACTTACAGAACTCATTGATTGGTGCGACGGTCGAAAACTACTTATTCCTGAATATCAGCGCTGATACTTTCATTCACCAAAAGAGGCTGCTCTTTTTGGGGACAGCCTCTTTTGGTTGTTGTTGTTGTTGTTTGATTAATTTACAAATAGTATCTTGCGCTGCACCGTTTGCTCACCGACAATCAGGTGTACAAAGTACATTCCTTTGGGCAAGCCTTGCAGCGAAACCTATTGTACCCTTTCCGTACTTTCCACCGTATGCACTAAACCCCGGGCTTCATTCCACAGTTGGATGGTGTAAGGCGCTATCGTTGTGTTTGCAGTGTGTGATAATAGGACTTCATTTCATTTTAATAACGTATTAAATTTTGACAATGTTGAAAGTTACTATTGCTGTTTTAGGAAGTTTATTAGTTATAATACCATAATAAAAAAAACCTTCAGGTCTTGTAGCACCTCCTGATATTTCTACATGAAGGATATATTCTTTTTCGTTTTTTTTTGAAAATGTATAACGGAGATTATTTACTTCGTTAGAATAATTATCACAGCCAATTAATAATGTTTGATTCGTGAAATCAATATTTTTCAATTCATTTACCTTATCAATCTCAAATTGGCTGAAAAACGTTAGTAATTCTTCTTTAGTTCGAATTATTTCTTGTTCGCCTTGTTTGATATTGCCAGTCAAGTACATTTTAGGTAAATCTTTTATTAATGTGGCATCAGGATAAAAAATTTCTTTTTCACACCCCGTTCCTCCTATCAGTAGAAGTAAGGTTATTGTTATAAATACAAGTAATTTTGTTTTCATAAATATTGATTTTTTGATGTAAGTAAATATCCAATAATAAGAGATGTGAAAAAAGAACATATCGTTGCATATGTAACTAATTTTAATATGCTTACAGGACTAATAAACTCCTGTTGATACGAAAGAGCAAATCAGGCGTATAATTGTAAACGATGGACATAAACCAACAGGGATAAAATATATCGAATCAAAATGAACCGTTATTATTATTATTGGTGTAAACAAAGACTTTTACAGTTAATAATTCACAATGCAAATATAAATCGTTCATTTTGAAGCAACAAATATAGTGTTAGTTAATTTTCATGTTTCGCAACAGGTTTTTTCATAAAGGAGTTAACATCTTCGCTTTTCGTTTGCAAGCAAAGCCAACCATCCAAACCTGTCAGTTTTTTGAAATCTGGCAGGTTTAAACAGTAAACTAAATACCATGTCAAATATAAAATTGACGTTAAACAGTTTCTCAAACTATAGCACCGACCACT
>JAYFRI010000339.1:0-2557 GCA_034926015.1 Paludibacter sp. | reverse complement strand
AGTATTTCAGCTTCATTCTGGAATATTCCATCCATTTTGTACAAATAAAAAGAGCCGATAGGTTGACCAACATCTGTTTTTGTTGCTGATATTCCGGTGTCAACAGTTCCTGCATAGTAAGGCGCATCGATGTTCAGAACCTCATTGTGTAAGAATCCACCGTTCAGAGTGATTGTAAATCCGGCATCTTTATATTGTTTCCGGTAGAATACTTCGATATCAACCCCTGTATTGAGTACATTTCCTTTGCTGTTGATGTAGGGTGGCGAAGCTTTTCCGACAGAAGGTGGATAGGAAGCCGGCAACAACATGTCATTTGTGATTTTATAATAATAGTCGAGTGTTGCTCCCCAGGTTCCCTTCAGCATCTCAAGGTCGACACCAGCATTGAACTGATTGTTTGTTTCCCATTTCAGGTCGATGTTACCCAAGGTTGTTTGGGCATAGCCATTGTAACTTGTTCCACCGAAAGTGTAATAATACTGCGATCCGTATCGATCATAATAGGAATACAGAGGAATGTTCTGATTACCGATAGAACCATAACCGGCACGTAATTTCAGTTTGTTGATGTCCGATAAGTCCTTGATAAAATCTTCGGAATCGAGATTCCAACCGGCCGAAACAGAGTAGAAAGTTCCCCATTTATGACCGTCGCTGAAACGCGAAGAGCCATCACGTCTTAAAATTCCTGATACATAGTATTTCTGTTTGTAGTTATAGTTCACATTCCCGAAGAAAGACAGTAAGCTGGAACCCCATTCTGACTGATTTCCGGTCTTTGTACCAAGGCCTTTGCCGATATAAAGAAAATCAGGATCTGTATTTGCAAACTGGCTATCGCTTAAGTACAAGCCGTTTGCTGTTTGTTTCACAGCCTCGGTACCAACTAATGCTGACAAATTGCTGTTTTCGTTCCAGTTCACACTGTAATTCAAAGTGCTGTTGATGGTCCAGTTCGAACTGCCTTCGCTTGAGATATTCAGACCATTGGTGCTGTTGATGCGGTTAGCGGTTCCCCATGTTTTATTGTATTCTCTTTTGTCGGTAACATTGTAATCGATACCGGCAGTTGTTTTCCATAATAAATCAGGTGTAAATTTAACCAGTACATTTCCGGTGGCTAATAAAGTTTTTATCTTTTTTGTACGGTCGGTATTCGCCGCTAATCCTTCGGGACTATATCCATCTCCAAAGAAAGAATTATAAACTGCATCTCCGTAGTATTCCGAAGGTAAATCCACATAGTTGCCTGCGGCATTGTAGACAGGGATAGCCGGATTTCTGTAAAGAGCATAACGAACCACACTACCGCCTTCGCCTGCAGAGCCATCGCCTGAACTTGAAACAAGCCGGTTGTTTGAAATACTTCCGCTTACATTTAATCCTACCTGTAACCATTTTTTTACATCAGAGCTGATGTTCGAACGTACATTGGCACGTTGATAACCTGTGTTTTTAATAATACCATCCTGGTTATAGTAAGCTGCTGATATCAGATAGGTTGTTTTTTCGTTGCCACCGCTGATCGATAATTCGTGTAGCTGTAAGGGCGCTGTTTGAAAAATTTCGTCAATATGACTTACATTCGGAAAATCTTTTACCCAATTACCTTCAATAAGAGATCGTTGCACAATTGAACCCTTGTTGTCGGCAGTGGCTGCTTCATTATAGAGTTTAATGTACTGATCCGTTGTGGCCATTTTTGTCAACCGGCCATGTGTCTGGAAGCCAATTTGAGTGTTGTAGGTGATCCTGGCATCACCTGATTTTCCACTTTTGGTTGTTATAAGAATAACACCGTTTGTGGCTCGCGATCCATAAATGGCTGCTGAAGACGCATCTTTCAATACAGTCATTGTTTCAATTTCGCCGGGAGGGATATTGTTCAGCGCACCTTCAATCGGAATGCCATCAACAATGTACAAAGGCTCGTTGCCTAAGCCTATAGAGTTGACACCACGGATACGAACAGATATCGGGGCTCCGGGAGCTCCTGTTTGTGCTGCCACATTTACGCCTGCAATTCGGCCTTGTAAAGCTTGTTGTGCTGAAGCAACAGGTATTTTGGAAAGCTCATTGCTTCCCACTTTACTGATGGCACCCAATACATCACGCTTTTTCTGAACCGAATAACCAACAACAACAATTTCATCTATCGTTTTGCTGTCGGACTCAAGTTGAATATCAAGCATTTTTTGTCCCGAAAACTTAACTTGCTGTGTCTTGTAGCCTATATACGATATTTTAATAGTGCCGTCGGCTGGTGCGGAAATTACAAAGTTACCATCTATGTCTGTAACAGTTCCGGTTTGGCTTCCTTCAACAATAATGTTCACACCAATAAGTAATTCACCTGTTTTTGCATCCTTTACAGTTCCTTTTAATTGAACCGTTTGCGCCAGCAGCACCAAACTTGTAAAGCTTAGAAAAATAAGAAATATTGTTTTTTTCATTTTTTAATTGATATAAGGTAATTGAAAAGTTGACAATTAACACATTTACTCTCATTTATAGGCAATAACGATACCATTTGCCAATAGCATATTGTTTTTTC
>JAYFRI010000387.1:0-3284 GCA_034926015.1 Paludibacter sp. | reverse complement strand
TGTTACTTAATTATCAGTTTGCAAAAGAAGCCAATGAATCTTTAATCAAAAAGCAAGAAGATTCGCGTTTGAGTATCAACACAAAAGCACGTCAGCTACAAACCGAAATGGGTGAATTTCAACGTAAACTCGAAGCCAATGCATTCCTGAGCCGCGAGCGTGCCGAACAGGAACAATCACGACTTCTTAAACGCCAGGAAGATTTACGTGAACTCGATGGACAATTGAGCCAGCAACTGATGCAGGTTCAGCAAAAAATGAGCGAGCAATTGCGCGATACTATTAATTCTTTTCTGAAAGAATACAATAAAGATCAGAAATATCAATTGATTCTGAGCAACACCTCGAGCGACAACATTCTTTATGCTACCGAAGGTCTTGACATAACACCAGAAATTACTGATTTATTAAATAAGAGATACGCGGCTAAGAAATAAGCCCGAAAAGAGAATAAAAAAGTGCAGCTCACATTATTGCGAACTGCACTTTTTTTTATTTAGTACGGAAGGAATTGAAAAGCGAAACAAGGGCGTAAATAAGCACTACCACCACCCACGAATTGGACTGTACGAACATAAAATAAGCTGCCAATCCGAGCAAAAGACTATAGATAAAATTTAAACGTGACAGACGTTGCGTACGCAGATCTTTTTTTTTGTCGGCCATGTAAGCCATAAACTGGTAAACAATGAGCATGGCAGCACCTGCAGTAAAAATATAGGACGCCACATTTACATTCATCAATTGCGAAAAAGCTCCGGCTACAGTAAGCGTACCCCCGACAATTAGCAGCATCCTGCTGTATTTCAATATCATTTATATTCGTTTTTAGTCTTTAATAATAAAAATTTCCTCGTTCTTGTTTTTCATATGGTAATGTTCCCGGGCAAATTTCTCGAGATATTCATTATCATTCTCCAATTTATACATCTCCGATTTATTCTTCTCAATCTCGTCCAAATAGTATTTATACTCCTTTTCCATTTGATTTATCTTACGGTGGGTCTCCCAGCGTTGAATCAGATTATGATCGTCGAAAAAAATTATAAATACAGCAAATGCCAACAAAACCACAAGGTATTTGTTGAGTAACACAGGTTTGAGTGCTTTCCATGTTTTATTTATAAATGCCATAGCTAAATTTTGTATTATTCCGATTGAAATCAGAAAGAATATTACTTTACAAGTTTACAAAGGTAAGCATTTTTTGGCAACTGCATTTTTTCCTGAAATCTTTTTTTAGTTGAAAATTATGCCCATTTTTTGAGTATATTTGCAAGCCTAAGAAAAAAAAGAATATTGAGTTTATGGATAATTTTATAGTTTCTGCCCGAAAGTACCGCCCTTCAACCTTTAACTCGGTCGTAGGTCAGAGTTCGTTGACAACTACACTTAAAAATGCGATAAATAGCAACCATTTAGCACATGCCTATTTGTTTTGCGGTCCACGCGGAGTCGGCAAAACCACCTGTGCCCGTATTTTTGCAAAAACCATTAACTGCGAGCATCTGACAGCCGAACACGAAGCATGTAATGAATGCGAATCATGTGTTTCGTTCAACGAACAACGCTCCTACAATATCCACGAACTGGATGCTGCTTCCAACAACAGCGTCGACGACATACGTTCGCTCATCGACCAGGTAAGAATTCCTCCTCAGATAGGTAAATACAGCGTTTACATTGTGGATGAGGTACACATGCTTTCGCCTGGTGCTTTTAATGCTTTTCTGAAAACGCTCGAAGAACCACCTTCGCATGCTATTTTCATCCTGGCCACTACCGAAAAACATAAAATTATCCCAACTATATTATCGCGCTGCCAGATTTATGATTTCAATCGAATCACTGTAGCCGACACTGTAGCACATCTTCAGCATGTTGCAAAAAGCGAAAATGTAACTGTGGATATAAATGGACTGAACATCATAGCACAAAAAAGCGATGGAGGAATGCGCGATGCCTTGTCCATCTTCGATCAGTTAGTAAGTTTTTGCGGCAATAATATTACTTATCAGGGAGTTATCGAAAACCTGAATGTACTTGATTATGAGTACTACTTTAAACTTGTTGAAGCATTTTTAAATGGAGATGTACAAAAACCTCTTTTGATTTTCAACGATGTTTTGAACAAAGGTTTTGATGCTCATCATTTCATCACCGGTTTAAGCGCTCATTTCCGCGACATTTTGGTAAGTAAGGACCCTTCTACTATAGAATTACTCGAAGTGGGTGCCGATATTGGCAAACGCTATCAGCAACAGGCACAGCTTTGTAGTCCCGAATTTATTTTTCAGGCGCTCAAAATCAGTAACGATTGTGATTTGAATTACCGAATAAGTAAAAACAAACGTCTATTGGTGGAACTTACGCTTATCAGACTGAGTCAGTTGAACGACGAAAAAAAAAAAGACTTTCTGAATGAAGAAGCGCCAGCGCCAATACGTATAATAAACACTCAGCACCAGCAAACGCCCGGGGCTGCCGAAGCGAATAAAACTGTTACAGCAGCAAAACCTGTTGCGCAACAGGTTGCGCAGCCCAAAAAACAAGAGATCACTGTTGAAGCTGCTCCACTTCCACCAAAGCCACAAAGCGCTCCAACCAGCTTCAATCAACGTCCGGCAAGTATCTCCATTTCAAAAGCATCATCAACGGTGCAAGCACCTCAACAGGAATATAAAACTGCTGACATTATTCAAAGTCAGGCAAGCAACGAATATTTCAGCGATGAAGCTCTACTCGATGGATGGATAGAATTTGGAAAAACGATGAACGATGAAATTAAAAGTATCGGATTTCGGAACACCAACCTGCCCGTCAGGGTTTCCGATACCACTTTTGAAGTGCTTGTCAACAATGTTATGCAGGAAAATGAATTGAAAAAAATTCAAACCGACATCGTTCAATTCCTTATTAACAGACTTAAGAATTCATCCATTTCGATGGTAATAAAAGTAGCCGAGGAGAGTGAACTGCAACGTACTTTATCGCCCGAGGAACGTTATAAATCTATGGTCGATCAAAATCCGGCTCTTGAGAAGCTGAGGAAAAATCTGCAACTCGAAATTGACTAAACAAAAAAGACGAAACCGCTGAAAATGGTTTCGTCTTTTTTTGTGATTAAACTGATTTTTAAATACCGGCTATTTGCTTTATTTGTTGAATGATATCCTGCGCTAAAGCATCTGCTTTTGCAGGTGTTCCTGCTTCGGAATAAATACGGATAATAGGCTCAGTATTCGATTTACGCAAATGTACCCAGCCTTCCGGAAAATCAATTT
>JAYFRI010000179.1:0-9225 GCA_034926015.1 Paludibacter sp. | reverse complement strand
TTATTTTGCTTCGTTTTATTCAGCACCATATAAGTTCTGCTGGTACAATGGTAGTACTAATGAAGTAAAACAAACAGGTGACCTTATCAGTTCTAACTGGATTATGAATGCTGCTGATTATGTAGTGTTTAATAAATCGCCTTATGCACTACACAATTCTGTGAATAGCTTTACTTGGGGAAGTGATGATAGTATATATATGTACGATTTGAATGGCAACACTTTAAGTAATAAAATTAAAGTTTGTGATTCGGGATTGTATGGGGCAAAAGCTTTAGGTGATGTGAATGCAAATGGAACAGGAGATGTAGCTTTCAGAGTTTCAAACGATGGTTATTATTTATACGTGTACTTTATGTTTACAAACGGTTATGTGGTTTGTGCTCAGTTCGACTGTATAAGTATGTAAAATAATGAAAACACCCTGTGTGAAAAGCACAGGGTGTTTAAAAAATAAATTTCAAATTATATGAGTATGAAAGCTAAATTCTTAAATATCTTTCTTTTTGGATTGATGTCCTTGTTTGTCTTTTCGTGCGATAAAACGCCTACGGATTATTGGCCAGATGATAAAGATGACAATGGCACAACACCTACGAGTAATAAAGATAAACCAATTTATATCTGGATAGATGCCGCTGCTAATTTTCCGGATTTTGCGAACAGCAAAGAAAATATTGCTCGGGATTTGGCTTTGGCAAAGGATGCCGGATTTACTGATATTGTTGTCGATGTGCGGCCAACAACTGGCGATGTATTATTCAAATCCGATGTGGTTGATCAGGTGAAATATATGTATGCTTGGAATGCAGGTGTTTATGGTAAATATGATCGTACCGCTACTTGGGATTATCTGCAGGCATTTATCGATGAAGGGCATCGATTAGGATTAAAAGTGCATGCTGCGATTAATACTTTCACCGGAGGTAACACTATCAACGGTGGAACAGGGATATTGTATCGTGATAAGACTAAAGAGGCTTGGGCTACTCAAATGAATACTTCGTTAGGAATTGTTAGTGTAATGAATACTGGCGAATCAGCAAAGTTCTTTAATCCTGTAAACGAGGAAGTACAAACCTATCTTTGCAATATTCTGAAAGATCTAGCCAAATATGATGTTGATGGTATTTTCTTAGATAGAGGCAGATTTTTAGGGTTACAAAGTGATTTCTCTAACTATACCCGTCAAAAGTTTGAAGAATATCTGGGTAATGTGAAAATAACAAATTATCCTGAAGATATTTTACCAGTCAATGCAACTGCATTACCTACAACTTATCCAAAGTATATGCTAAAATGGTTGGAGTTTCGGGCAAAAGTTATACACGACTTTATGGAAAAAGCGCGAAATACAGTTAAAAATGTCAATCCAAAAATAAAATTTGGTGTTTATGTTGGCGGTTGGTATTCAAGTTATTATGATGTAGGCGTGAATTGGGCCAGTCCAACATATGACACGTCAATAAAATACAAGTGGGCAACCAGCAATTATAAAAATTTTGGTTATGCAGATATGATGGATCATATGCTTATCGGAGCTTATGCCTCGCCATTAAATGTAAACGGATCGACAGAATGGACCATGCAAGGTTTCTGTGTGTTGGCCAAAGAAAAGATCAAAGGTGCTTGCCCAATTGTTGCGGGTGGCCCTGATGTTGGTAATTGGGACAGTGGCAATAAAGCTACACAAGAGCAAGAAAACCAAGCAATAGTTAATTCAGTAAAAGCTTGTATGGATGCAAGTGATGGGTATTTTCTTTTTGACATGATACATTTAAAGATGGCTAACCAATGGCAATATGCTAAAGAAGGCATTAGTCTTGCAATAAAATAATGATTAATCAACACAGTTAATAATTTATATTTTACTTATTTGTAATTCTTTGAGATATGCAAAGAATTACAAATTAAGTATTTATTTCTCAAATCAATTTCGAAAGTATGAATCATACATTATTAAGGAAACTAAGTATATTTACGCTACTCCTTCTTCCGGCAAGCCTACTTGCACAAGTAAGTATAATTGCACATCGTGGAGCTTCGGCTTATGCCTTGGAAAATAGCTTGGCTGCTTTTAATAAAGCATATGAACTGAATGCTGATGCTGTTGAATTAGATATTTGGCGAACCACTGATGACTCATTAGTAGTTATGCACGACCGAACAACAGGACGAACAGCGACTAAAGA
Source organism: Paludibacter sp. (assembly GCA_034926015.1). Classification (GTDB taxonomy): domain Bacteria; phylum Bacteroidota; class Bacteroidia; order Bacteroidales; family Paludibacteraceae; genus Paludibacter. Next base: position 7,033 of record JAYFRI010000179.1, on the reverse strand, counting down.
TCTCGTTGTTCCTGAATCATCAGCCAGCCAATTACGTAAGATAAAACTCAATAACGGAGAAAGAATTCCTTATCTCCAGGAAGTGTTGAAAAATCTTCCAAAAGGGAAAAAGATAGTTATAGAAATAAAATGCTGTTGGGAAAAAGGAAATGCAGGAAATGTATTCCCAATGTTAAAACGTATATTAATCAATAGTGGACGATTGAATGATGCAATTATCATTGCCTTTAATCCCGAAACATTGGCAGAAGCCAAAAAGCAACTTCCAAATAACAAATGCTATTGGCTTACTTATCAAAAGGATCAGGAAGATCAATTGATTGAAACTTGCAAAAAAAATAACTTTGATGGCCTGAATGTTAGCTACGGAATTCTTACCGATAGCTTATCTATTAAATGCAAAAAGAATAATCTCGACTTATTGACATGGACAGTAGATAAACCTGAATCTGCCTTGTTTGCACGATTAAACAACAAAGTAACAGGAATCACCACAAACAAACCCGATTTGATTCGCGATATATTGTCTAAAAACAATTACGAATCAACTTATTACGGACAGAAGCGATCCATACATGAAATGATGCCCACAGGAGTTGGCGAAACAATTTTCCTGGGTAACAGCATTACGGATATTGGCGAATGGTCAGATTTCTTTCAAACTATAAAAGTAAAAAATCGTGGTATCTCTGGTGATATTACCCTTGGAGTATTGGCTCGTTTAGATAAAATACTCAGTGCTAAACCAGCCAAAATATTTTTAATGATTGGTATCAACGACATTGCCAATAATATTCCTGATTCTATCATTTTGCAAAATTATCGAATGATAGTGGAGAAAATTCAAGTTCAAAGTGCAGGTACTAAATTATTTATTCAAAGCATATTACCTACAAACAGTATTTTTCCACACTTCGCTCGCCATCAAAATAAAACAGAACATATTTTATTTATTAACAATAAATTAAAAGAACTCTGTATAGAGAAAAAGCTTACTTACATTGATGTTTTTTCAACTTTAGCCGATGATAACAATAATCTAAAACCAATTTACACCAACGATGGTTTGCATCTGATGGCCGAGGGTTACAAACAATGGATAGAAGTGCTAAAGCCATACATCAATGACCCGCAAACCCCAAAGTCAAAATACGAGGGAGCTTATTATCTGACTCGATTGAAAGCACATCGTGCCGAAACAATTGCTCCAAATAGTATTGTATTCATTGGCAATAGTATCACTGAGCAAGGTTGGTGGAATATGCTTTTCAAGAGCAAAAATATTGTCAATAGAGGAATTGGAGGCGATAATACTTACGGCATATTAAATCGCTTACCCGAAATTATGCAAACAAAACCTTCCAAAGTTTTTTTGATGGATGGTATAAATGATATCACTGCTGGACGTGGCGTGGAGGAAATTTCGGATAATATTTTGAAAATGATAGAAATTTGTCGAACAATTAGTCCAGCAACCACCCTATATATCCAAAATGTGTTACCCCTCAACTATGATTGTTTGGCTTACAATGGATTGAAAGGAAAAAACACAGAAGTAGTCAAGCTAAATGCCAAATTGAAAGAAATATGTGCTGAAAATAGGATTACATATATCGACATTGCATCACTTGTTAGCGATAACTCAGGTCAGCTGAAAGCTACACTGACAAAAGATGGAATTCATTTACAACCCGAAGGTTACCAAATCTGGGCTGCTTATTTAAAAAAAATGAAATACATTAAATGAAACTATAAATTAAAAATAATCAACTAAAATATCAAAATATCATGAGAAAATTTCCCTTTTATCTGATAGTCGTACTAGCACTTTTGACTGCAGGAAGTACACTAGCGCAAAAAAAGAATATCAAGAAACCAGCTTTGATGTGGTTCGACGGAGAAGCTAACTTCCAAACATTAAGTCAGAAGGATTCTATCGATTATTATCTCGAAAAAATAAAGAAACTTGGTTTTACAATAGCCGTGTTAGATGTTCGTCCTATTACTGGTGAAGTAATGTATAAAAGTAAGTATGCTCCACAAATGAATGAATGGGATGGTTATGTTCGTTCGGCCGATTTCGATATGGTAGCTTATTTTATTAAAAAAGCACATTGCTTAGGGTTGGAAGTTCACGCTTCATTGAATGTATTTGTTGCGGGTCATAATTTCTTCGATCGCGGCGTTGCTTATACCGATCATCCTGAATGGGCGTCGATGGTTTATACACACGATAAAGGCATAGTTTCTATTATGGATCAGAAGCATAAATATTCGGCTATGGTGAATCCCATCCTACCTGACTATCAAAAATACATGCTTAATATCTTGACTGAATTTGTTACAAAATATCCAAAAATTGATGGACTGATTCTTGATCGGGTTCGTTATGATGGTATAACAGCCGATTTCTCTAACTTCTCACGCACAAAATTCGAAGAATATATCAATCAGAAAATTGAAAAGTTCCCCGAAGATATATACGAATGGAAACAAGACTCAAAAGGAAATTATTATCCTGAACGTGGAAAACATTTTCTGAAATGGATGGAGTGGAGAACAAAAAACATCTACGATTTCATGGCTTTGGCTCGCAAAACCGTTAAAGAAGCGAATAAGAAAGTCTCATTCGGTACCTATACTGGTGCTTGGTATCCAAGCTATTATGAAGTAGGTGTGAACTGGGCAAGTAAAAATTATGATCCAAGTAAAGACTATGATTGGGCAACTCCAGATTATAAAAATTACGGATATATGGAATTGCTTGACCTTTACACCACAGGTAATTATTACACCAATATTTCGATGGAAGACTATCTGAAAAACAACAACTTAGTTAAGAATGAAACTGATAGTAAAGCACATACAGGTACCTGGTATTGTGTGGAAGGTTCTTGCGAGAAAATACGTGGCATAGTTGATGGTAAACCATTCTATGGTGGTATTTTGGTAGATCAATTCTATGAAAAGCCCGGAGATTTGACCCGAACCATCGAAATGAATCTGAAAAAGTCAGATGGTTTAATGGTATTCGATATTGTACACGTCATACGTAAAAACCTATGGAAGGAAGTCGAAGAAGGAATGCGACTTGGTGGCAATCTACCTGCAAAAAAGTAAAAAAAGATCTATGTAAAAATAGATTGTGTTGTTAATTTTATGTTGTTAGTTAGGTAGTATAAGGAAACAAAACTCCATATACTACCTTTCATTATAATGGATAATAATTGTATCAATGAAAAAACTTAGTATTATCATATTGCTTTGTTTGATTTTTAATCAGAATGTAGTATTCGGTGCAAAACCCAGTTTAAAATTTAATTCTAATGGAGACTTCAAAATTGTTCAGTTTACAGATACGCATATCACTGATAAGATCGAAACTTCCCAGCCAGTATTCGAGTTAATTAGAATAGTCATAGAAGCAGAAAAGCCTGATATGGTCGTTTTTACTGGCGATATAGTATTGCAAGACAATGCAAAAGAGAAATGGGACTCGATAGATAATATACTGTCGAAACAGCAACTTCCATGGATAGTTGTATATGGAAATCACGAAGAAGACTACGACACTAAGCGACCACAACTTACTCAATTATTGATGCGATATCCACATTGCCTGAACTCCAGGACTAAGAATGTAGAGGGTGAATCAAATTTTATACTACCCATACTTGACAACAATAGAAAAGCTGCTGCCCTAATTTACGGTTTCGATACGCACAGTTATAGTAAAGTAAAAGGGATAAAAGGTTATGGTTGGGTTCAGCTTTCGCAATTGAATTGGTATCGCAATCAAAGTGCCAATTATACCCGCAAAAATAATAATACATCGCTTCCTGCAATAGCCTTTATTCATATTCCACTCCCTGAGTATAGCGAAATGGCCAATGCGAAAAATGCGAAACTTATTGGTATAAAAAATGAAAAAGTAGCATCGGGAGCATTGAACTCAGGATTGTTTGCCCAATTAGTTGCTGGAGGCGATGTGATGGGAGTTTTTTGTGGACACGACCATAACAACGACTATATAGGCGAATTTCAAGGTGTTGCGCTTGGTTATGGAAGGTTTGGACTCTCCACTCCTTGTTGGTATAAAAACATGACTGCGGGCGCACGAGTTATCGTTCTGAAACAAGGCAAACGCAGTTTTGTTAGCTGGATAAATACTTTTGGGAAACTTGAATTTAAATGTACTTTCCCTGATTCATTCACAACTGATAATTAAGCTATTTGATACATTATTTAAAAAACATAAAAACCAACTTATTTTCTTGTGTTTTAATAAGAAACAAAAGCTATTTAAGTGCTGATCAACAATTGGATTTGTATGCTTCTAATAATATAAAATTGGAAGTGCCAATGAGCGTTAATCAACACGATGATCAAAAACAGCCTTATAGCTTTAGAAAAACAAGAAAATGTATTGAAATACTGTTTTCTCAGCTTTGCGACCAGTTCTTGATTCGTAGAAACTACGCTAAGTTTTTTGACGGATACAAAAACAGAATTTTATCCAAACTCACAGCTTTGACAGTTATTCAAATGATAAACCGATTTTTAAGTAGAAATATAAACAACATTATATCACTTGTAGTCTAAATTCACTGCAGGTTAAAATAAAATCCAGAGAAACCGATTGGTGATTCTCTGGATTTTTTATCAAAAAGTAAATCTATCATCTCTACTTTTCATTCCATTCCACCAAAACGCGAAGCCGCAATATATTCATCTTTTGTAGTTTTGGTTGTAACAACCGAATTGCCGGCTTTTGGCAAATTCGACATATTGTAGTATATTAAATAGTTGAGCTATCAAACCTAAATTTATTATCTCATGGTTTCAGTTTTTATCCATTTATTTGCACGTATTTATATGTTTGAGTGAACATCTACAATGAAAAAAAGCAGGTAAATTCTGAACTTTGAAGATATGAAAACCAATTACCGCTTTTTTTCTTTAATTCAGCCCCAAAAATTCTTCTAACTCAACATAAAGTAGTAATTTTGTACCCGCTTAGAAATTTCGAAAATCAATATATATTATGGCAGAAAAAAAATTAAATTTATTGGCTGATTTCCCAACTGTTAGCACTCAGCAATGGATGGACAAAATCACCGCCGACCTGAAAGGAGCTGATTTCAACAAAAGGCTCGTTTGGAAAACAAATGAAGGTTTCAATGTAATGCCTTTTTATCGGGCCGAAGACATTGAGAACTTTAAATCCACTGAGGTCGTTCCCGGAAAATTTCCTTATGTGCGTGGTACAAAAGCTGACAATGTGTGGTTTATCCGCCAGGACATTGTAGTGACTGATGCGAAGGAAGCGAATGCAAAAGCGCTTGATGTGCTTTGCAAAGGTGCAACTTCTCTTGGTTTCAAGTTGAGTAAAAAAGACTTAAGTCCTGAGTACATTGCTACTTTGTTAGAAAATATTCAGGCTGACTGTGTAGAACTTAACTTCACGATCTGTACAAAACGTTCAGCAGATTTAGCAACTATTCTGACCGATTATTTCAAATCGAAAGAATACAATCTTACTCAGTTGCACGGTTCTATCAACTGGGACGGCATGAATGCCATGCTGCTTCGCGGTAAAGATTTTGAAAAAGAAGAATTGGTAAGTCTGGCTAAAGCAACTTTTGAGGCTGCACTTGGCTTACCATTTTATCGTGTAATTGGCGTAAATGCTACAACTTTGAGCAACGCCGGTGCTTTTCTTGCTCAGGAATTGGGTTATGCATTGGCCTGGGGTAACGAATATCTTTCGGCACTTATCGAAGCCGGCTGCGAACCTTCTATCGTTGCCAAAAACATTAAATTCAATTTTGGTGTGGGTGGTAACTATTTCATGGAAATAGCTAAATTCCGTGCTGCCAAATTACTTTGGGCTAATGTAGTTGATGCTTATCAGGTTAAATGTGTGAAAGATAACTGTCAGCATACTGTTGAAGGTATTTGCAAATGTGCTGCTAAAATGCGCATTCACGCACAAACAACTGAATTTAATAAAACAATTTTTGATGCAAATGTAAATATGCTTCGTACTCAAACCGAGGCGATGAGTGCTACATTAGGTGGCGTAAACTCACTTACAGTATTACCTTACGATTCAACTTACAAAAAAGCTGATGAGTTTTCAGAAAGAATAGCCCGCAATCAACAATTGTTGTTAAAAGAGGAGTCGCATTTCGATAAAGTAGCCGACCCTGCTGCCGGTTCATATTATATCGAAACGCTTACTAACGAAATAGCTGCTCAGGCATGGAAAATCTTCCTCGAAGTAGAGGATAATGGTGGTTTCTTTGCAGCTGTTAAAGCCGGAACAGTTCAGAAAGCTGTGAAAACTACTGCAAAAAGCCGTTTAAAATCAGTTTCAAGCCGTCGTGAAGTATTGTTAGGAACCAATCAATTCCCTAACTTTACCGAAGTAGCTGCTGCAAAAGTTGAGTTAACCAAAGAAGGTGGCTGTGATTGCGACCACACAGGTGTTGAAAAACTTTCTCCGGTTCGCGGAGCTGAAGAGTTTGAAGCATTGCGTTTTGCTACTGAAGCTGCCGCTAAACGTCCAAAAGCGTTTATGTTGACTATTGGTAATTTGGCTATGCGTTTGGCTCGTGCTCAGTTCTCTTGCAATTTCTTTGCTTGTGCTGGTTACGAAGTGGTGGATAATCTTGGTTTCAAAACGGTGGAAGAAGGTGTTGCTGCAGCACAGGAGGCCGGTGCCGACATTATAGTTCTTTGCTCAAGCGACGACGAATATGCCGAACTTGCACCAGCTGCTTACGAAGCTTCGAAAGGTAAAGCCATTTTGGTTGTTGCCGGAGCTCCTGCTTGTGCCGACGATTTGAAAGCCATTGGAATTGAACATTTTATTAATGTAAAAACCAATGTGCTCGAAACGCTTAAACAATTCAATCAATTGCTTTCTATTTAAATATATTATTCTGAACGCAAAGACACTAAGCCGCTAAGTCGGAAGGAAAACTTAATGATTATGATTACAAAAGACGAATACGAAAGAATTGGAAAA
>JAYFRI010000304.1:0-12208 GCA_034926015.1 Paludibacter sp. | reverse complement strand
GAAGATGCCCTGAAAGGAAAAGTTTCGGGGGTTCAAATTACGCAGAGTTCGGGGCAGCCGGGATCGGATTCAAAATTCCGTATCCGTGGTATCGGTACAGTAAACAACAGTGAACCTTTGTTTATTGTAGATGGAATGCCGGTGGACGGAGGTATCAACTATCTGAATCCTGTGGATATTCAATCGGTAGAAATTCTGAAAGATGCTGCATCGGCAGCCATTTATGGAGCACGTGCTGCCAACGGTGTGGTACTTGTAACTACCAAGAATGGCGTTTCGGGCAAAACCACAATCAATTATAACTTCAGCTACGGATGGCAAAATCCATGGAAGAAAAAATCGGTTTTGGATGCTACCGAGTACATGGTCATTATGAACGAAGCTTTGCTGAATGATGGAAGCGCCCTCAGATACAGCAAAGAGCAAATTGATAAAGCCGGAAAAGGAACAGACTGGCAGGACGAAACCTTCAATTACAATGCTCCTGTTAAAAGTCATCAGGTCAGCGTTTCAGGAGGTAGCGAAAAATCACAGTACTTCCTTTCATTAGGGTATTTCGATCAGCAAGGTATTGTGGGTGGCGATTATAATAAATCGAACTACAATCGCTGGAGTGTTCGTTCCAATTCGACACACATCATTTTCGAAGACAAAACACGTAATTTTCTGAACAAAGTAAAAGTTGGTGTAAATATAGGTTACTCCAGAAGCACAGGCTCATCCATCGATGCCAATACAGAATATGGCTCTATTCTTGGAAGTGCATTGACCTTCTCTCCACTTGTTCCTGTGTATGCCGACGAAGAAACTTCTGCCGCTATTTTAGCAAAATATCCTAATGCGGTTACAGATATGAAAACCGGACAGGTATTTTCTATTCCTCCTGCAGGATTTCAGGAAATTGCTAACCCGGTAGCCATGTTGAATCAACGCAGAAGTTCTGTCGACAACAGCGATAAATTTGTAAGTACTTTCTGGGGCGAAATCGACATTTTACCCGGCTTAAAATTCAAAAGCAGTTATGGTACCGACCTCGCTTTCTGGGGCAACGACAGCTACACCTTCCCATTTTTCCTGGCAACACAAGGAAAAACACTCGACTACAGCACTGTACAAAGTGAAATGAACAGAGGATTCAAATGGCAGATTGAGAATGTATTATCTTACAACAAAACATTCAATAGCGTGCATAATGTTTCGGTTGTTTTAGGCCAATCGGCTCAGAAATATACTTATCGTAACCTGGGTGGTAACGATCGTGACTTATTGGAAACAGATCCATTGAAAGCCAACATTAACTCGGCCATTGCTGATGCAAAGCTCGAACGTGTTTGGGGTGGAACAGGTGGATACACAGCTGCTACTTTAGCTTCCTATTTCGGACGTTTTGACTATAACTTCGACGAAAGATACATTGTACAGGCTACAGTTCGCCGTGATGGATCATCGAACTTTGGTGCCAACTACAAATGGGCAGTATTCCCTGCTTTATCTTTAGGTTGGAACATAACAAACGAAAAATTCATGGAAGATAAACCGGCATGGCTCGAAGCTTTGAAACTCCGTTTCAGCTGGGGTAAAAACGGTAACGAAAGAATCGGTGGATTCCGTTATACTTCGTTGATGGATGGCGGTCAGAACTACTACTTTGGAGGTGGTTATCTTGTAAACCAGGGCGATCCTGCAAAAGTAGGCGAAACTACAGGTATAATGCAATACGGAAGCTCACCCGCATCTATTCCTAACCCGAATGTGAAATGGGAAGAATCAGAACAAACCGATATAGGTTTCGAAACCTATCTTTTCAAAAGTGCGCTTACATTCAGCTTCGATTATTTCAAAAAAACCACCAACGGAATGTTGATGGAGCAACCTATTCCTTCGTATGTAGGACAAAGTTCTCCAATTGCCAACGTGGGTGATATGGAAAACTGGGGTCTTGAATTCGAAGCCAGCTGGAAACAAACCATTGGCGATTTCAAATACCGCGTTTCGGCCAACGCTTCGTACCTGCGCAATAAGCTTATCAAACTTGGTAATGCTTCGGGCGAACAAATCTACGAAAATGCAGGTGCTTCGGGTGTAGGTAGTTATGTAAAAGGTGAAAACGGTGAAGTATTTCCTTACTTCTACGGATTCAAAACGAATGGTTTATTCCAAAATCAGGCTGAAGTTGACAACTATGTAAATTCAGAAGGCGTTAAATATCAGCCAACAGCAAAACCTGGTGATGTACGTTTTGTGGATTATAACGCAGATGGTTCGATAAGCGATGCCGATAAAACAAAAATCGGTAAAGGTATGCCCGACTGGACATACGGTCTGACACTCGATACCGAATGGAAAAATTTCGATTTGAACGTATTTTTCCAGGGAACAGTAGGAAATGACCTGTTTGACTTCTCGCAACGTGGCGATATTCCTGCAATGAACCGTCCATCGTGGATACTGAATCGCTGGCACGGCGAAGGCACATCGAATCATTTACCAAGAATGACGAATGCTAACCCTAACAGCAACTGGCGTTCATCCGACCTTTATATCAAAGACGGATCGTATTTACGCTTAAAATCTGCTCAATTTGGGTATACATTGCCACAAAAATGGTCGAGAACACTTTCGATTGATAAATTCAGAGTGTTTGTAATGGCCGAAAACTTACTTACATTCACTCAATACGATGGCTTCGATCCTGAAGTAGCATCCGGAGGTTATACCACAATTGGTATCGACCGCGGTGTATACCCACAGGCAAGAACAATATCTGTTGGTGCTAATATAATTTTTTAATAATCTGCATTATGAAATTTATGAAAAAATATATATTTATAATGATGGCTGCCCTTGTGGGTTTCACATCATGCGGAGATGACTTTTTAACTTCATCCCCTACTGAAAAACAACAGGCAGGCGCGCCTGCCACCGAAGGTGCTATACTCTCTAACTTAGCATCGGCGTATCAGATTTTGTTGTTCGACAGTTATGCCAACAACAACTATAACAGTGTACCCTTGATGTCCGATTTACGTTCGGACGATATCTACAAAGGTGGTGGCGATGCCGGCGACCAGCATCAGTTGTACCTGCTTTCTCTTTTCACAGCTACTCCGCAGGAACAACCGGAAGGTTTATGGAGTATCTACTTTACAGGCTTAGCCCGTACCAACAATGTACTTATTGCTTGCGAAAATGCAGTGAACGTACCTGCCGAAAAACTCGAACAGTACAAAGCTGAGGGACATTTTCTGAGAGCTTACTACGTACACTTGTTGTGGAAATTCTGGGGAAATATACCTTATTTTGAAGCACCTCTCTCGACTCCGCCTTATATGACCAAACAGCTGAAGGCCGACGAGATTTATGCTAAAATCATGCAGGATCTTGATTTTGCTACAGGGAAATCGGATGCCGGTGCCGACCGTCTTCCAATGAACTATGCTAAAGGCAATATCAATACCGGTAGAGTAACTAAAGCTGCTGCGCTAATGCTAAAAGCAAGAGTAGTTATGTATCAAAAAGATACACAACGCTATGGCGAAGTAACAAAAGATATGGCCGAAATTATAGGTAGCGCTCAGTTTGATTTGCTCCCCGATTTCAAAGCCATGTGGCTCGATCAAAACGAATTTTGTCAGGAATCAATATTCGAAAGCAATCAATTGCCCGAAGGAAAAACCTGGGCAAGCGGTTGGCAAGGTTACGGCACCAATCTACCTGCTTTCATTTCGCCTAATGGCCTGAGTGCCGGTTCAAAAACAGGAGATTTCAAAGGTGGTTGGGGATTCGGACCAGTCCGTCAAAGCACATGGGATATCTACGAAGACGGAGATACGCGTCGTGAAGGTTCCATCAATAAATGGGAAGACGGTCAGTACACACCCCGTTTTCAGAACACCGGTCTGTTCCTTGCCAAGTATTCAGCACGCGTTGGATACAATCCTCAGGGAGATGTGGATCTGAACTATTGTAACAATGTTCGTATTTTCAGATATGCCGAAACACTGCTTAATTATGCCGAAATGCTAACGATTCATGGTCAGACTCCTGTAAATGGCATTACAGCACAGTCTTGTCTTGACAAAATACGCAGCCGTGCTTTCGGAGCTGAGAAATCAATTCCTGTCACAGCAGAAAACATTAAACTCGAACGTCGTCGCGAATTTGTAGGCGAAGGTTTGCGTTTCTGGGATATCGTTCGTTGGGGCGACACTGCACTTTTGACTGAAAGTACTCCGTTAAGCACACGTACATGGAATGACAATTTCAAATATCTGCCTATTCCTCAATCGGAAATGGAAAAAACAACAGGAACTGAATTTGCATTAACACAGAATCCGGGTTATTAAAATTAAAAACAGTAATGAATATGAAAAATATTTTTAGAATTCTTATAGGGACTCTGTTCTCAATTTTATTGATAACGGCTTGTAGTCCGCAATTAGATGAAGACTATTCACTTGGAGAAATGGCAAACATTACAGCTGAACAAATCAGCTTCACCCAAACACCTTCTTCAACAAGCAGCAACGTGATAACATTCACAAATACCACCGATATTAAAGGTATTTATGCAATGAATTGGGACCTGGGCAACGGTGCAGGCGGAAAAGAAAAAGTAATTGTGGGCAAATTTCCTTTTGCAGGTGATTATACCGTTTCGCTTACCATATACACCGCTGATGGATCGGCTGTTACTAAAAGCCAGGTTATAAAAATAGCCAACAATGATTATAGTTTAATCAACACACCAGCTTATGTAAACCTCACCGGAGGAGCCGATGACGCTGATGGTAAAACCTGGGTTTTCGACCAGTATAACAATTTTGCAAAAGAAGTGGCTGCTGCTACATCTTTCAATATCAAAGGTCATTTAGGCCTTGGCCCACAGAATAGTTACGGTCAGGAATGGTGGGGTGCCGGTGCTAACGAAAAAAGTAACTGGACGATGTATAATTTCAAATTTACATTTATTCAGAGCGGCGTTAAGTTTAATATCCAAAACCTTGGCGAAGGTTACGGTAGAAAAGCCTCAGCCGAAACTGTTGGCGGTTTCTCGGTGTCGAATATCAATGGAGATGATGCTACTTTTGCTTTCAACGGAGGTAATTTTACCTTTGCATTGGACGAAAGTGGAACTTATCCTAAATTAACCCTTTCAGGGAACTCATTTATGGGTTACTATTGCGGTACTCAGGACTACGAAATCATCTATCAGACCGATAAAGTTATGGCTTTGCGAGTGAATAACACCGTAGAAGGTCAGGATTGGGTATTTGTATATTGCATCGAGGAACTCAATGTGGAACCACCAGCAATCATCAAACAACCTAAAGCAATTCCGCTTGCCGAAAATTTTGAAACAGGTGCGTCAACAATTGTGTTGAACAAAGAAGACATGGGAGCAAAAAGTGGTATCACCGACAATCCGCTTCCTCTTCCCATCAACGAATCGGATAAAGTGTATCGCTATCAGAAATCAACAGGTTTCTACAGTAACCTTTCATTTACAGCTCCGACATATATTTTCGACCTGGCAAAACAAAATAAAATCAGATTGAAAGTGTACATTCCTTCGTTCAATGATTATACAACTGAAAATGGAATTGCAGGCGATTGGATATCGAACAAAAAATTGCTTCCACAACTTGCAGTAAAACTGCAAAACAGCAGTATGGGTGGGAATGCCTGGCAAACTCAAACCGAGATTGTAAAAGCAAATCTACAGAAAGACAAATGGTTGGAACTTGAATTTGATTTTAGTGGTGTAGCCGACCGAAAGGATTACGATAAAATAGTCATCCAATTCGGAGCTGAAGGACATTCAGGTCCGGGTATATTCTACTTCGACGATTTTAGTTTCTCTGAATAATAAATTTAAATAGAAGCGGTTATATTAAATGTAACCGCTTCTAATTTCAAAATATGAAAAAAATGTATAACCTGATGATTATTGCAGCCCTTCTTTTGGGAAGTTGCAACACTACGCCCGAGCCACCGGTAACGGCTGTCGAATTTAATATTCAATATTCGCCCGAAACTTTAACGCTTGAAGCACAAGAAGGATCGAAAAGCATTATCGTGACTTCGAATGCCAACTGGACAGTAAGCTCCGATCAAAGCTGGTGTACTATATCTCCTTTTTCAGGTTATAGCGGTGACACAAGCTTAAAGATAGAGGCAACCAGCAACCAAACTGATAAGGACAGAATTGCTGTTTTGACTTTTAAATCGGAAAGTGCAAGCAAAAAATATACAGTAACCCAAAAAGCCGGAACGATAGAAAACTATGTTCCGACCGGCTATAATATGGTATGGGGAGACGAATTTAACGATGCCAGAACGACTGATGGAAAACCGGCTATGCCCAGCCTGACAAAATGGAAATATGAAACCGGAGCAGGTGGTTGGGGCAACAATGAAATTCAGAACTACATAGCAGGAGTAAGCGGAACCGACACCTGTGCCGTTGTTACCAACGGAACATTGAAAATAATTGCAAAAAAACGGGGAGCCGAAGTGATATCAATAAGAATGAATTCGGTAAGCAGCTGGCAATATGGATATTTCGAAGCCCGACTTAAAGTACCGGGAGGAAAAGGAACCTGGCCAGCCTTTTGGATGCTTCCTAAAAACTTTGTAAGCTGGCCACTCGATGGCGAAATCGACATTATGGAATATGTGGGTTACCGACCTAATGTAGTGCAGGCTTCTGTTCACACAATGTCATACAATCATTCGATAGGCACCGAAAAAACAGCTACAAAAAACATTTTAAACGCCGAAAAAGAATTCCACATTTATGCAATGGAATGGACGGCCGACAAAATCACCGGATACGTGGATGGAGTTGCTTATTTCACATTCATGAACGATAAGAAAAACGATAAAAAAACATGGCCATTCAATGCTCCTTTTTATCTGAAACTCAACTTAGCCTGGGGAGGAAACTGGGGCGGATCGCAAGGTATCGACGAAACGAAACTACCTGCAACTTATGAAATAGATTATGTACGTGTGTATCAAAAATAACCGACACACATTCAATTATTAAAGCAATAGACCTATGAACAAACTAAATAGTTTTATATTAACAGCCATTCTTTTCACACTGATTGGTTGTAGCAAATCCAGCTCATTAACTGAACAGGAGAAAATCACCGAACAACGCATCGACAGTATTATGTCACAAATGACGCTCGAAGAAAAAGTGGGGCAAATGGCACAATACACAATAGATGTCATTGGAAAATCGACAGGAAACGGCAGCAGTGTTGAACCTTTTCAGTTCGACAAAGCCAAACTCGATACCGTTTTGCGCCAATACAAAGCAGGATCTATACTCAACACCACCAACAATAAAGCTCAAACTACCGAAACATGGGCATTTATTGTAAAAACAATTCAGGAAATAGCCATTACAGAAACCGGCATCCCGGTAATTTATGGTGTTGATGCTATTCATGGCACAACCTACACTGCCAGTGCTACTTTCTTCCCACAACAAATAGGTATGGCAGCAACTTTTAATCCAGCTTTAATGGAAGAAGGCTCGCGTATTTCGGCTTACGAAACCCGTGCCTCCAATATTCCATGGAGTTTTGCTCCGGTGCTTGACTTAGGACGCGATGCACGCTGGCCACGTATGTGGGAGACTTTTGGCGAAGATGTTTATCTGGCTTCTAAAATGGGAATTGCTTCTGTAAAAGGTTTTCAGGGGAATGACTTCAACAATGTTGACAAAAATCATGTGGCTGTAAGTCTGAAACATTTTATGGGATATGGAGTGCCTGTTTCAGGTAAAGACCGAACACCGGCCATCATTACCGAAAGCGATTTACGAGAAAAACACTTCGAACCCTTCCGTGAAGCTATAAATGCAGGCGCTTTGTCAATAATGATCAATTCGGGCATTGTAAACAATGTTTCGACACATGCCGACAAACGATTGCTTACCGACTGGTTGAAAAACGAAATGAACTACGATGGCGTATTGATTACCGATTGGAACGACGTTGAAAATCTCTTCCTTCGCGACCGCCTTGCCGGAAGTTTCAAAGAAGCTGTTATGCTCTCAATCAATGCAGGCATCGACATGGTAATGATTCCATATCGCATGGATTTTTGCAAAAGCCTTATTGAATTAGTAAACGAAGGAAAAGTAGACCAAAAGAGAATTGACGATGCCGTACGTCGTGTTTTGCGTCTTAAATTTAGACTCGGTCTTTTCGAACGTCCTTATTGGGCAGTCAATGAATATCCTGATTTTGGAAGCCCTGCTCATAAAGCTGCTGCCAAACTTGCCGCCGACGAATCGATCACTTTGCTTAAAAACGAAAACAATATATTACCATTGAAACAAGGCGCCCGTATTTTGGTGACCGGTCCGAATGCCAATTCGATGCGCACTTTAAACGGTGGCTGGAGTTACTCATGGCAGGGTGAAAAAACTGAATTGTTTGCTTCCGAATACAACACCATTTTTGAGGCAATAAAAAACAAATTTGGCGAAAGCAATGTGAAGTATGTAGCAGGAGTGGAATATAAAATGGACGGACAGTATTACGAAGAAAACGCGCCTGAAATTGGCAAAGCAGTAGCTGCTGCTTCGGGAGTTGATTATATTGTACTTTGCCTGGGCGAAAATACCTATTGCGAAACACCAGGTAATCTAGACGAACTTAGTCTATCCGAAAATCAACTTGCATTGGCAAAAGCGCTTCAAAAAACAGGGAAACCAGTTATTTTGGTACTGAACGAAGGTCGTCCACGTATTATTCGTTCGATTGAACCTGATTCTAAAGCAATTTTGCAAACCTACTTACCCGGAAACTATGGTGCAGATGCGTTGGCCGATATATTGTCAGGTGATGTAAATCCTAGTGGCCGTTTACCTTACACTTATCCTAAATACGAGCAGGGATTGATTACTTATGACCATAAGCCGGGACAAAACATGGAAGGTAAAATGGAAGGAGCTTACGATTATGGAGCGCAAACTTCAATACAATATCCGTTCGGATTCGGACTGAGCTACACTACATTTGAGTATTCGGATTTGGTGGTTGAAAACAAGAAATTTGTTTCAGGTGACACCATTCGTATCAGTGTCGACGTTAAAAACACAGGTACGGCAAGCGGAAAAGAAACTGTAATGCTGTTCAGTCGCGACATGATTGCCACGCTCAGTCCTGATGTACGAAGATTAAGAGCTTTTGAGAAAATATCGCTGAATCCGGGCGAAATAAAAACAATAAGCCTGACTGTGCCTGCCGATGACCTCGCTTATGTAAACGAGAAAGGGAAATGGGTGCTTGAAGCAGGAGAATTTATGCTTCAAACTGGAAATTTAACAGAAAAGATTGTTTGTAAAGAAAATAAAAATTGGGAAACTCCCAATAAATAAAGTTTTTTAAGGGTTAGGGTTAGTCTTCATTTTTTTTGATTGGTTGAACGGGAATCTGCTGTTATTAAAAACAACAATCAGATTCCCGTTTTTCATTAACAAAAAAACAAATGTTATTTCTGTTTTTTCCAATGTAAATCACGCACAGCATAAATGCGTTCAATCATTTCTACAACCTTTAATCCTTCCAGCACATTTGTAGTAATTGTGCCTTTATCTCTCAGTTTATCAATTACATTTTCGATTACATAATGATGATTTTGAGCTGAACCTTTGTAGAGTCCGTAATCGTTAGGCGGATTTGAAGGTGCAAGCTCAGGCATTTCGTAGTCTTTCACATGGCAATAAACCACTTCGTTCATATACTGCCCTGCTACCTTTACAGTTCCTTTTTCTCCGATAATTGTAATGCTGCTTTCGAGATTTGTATCCCAAACCGCCGTGGAGTAATTCAGGCTTCCCATACCACCATTAATAAAATCGAAAGTCACCACACCACTATCCTCGAAATCAGTGAGATCAGCATGATTAAAATCGGCAAAATTACCACTAATGTTTTTAATGTCACCGAATAACCAGTACATGATATCGATAAAATGCGAAAACTGGGTGAACAGCGTTCCACCATCGAGTTTAGCATCACCATGCCAGTTCCCTTTTTTATAGTAACGGTCGTCCCTGTTCCAATAGCAATCGAGTTTTACCATAAAAATCCGGCCTAAAACCTCGTTGTCGATGATTTCCTTCAACCAAACCGAAGGTGGTGAATAGCGGTTTTGCATTACACTGAATACATGTTTCGACATGGCGAGCGATTTAAACAAAATCCTTTCGGCATCTACCTTTGTAAGTGCTATAGGTTTTTCGAGTACCACATGTTTTTTGGCATGTAAAGCTTTAACTGCATAGTCCGCATGATAGCCATTTGGCGTACAGATATTTACAACGTCAATATCCAAATCTGCCGCCAGCAAATCATCTATTGAATTAAAAAAAGCTTCGCTAATATTTTCGAGTCCCAATTCTTTTTTTGTCAACACATCGCATACTGCCACCAATTCGGCGTCAGGATTGCGTCGAATCATCTCTGCATGCCTCTTGCCAATGTGTCCCTGACCTATAACTGCAAATTTTATCATATTTTTTTGCTAAAATGAATGTATAGTTATATAATATTTTATTTAATTCTTTTTACATTTCCGTTGTTAAGCACATATTCCTGAGCTGTTTCCGGACATACTGCGTGTCCAGCATCATCGAAGTTCAGTTTATGACCGTATTCACTCACCCAACCGGTTTGTCGGGCAGGATTACCGACTACAAGAGCATAAGCTTTAACCGGCTTTGTCACTACTGTCCCCGCTCCTATCAATGCATATTCGCCTATCTCATTTCCGCACACAATGGTAGCATTAGCACCTATGCTTGCACCTTTTCGCACAATGGTGGAAGCGTATTCGTTTTTGCGGTTTACGTGACTTCGCGGATTCACAACATTTGTAAAAACCATTGATGGTCCTAAAAACACATCGTCTTCGCAAATCACGCCGGTGTACACCGAGACATTGTTCTGAATTTTCACATTGCAACCTAACTTTACAGAAGGTGAAATCACTACATTCTGACCAATATTACAGCGCTCGCCTATGCTGCAACCGGACATTATATGCGAAAAATGCCATATTTTTGTTCCGTTTCCTATTTCACAACCCTCATCCACGAGGGCTGTTTCATGCGCAAAATAATTCATAGCTTACAGAAATTAAAAAGTTTGTGATCAATCAGTTGTTATCTATTATTTATGAAGAAAGTCCAATACATTGCTGGTAATGTATTCAAGTTGCTCTTCATCTAACTCTGTATGCATGGGCAAAGAAAGTACACAAGCCGAAAGTTGTTCGGCTACCGGAAAATCGCCCGCCTGATAACGAACATCCTGATATGCTTTTTGCAAATGTAATGGCACCGGATAATAAATCATCGCCGGTATACCTTTGGATTCAAGATACTTTTGTAAGGCCTGACGGTCTACATTTTTCAACTTTAAAGTATATTGATGAAAAACGTGCGTCGATTTTAAGTTGTGGGCCTGCACAATCAGTTGGTCGACACCTGAAAAGGCAGCATCATAATACCTTGCGGCTGCCTGACGGCTGGCAATATAATCGTTCAGGTATTTTAATTTCACTTCGAGCACAGCTGCCTGAATGCTATCGAGTCTCGAATTAACACCTACCATATCATGATAATACCGAACTATCATGCCATGATTGGCAATAGATCGCATCCTGGAGGCAAGTTCATCATTGTTTGTAAAAATAGCACCACCATCGCCAAAACAACCTAAGTTTTTTGAAGGGAAGAACGAAGTGCAACCAATATCGCCCATGCAACCCGAATGCATTTTTCGGCCATCGGCAAAAGTATATTCCGAACCAATCGACTGACATGCATCCTCAATCACATAAAGTTCATGTGCTTTGGCAATTTCAAGGATCGATTCCATATCAGCGTTCTGACCAAACAAATGAACAGGTACAATCGCTTTTGTTTTAGAAGTTATTGCATTTTTGAGCGCTGGGATGGAGATATTGAAAGTTTCAAAATCAACATCAACCAGTACTGGTGTTAAGCCCAAAAGCGCAACTACTTCGGCAGTGGCAATAAAGGTAAAATCAGGTAAAATCACCTCATCTCCTTTTTTCAGATCCAAAGCCATTAGAGCAATTTGCAAAGCATCGGTACCATTCCCCACAGGAATCACGTGCTTTACATCAAGGTACTTTTCAAGCTCCTGCTGAAAAT
>JAYFRI010000007.1:0-5393 GCA_034926015.1 Paludibacter sp. | reverse complement strand
TTCCTTTTCAAAATAATCCACAAAATAACAGGTGCACCGAATAACGAACTGATTGTATTGATAGGCAGTGTATAAGTGGGTATTTGCGAAATTATATCGCAAACAAGCAACAACGATGCTCCACAAAGCAAACTTGCCGGAAGAAGAACTCCATGCTTCGAAGTGCGGAAAACACCCCTCGCAATGTGTGGAATGGCTACCCCAACAAAAGCCACAGGCCCCACAAAAGCCGTAATGCCTCCGGCCAGTAAACCAGTGGCCACAACGATCAGCAAACGCGTTTGAACAATTGAAATACCTAAACCACGGGCATAATTTTCGCCCAGCAATAAACCATCGAGTCGTTTATGAAGGAAAAACGCCATGGCAATTCCAATAAAAACAATTGGTAGCAACACTTGCATATATTGCCACGTCACGGCGCTTAAACTTCCAAACGTCCACATCACAAAAAGCTTTATCGCATCAGGATTGCTGAAATTTTGCAACACGCTGACAATAGAACCGGCTATGGTGCCAAACATAATACCCACGATAAGCAGAGAAACCGCATTTTGAACTTTGAACGAAACACCCACCACCAACAGAAGCACCAATGCAGCGCCCATCACGGCAGCTACTATCATTGCCCAGCCACTGCCGGCCACAGCCATTGGCAATGCCGCCGAGGCCATAGTGATTAAAGCTACGCCCAGACTGGCGCCTGAACTTACACCAAGGATATAAGGATCGGCCAAAGGATTCCGAAAAAGCGTTTGCATCATCAATCCCGCCACCGATAGGGAAGCGCCTGCCAGTATTGCCGTAATGGCTTTGGGCAACCGAAAATTCAGTAAAATCTCCGAATTCATCACATCGGTGTTGTTCCCTGTAAAAACAGCAAGGATTTCGCTCATAGGAATGCGAATGCTGCCCCAGGCCAAATCGGCAAGGAAAAGCGCTACAGTAAGTACCGACAGCGCAAAAAACAATATGGTATTGCGTGCGTGCATTCGTATTTATCTAAAAATCTTATCTTTTCATTTTTATTTCACACATTATGATCATCCGAACCTTCGGATTATTCCGCCCAAAACTAAAACATGCTTTCATAACTATACAAATGCTTCCCGGAAAACAGGGCAAGCTTTCATAACTATACGAAACCTCCGCTCAGCGCTAAAAAGCTATTTCAACTGTTCGGCATATACTAATTCGTAGCCCGGCAATAATTCGGGATGCAAAATTGCAATTACATCAGCAAGCAACAAGTCGGGACGCGCCACGGCACTTTCCCAAAAATCGTTGGCCGTGGATGGCAACAGGCGTTTATTGAAATTATACACTTGTTTTAGCGCCACTGGTCTGAACAGCGCATGTTTCGAATCAGCCTGAATAAGTTCATTCAACGAATTGAAATTGCAATTCAGCCAAACGTCGGTTTGCGAAAAGTTCTTCAAAACGGTTTCGATATGCAGTGGTAAGCTTCCGGCAGTGGTATCGTTTGCATAAAAATACTTCGAACCCGCATCGGCAAACAGTTTTCCCATAAAGTTACGCCCCGAAGGCATATACCAGGTACCCCTGAAATTCGATCCCGACATAATGTTCGGTTGTTTGTTCACTCCCGCCGCTTTGGCTTTGATGGCATTGTAACGCTTGTCCACATCAGCAAACACACTGTCGGCCACCTGCTCTTTATCGTAAAATGCAGCTACAAATTTTATCCATTCGGCCCGCGCCAACAGCGAAGTTTCCATCCACTCGTTGTTGAAAATCACAGGTATTTGGGCTTGCGATACGCGTTGAGCATAAGGATCATTCTGATTATAACCACTCATCATTACGGCATTGGGCTTGAGTTGCAGCGTTTTTTCCACATTGATATTAAATGCATCTCCTAAGTCGCTTATTTTACCCTCAGCTATTCTTTTGTTGATTTCGCTGTTATAAATGATTTTCGGAGAACAAACCGCATTGATGGTTTCGAGCTCGCCCAGAAGGCTCAAAAACTCGAAATGGGTCACCGAAGTTGCAGCCAGCGTTTTGAGCGGAATCAGCACTTTTGTGCCATCCGTTGGTGTTGGGGTGGCTGCATCATTCACCAAATAATACCTGGCGTAAATGCTTCCCTTTTGCCACGGACTGTACACAATTACTTCTTTATAGTTTTCGAAATAGCGAACAGCAAATCCTTCGGCATATTTGAGCTGGAGCGAATCTGCCAAAGAGGTTTTTTGCGTATTCGCAGTTTTATTTCCACACGCAGCAAAAAAGCTGATGATGAGCAAAAAGAGAACGGATTTTTTAATCATATTTTTTAAAAAAGAATACAGTAGCGATGGCGTAAAAAACAAAGAACCGCAGAGCTTTATTCCGCGATTCTTTGTTTTTCTTATCGATAACCTGCGGTTCAACACCGCAAAGATAACAGTAAAAAGTAAGATAGTCAATTTATTTCTGAACTTTTACAATTGCTTTTTCTCTCTCCAACTTATAAAATGTTATATCAGTATTTTAAAATTTTCAAAAAGAATTGGTTTATTTATCATTCTTCACAAATAGCCATAAAACGCCCGAAATAGCCAGTGTAACGGCACAAATCAGAAACACCACCGATTTATCCGAAGCTGCATTTACCACCTCGCCCATTTTGAAACTTGCCACCAACTGCGGCAACACTACCGACAAATTGAAAATGCCCATGTACAAACCCATTTTGGTCTGATCCACCTTTTCGCTCATAATGGCAAAAGGCAACGAAACCACCGACGCCCAACCAATACCGGCAATGGCAATCATTATATAGTACAAAATCACCGAAGTACCGAAAAACAAAACGCCGGCATATCCCATGGCCATAATGAACACACAAATCAAATGCGTTTTCACCATTCCAATTTTCTTTGCAAATCCGTTCAACACCAACACGGGTAAAACAGCACTCACCAAACTAAGAATAAAAAAGGCGATGGAATTGATTTTACCTGCTTCGTCGCCTAAGCCAAGATCCTCGGTCAGGTAAAAGAACGCATAGATAAACATGGTTTGCACACCAATCCATGTAAACGAATGTGCCAGCAATACTTTCTGAAACTCATTGCTTTTTTCCTTGCTTTTTGTAAGATTAAAAAGCACGATAATGGTGCTCACAATGATCAACAGCACCGAAGCGAATTCAACAACTCCCAGTTCGTATCCGAACAGAGGAATGGTGGCTGTAATTTGCAAACCGAATAATTTGGAGAAAATAACAAAAAAGCCATAAAGCAAAAATCCGGAGAGTGGCAACAAGGCTTCCACAATATCGTGTACCGACGTTTTCGATCGTGCTACCGCTTTATCGCCTTTTTCATCTTTCAGCTCACGCGGCTCCTGAATCAGAAAAGCAGGAATAATAGAAGCCAGCAAAGCTACGGCTACACCAAAATAAATAAGGAAAATATTTCCCAGCGTACCGCCGATAAAATAAGCCAACACCCCGAAAGTTCCTGAAACCGTCTGCATCCAGGTGTACCCTTTACTGCGTTCGTTATGAGGCGTACAGTCGGCCACCAGCGATCGGGTAGGATTGAAACTTACATTGATGGAAAGATCGAAAGTCAGGGCTACAATAACAGCTATTGAAAGCAATCCGGCCTGCGGGTCATCGCCACCAACGAAAATTTTCTGAATAATTTCAAGATTCGGCAGCGCCAGCATCATCAAAGCAGCCAGAATGCCACCTATCACTATCCATGGCCTGCGACGTCCACCCATGAACCACATATTGTCCGATAAAGCGCCTACAATGGGCTGAGCAATAATTCCGGCAATCGGTCCTGCCGCCCATACTATACCAATTTCGTGAATATCAAGTCCGTATTTTGTTGATAGAATCCAGCTCAAAGCGGAAATCTGCACCGAAAGTGCAAAACCCATGGCTGTGGCAGGTAAACTGAGTAAAGCAAAAAATGCATTACTCATTTTCTTCTGAATGTTTAGCATGATGTATTGTATTAGAATGAATGATTATTTACAACGAAATGCAATGATATTCATTTTCCCTGTAAATATGTTCGTTTCCTTTTTGAGAATGCAAAAATAAATATGCAAACGTTTGCTGAAAAAGAATCGTACGATTTTTCAGACTTAGAAACTGATGAGGTTTTCATCCAGTACCGGAAATACGGGGAGCCTTTTTTTGGTTTCAGTATCGAAAAAACGGAGTGCAACACTATCGGCAACAGGAAGAGAGAAACTCTGTGGCGATTTAATGAAATCGATTGTAGGAATTAAATGATATTGATATTGCGTGTTTAAAACGCCACGGTATACATAAACAGGCAAATAGGATGTGCTTATTATTTTCCTGGAGTGAACTCCAATCTTAACTTTTACCATAATTCCGCCATCCGTATGGGGTTTGCGTTGGTTGGAGATTGAATTTCCTAAAGAGTAAAACACGGGCACAACCGAAGTTCCTGTACTGAGAAATTCGGCATTCTGCACCACATGCGGATGGCCGCCAATCAGCAAATCCACTCCCTCGCGAACAAAAAGTCGCGCCAGCATCTGTTGCTCAGTATTGGCTTGCAGTTCGTATTCGTTTCCCCAATGCAAAGTAATCACAGTGAGGTCGGGCTGTTTCATTTTTGCCCGGCGGATATCGTTTTTTATTACATTGGTATCTATCCTGTTTACAACATTGGGAGGCGTCAGTTTATTTCCGTTCGTACCGTAAGTATAGTTCAGAAGGGCTATTTTCACTCCTTTTTTTTCGAGCATCAAAGGATAAATTGAATCTTTTTGGGCTTTGTTTACATAACTTCCGGCATGTTTGAGCTTGCGGTCTGTTATCATTTTCAAGGTGCGCTCCAGGCCGTATTTTCCACGGTCGAGCACATGATTATTGGCAGTCAGTATTACATCGTAACCTGCATTTTTAAGCGCATCGAGCAAAGCATCAGGACTCGAAAAATAAGGATATCCGCTGTAAGGCTTCCCGGCAAGGGGCACTTCGAGGTTGGTCACTGCAATATCGGCATTGTCGATATAAGGTTTTACGCTTCGAAAACAAATGTCGTAATTGTAGGTTCCGTCGACTTTATTATATGCAGCCTGAAATTGAGGCGAATGCCCCATGATATCTCCCGAAAAAATGATCGAAACGCTCTCATCGTCCAATAAAGTATCGGACAATACAAGTTCATTATCGTGCAAAAAGCTGCTGAAAACAAACAAAGTTGCAAACATCAAAATCGATTTTTTCATCAATCTATTTAAAAGCAGATTGGTTTACGATTTGCTTTTCAGTAAAAAAATTGTCTGCTCAATTCTCAGTAATTCCGGACGCCAAATATGGAACTACCAACCCTGACCATCGTACTCCCCTCCTCTATTGCGATCTGATAATCGTCCGACATGCCCATCGA
>JAYFRI010000358.1:0-1997 GCA_034926015.1 Paludibacter sp. | reverse complement strand
ATTGCTAATTACTCTCTTGTTCGGACGTGTATATTGCTCTTCTATATGTCCAATGGGTGTTTATCAGGATATTGTAACCTGGGCAAGGAAGCGATTCGGAAAAAAGAAAAAATTTAAATACAAACGTCCGCTTACTGTACTGCGCTGGTCGGTGGTAGGCATCACGCTCATTGCCTTTTTTACCGGATTTACTTTTCTGGTGGGTTTGCTCGATCCCTACAGTGCCTTCGGTCGCATGACTGTTCATGTATTTAAACCGGCTTACCTGGCTGGTAACAATCTGCTCGAAAGCATTTTTACTCAGTTCGGTAATCATACTTTTTATAAAGTGGGAGTGTATGTTGCCAGTGTATCTTCTCTTGTTGTAGCATTGCTCACGCTTCTCGTTATCGGTTGGCTTGCTGCTGTAAACGGACGAATTTACTGTAACAGTATTTGCCCTGTGGGCACAGTGCTTGGCTTTTTTAGTCGCTTTTCGTTGTATAAAATTCGCATCAACGAAGATCTTTGTAATTCGTGCGGTACTTGCGGACGAAAATGTAAAGCTTCGTGTATCGATACAAAACATCATGAAATCGATTATAGCCGGTGCATCAATTGTTTTGATTGTATCGAAGTTTGCTCCAAAAGCGCTGTTAAGTTTTCGTATTCCTTCAGAAAAACAGAAAAACAGGTTCCTGAGATCGATGCTTCGAAACGTCGGTTCATGATGGCGGTGGGAGTGGCCGGAGTGGCTGCTTCGCAGGTTTTTGCTGATAGTAAATTGCTACCGACAGCAAGAAACAAGGCAAAACGTCAGACAGCCATAACACCTCCGGGGTCGCAAAGTGCCGCTCATTTGCTGTCGAAATGTACAGCCTGTCATCTCTGTGTAAGTAAATGTCCATTGAATGTTATCCGTCCTGCATTTAACGAATATGGTTTGAGTGGTTTTATGCAGCCTATGGTGAGCTTCGAAAAAGGTTTTTGTAATTACGATTGTACAATTTGTTCCGATATTTGTCCTACAGGGGCACTCACAACGCTTACAATGGAACAAAAACACGTGAATCAAATGGGTCAGGTGAAATTTATAATCGAAAATTGTATCGTTTATACCGATGGCACCAGTTGTGGAGCCTGTTCTGAACATTGCCCCACACAGGCGGTAAGCATGGTTCCTTATAAAGGTAGTTTGACCATTCCGCATACCGAAACCGATATTTGTGTGGGTTGCGGTGGATGCGAGTATGTCTGTCCGGCAGTTCCTTACAAGGCTATCTATGTCGAAGGAATTGATAAACATAATATCATTCATTTGGAAAAAGAAGAAAAAGAAGAGGTGACTGTTGATGGTTTTGGTTTTTAAAAGTCCGAATGCAGTTATTTTCAATTGTATTTACTGCAAAGCTGTCGTCGTACAGCGTTGCAGTATTTTATTTGAATGATATTTACTTAGGTATTCTATCATCGAAAAAAATATCAACTTTTATTTTTAATTTCTTATTTTTTTTATCGCATATAATCAGAAGAGTAATTAAATAAAGAAAATAGCTTTACTGGTTAATTATTTTTGTATTTTTGCATAATATTTGTCATCAATACAAGCTCTAAACACATGATAAGACAAGTATTATTCTATTAAATTATGACTTTCAGGCAATTAATCCTTACTTTTTGTTTGTTTCTGTGCACTGAACTGCTGTATGCTCAGGTGCTTACTTTCGAAAAGTTATTCTCAGTAGGGATTCATATTACAAAAACCGAATATAGCGGAGACTTAGGAAATTCGATCTGGAATGTGAATGCAGGTCAAACCGGGTCTTATTGGTTTTATTGGGGTGGTGGCGCATCTTTTTCGGTCAACCTGAATGCATCCTTTTTTGTAAGTCTTGATGCCAATTACGGAACTTATGGTTTTTTTGAAGATCCAGCTAAACACAAACCATTTACATACAAGGATAATAATTTTTTATCAAATAAACTTGATTTTACAACTACAGCACATTACAAACTCA
>JAYFRI010000231.1:0-1714 GCA_034926015.1 Paludibacter sp. | reverse complement strand
GGCTAAAGCTAATATCAAAAGCAGTGAATGGCAGCTAAAAACTTCACAACTTGAAATTGCCACGCAAGTGAAACAAATTTACTGGCAATTAGCTTACCTGTATTCGAAGCAAAAATTATTCGCATATCAGGATAGTTTATATACTGGTTTCCAAAAAGCGGCTGAACTCAGGGCAAAAACAGGCGAAACAAATCGGCTTGAAATGATTTCAGCCCGTTCGCAAAGTCTCGAAATTAAAAATCAGTTGCAACAGATTAATGCCGATTTGGTGATATATAATCAGAAACTGCAAACGATTTTAAATGTTGAAACAACTCTGTACCCTGCCGATACCGTGTTACACCGTATCGACTATTTACCTGCTGCCGACAAATCCGTTTTAGCTGCCAATCCTTCGGTTAGTTATATTAATCAACAAATTGAAGTGTCTCGACTAGAGAAAAAAGTGGAAAGCAGTCGCATATTACCCGATTTAAGTATCGGATATTTCAGCCAAACCATGCAGGGAACTCAGGAAATAAACGGAGTGCCACGTATATTTGGTACGGGCAACCGCTTTACTGGTATTCAGGCGGGTATTGCTATTCCACTCTGGTTTGCACCTTATTCGGCAAAAACAAAGGCTGCAAAATTTAAAGAAAAAGTGGCACAAGCAAATGCGGAGTATTATTCAAAATCGCTTTCAGGCAATTATCGTTCATTAATGCTTGAATTCAGCAAAAACAGCAATAGTGTTGATTATTACGAGAAACAGGCTATTCCTGAAGCCGATTTAATCATTGAGCAAGCTACACGCAGTTACAAAGCCGGAGCAATGGATTATCTCGATTATATTCTAAGCCTGAATCGTGCATTAAGTATAAAACAAAGCTATCTCGATGCACAAAACAATTATAATCAAACCATTATTTCAATAGACTTTATTACCGGAAAGATCTATTAACTCAACAGGAACTTAAAAAAATCAAAAAAATTACCTCTTACCCCCTTTTGGGGGTTGGGGGTCTAAAACAAATACATTATGACAAAATATAAATTTATATCACCAATCGTTATTTTAGCCGCTCTCCTGACATTTTCGTCATGTAACGGAAATAAAAAATCAGCTGTGGCAGAGGAAGAGACAGAAGTAATTCCCGAAGATATCGTTGAATTACGGGACGACCAGATAAAACTTGCCAACATAGAAACCGGAGCTATAGAGTTGCGCTCAATGAGTGGAACCTTAAAAGTAAACGGTACTGTGTCTGTTGCACCGCAAAATCTGGCAACCGTTAGTATGCCAATGGGTGGGTTTGTAAAAAGCACAAACCTAATGCCTGGCAATGCTGTTCAAAAAGGACAAACACTGGCCATTATCGAAAATCAGGAGTTTATCGACATTCAGCAAAATTACCTGGAAGCAAAAAACAGATCTGAACTTGCCAAAGCTGAATACGAACGTCAAAAAGAGCTTTTCAAAAGCGATGTATCTTCTCAAAAAAATATGCAACAAGTTACTTCCGATTACAACAGCCTCACAGTTCAGGTAAAAGCGTTGGAACAAAAGCTTTCGCTTGTTGGAATTAATCCTTTCAAACTGAACGAAGACAATATGAGTCGGTCAGTGGCATTGGTTTCTCCTATTTCAGGATACGTCAAGGCAGTAAATGTGAGTATTGGCAAATCTGTTTCGGCTTCCGATGTATTGTTCGAAATTGTAAACAGCGACAAA
>JAYFRI010000240.1:0-2047 GCA_034926015.1 Paludibacter sp. | reverse complement strand
TTTTGTAAAATCTATCAATTGTTGAACCGAACTTTCCTGACTGTTGTCAGCATGCGCCACCTCTGCTATCGGACGGTTGGAGCTCTCTTCACTCGACGCACCCATATGATAGTTGCTGTTATAGAGAATGCTTATTCCTATAAGAGCTATTACTGAGAATGCTTTTATCTTTGTGCGTTTGATTGCTATGTTTTTCATATCCAGTTGTTATTTGAATTTGCTGAGGAAATGCTGTAACAATTGCTATTGCTGACTGTCAGTTTTTTGAATTATAAATTCATTATATTTTATTTTCAATTCTTCGAAAGTCATACCCAGTATATTCATGTTTTTAAAAAATACGGGTAGTTCCTGTTCAATGAACTGCTTCCGTCTATAGGTTATAATTTTTGTTTTTGCTTCTGGCGAAACAAAATAGCCTACACCACGCTTATTGAATATTATTTCTATCGATTGCAGAAATTCAAACGTTCTCATTACGGTATTGGGATTCACCTGCAGGGCTACGCCCAGTTCCCTCACCGACAGAATGCGATCGCCTTCGTTCCAGCGCCCCAGCAAAATTTGTTCGCATATATAATCGCCAATTTGCAGGTAAATGGCTTGAGTGTCTTTAAATTCCATAATGTTATACTTCTTTTTCGGTTAATCGGAAATAGCTTACTATCCATAAAAATGGTACTACAAGATAACTGCCTATTTCAAATGTTTTCGATAATACATTCAAAGTGGTGGATTGATTGAAATCGTAGTGCGACAGATAGAGGTTGTTAGTTGCTATTGAGTAAGTCCCAAATGATATTTTGACAAAAAGAATTTCGATGGCAATTAATATCGCGCCGAAAAGCGCTATTGCCAGCATAGTCTTACCAACGGCGTTTCTTTTGAAATAGATGGATCCCAACAGAAAAACAGATTGAATAAACGCAAAAGTACCAAATGTCTTAAAAATACTGTTTTTCACAAAGAGCTGAAGGCTTTCAGGCACGCCGTTGATGTTTGCATCTATGCTGAATATACTTAAATCAATAGGATTGTTTAAACCGAAAATCAGATTTCCGACAACGGTACCAAGGCTGTTTCCTGTTACATAAGTAATCATAAACATAATAAAGTAATAAACAGTACTCAGAAGTATCGAAGCTGTAAGTTTTTCGGTATGAGTTGCCGGAATAAGCAGGTAGTGCATTCCGCCAGGCGTATACGCAAATATTTTAAACTGGTTGGCCGCAAATATAAATCCTGTAATGTACAGAAAGAGACGCACAGTTTCATCATTGCGTACCAATGCAAAAACAAGGATGGCTATACTCCAAAATGTGATTTCCCGTTGAATGTTTTCAGTAATATATCGTTTTAGTAATAATCCAAAACGGTTGAAGTTGAATGTTGTATTCATAATGGTGAGCTATTAAAAAATTTGAGTTATTTCTTTAGTTTTATTCAGTACGGCGTTGAAAAGCAATTCTATATCTACTTTGCTTTCTTCGCCATGTGGGTTTTTGCATATCTGATAGAGTCCGCGAAGATTGTCTTCGCTGTAAAGGACGTTGATGTCCATATCGTTTCGGTCACTCACCTTGAAAAGTAATTTTTTAGATATGTTTTCTAGTGACTGGTTAAATACGATTTCGTGTTTCTCCATGATAAGTATGTTGTCAATCAGGCTGTCCAAATCGTGTACCTGATGGGTGGAGATAATCAAACAGCGGTTCTCGTCGACTCCGGAAGCCACCATTCGGCGGAACTGTCCTTTCGAAGGAATATCCAATCCGTTTGTTGGCTCATCCATAAGTAGTAATTTGGTGTTTGTTGCAAGTCCGAATGCAATAAAGACCTTTTTCTTTTGTCCATGTGAAAGTTTGTTGATCATTGCTTGTTTATTGTCAATGTCAAATTCCTTCAGATATCTATCAAATTGCTCGGCACTGAAGTTTGGATAAAAAGGAGCATATACCTTCTCGTAGTTGGCAATGCTCATTGTCAGTTGTGGAAGTTCTTCGGGCAGAAAGAAAATTTCCTGAAGCATTTCCGGTGCACGTTTTCG
>JAYFRI010000269.1:0-9672 GCA_034926015.1 Paludibacter sp. | reverse complement strand
ACAAACTTTTTTTGAAAAATTTTGACTCATTCCTTTTTTTGTAAAAAAATATCCTCCAATTTAACTAAAAACAGGTATCAGAAGAACTGAAATATATTCCTAAACGGATAAAAAATACTTTCAAAAGGAATCCGGTGCTGCTATTGATTGGAAAAAAAGACTACCTGGTAGCACAAAAAAAAAACGAAGTATCAAAAAAAATCTTTGATACTTCGATTCAAAAATTTTAAAACAGGGAGATAAATGTGCTTTTAAGGAATAATTACCTTATGAGACGTAGTAGATGTATGATTTGATTTAACTACGACGAAATAAATTCCGGATTCCCAACCAGCAACCGAGATAGAAAGTTCGTTGCTGATGATCGAATTTGAAAACAACTTGCGTCCATGTAGATCGTACACATCGCACCCAACTGTTTCGCCTTTGACAATAAGTTCTTTTTGAAAGCCTGAAAAATAAACTACAACTTTGCCCGATTCAGATTCGGGAGTAGATGCAAATAGTTTATATTCAAAAGCACCTAGATCGGGGGCAACTCCCCAAAAAGGGAGTCCGACATCCGTTCCTTTATCGATCATGCCACTGGTAGGCAATTGGTGAAGAAAGGACATCTCGGGCAAAGACCCATCACTTGATCTGGCATTAAGCATTTGTGAATAGTCTATACTAACGAAATCGGAGGTTACACAAGCAAATCCTGCATTCCATGAGTTGTAGGACTGAGTAACAGTTTTTGCATTAAAGGAATTGGGTTTAAGGCTCCCGAGAGAAGCGCAATTTTTTATTATCAAACTCCCATAGTTACTATTCGAGAAACCATAATCAGGACTATTTTTGTAGCCCGTACAATTATATAATGTCATTGAACCGGCATTGTTATTCTGATCAAAACCTTTTACTTTGTTTCCAACAGAAACACAATTGCGAAGAATTGCATTATGAGCGGTATTATCGCCACCAATTTTGAACCCGTTTCCATTGCCGTAATTGGGTATAACATATTTGCCTGAAGTGTTTTTAAACTTCGAGAACCATGTAGCACTATCTGTTTTGAATCGAATATGATCAGTCATATCATAATTGACTGGCCCATTGGCATAGCACCAGCAACTATCAAATTCGGTATTTCCGACTTTTTGGAAGTGATCCCAGCCGTCGTCGCTGTTTCCCCACGACCGACAGTACTTGAATTTATTTATTCCGGTATTTGAGTATTGTTTATCAGCGAAACCATCTGCATTTCCGCCATAATCGGGACTTGTAGTCCCACCTGTCTGATAATCAAAATTATAATAAGAATCACAATTAATAACAAGGTTATTACTGCCGGTTTTCAGCTGTAAACCCGAATCACAATTCCATCTGAAGGTGCAATTATCAATGGTATTATAACTCCCCGTCACCTGCATTCCGTTATCGCCCGCACCCTGAACGACAATACCTTTTACATGAACATAGCTACCAGACAGCTTCACACCCTGATTATTGCTATTGTATGCCTGAGTTCTGAAATCGAAAACAGGCACTTCGCCAGCAAAAGCAATAATTGTCAGATATTTTGTGGCATTTCCCGACTTAGAAATGGTTTGCGAATTACTGAAACTGTACATTCCTCCCCGAAGGATGACCGAATCGCCCGCAGAGAGAGATTTAGACATGGCAGCACTAAAGGTAAGGGGCGCCTGAATTGTTCCTGCGGCTCCGGCAACTCCGTTTGGAGCAACATAATACGTGGCAGCATTAAGCAAATGACAGAATACGGACAATAATAAAAACAGTATAACGCAATTTAATTTTTTCAGCATATCATTTTAAATGAAAAATAACTGCCACAAAAGTAAAAATAGTATTTATTGCAGATGTGTCTAAATTGTTTTTAAATGGTAGTTGAATTGATTTAGGTATAAAAGTTCCAAAAAAACAGCTTCAGGGCTTTATAAAACTTAAGAAAACAAATACAATTGAAACAAAACATATGAGTAATCCATGCTCCTTTAGCAGTTTAATATCCCAATGTTTTTCCTTTTTCGATGGCAGGAATACCTTTTATCATCCATTCGGGAGCTGGTGTGCCTTTAAGATAATGATTAAAAAAACCAAACATTCGGGCACTCAGGTCCACTCTGTTTGCCCAATACTTATTCTCGATATTATGATCCATTCCGTTATAATTGATAAGCCAAACCGGTTTTTGAAGCCGATAAAGTGCCATAAAAAATTCAATCCCCTGATACCAGGGCACTGCACCATCGTTATCGTTGGACATAATCAGCAAAGGAGTTTTTACATTAGGTGCCATAAAGAGCGGAGAGTTCTCGATGTAGTGCAAGGGTTTATCCCAAAGCGTGCCACCTATCCTGCTTTGCGTTTCCTCATATTGAAACATTCGGCTCATTCCGGTTCCCCAACGAATTCCGCCATAAGCACTTGTCATATTACTTACCGGCGCACCAGCCATGGCAGCAGCAAACATATTGGTACGTGTCACAAGATAAGCAATTTGATATCCGCCCCAGCTTTGACCCTGTAAACCAATGTGTTTTTCATCGATGAACGAAAAATTATCCGTCAGTTTACGCACTCCGCTTACAATAGCATCGTAAGCATTTTGTCCGGGGAAACCAGTACTATAGGCAATATCCGGTACAAAAACCAGGTACTCGTTACTTACATAAAACGGAATACTTATAATTGACCTGCTTGGTTGTGGGTAATTGTAACGGTTGGAGGTTTCAGAACTTTTTTCGTAGAAATACACCATCATTGGGTACTTTCGCTTAGGATCAAAGTTATCGGGTTTGTACAACAGTCCTCTGAGCGAGTCACCCGCAAATGAATTCCAGTAAACCATTTCCACGGTTGGCCATATATATTGTTCCTGCTGAGGATTGGCCTTTGAAATCGTTGTAGTTGTGTTAAATGTCAGATCGCTGAGTTTTACATCCGGAAATTCATTCACGGTTTGGGTAGACCAAATCAACACATCTGCATATTTTGCTTTTTGCACCTGTGCTAACATAAAATCACCCTCCACAAGCATTTTTTTACTATCTGATTTCAATACCTGCATCGCATAATATCCTTCTGCATTTGTTTTCTCGTTAAATGCGCTCAGTAGTATTTCTTCTGAAATTGGAATATAATTTATGTCTTTATCAAGCGATTCGTATCTGTAGCGCACACTTTTAGCCCTGCCATTGGTAAGATTCAGCGCGGCCTCTTTCCCTGTCGGGTCGAACTTCCAGATATCAAAACGATCGTAGATCAAAATATATTTGTCGTTTTCGGTCCAGCCCGCTATTCCGTAAGGAGCCGGATCGTTAGGTGTATCGTGATTTTCATCGTAGAAACGAACAGAAGAATCAGTTGTCAGCTGAGTGATCTTGTTGTTTTTAAGCTCTATAGAATAATAGTTTTTATCTTTATAATCGAAATACAAGGCGTATTTACCCATTGGCGATAAATCGAGGTTGTTTTTAGCTTTTAATAGTGGCAAACGATTACCTGTTTTTCGATTAACAATAGAATAGTCATTTAAGCTACGTGAGCTCCAAACACTTGATTTCAGGTATGCACGATTATCAATGCCAAGCGCAACTTCAGCATTTTTATAATTACAGAGAAGAACGGCCTCAACAGCCGTGTCCGCCAACTGCACACATTTTTTTTCGTTGATGCGATAAACGGCCAGGTAGGTTTGTTTTTTCTTCCGACCCAACTGCATCAGTTGTTGAGGTTGAATTATTGCATCGGTATAGCTCCACAGATCCAGTTTAGGCAATTCCTCTACAAGCATGCTGTCATTCAGTTCCGGTTTCGCTTTTGGTGCTATTCCAAAGTACAGTTTGGTTCCATCTTTCGAAAAAACGACTTCTCCATTTTCGGATGGTGCCCATGAAACCGGCAGCGCATTGGTGAGCGTATCGGCCACTTTCGACAAATATCTTTTCGTAATACTATAATAATATAAGGTATAGTTTTTTGCCGAAGCTGTATCGGCACTTGACAAATAAGCCAATTGATTGCCGGTTTCGTCAAAAGTAATCCGTTTGAAAGTGAGCCAATCTCTCAAAATTGTATCGGAAGAATGCTTCAATGGATGAAAAAGAATTAACGATTTTTGTTCTGTGCTATCATTTTCCTTTGCAACATAAGCGATTTCAACACTTTTTTTTGCGACTGCAAAAGTGTCGGCATTATAAAAGGTATAACGAATGTTCTTTACCGGCTCCCAAACAATTAATTGATATTTTTCTTTGGGCTTTGTTGTTTTAGATGCGTTCAGTTGTTTATTGTAGGTTCTTTCATTCAATTTTGTACCGGAACTATCCTTAACGCTTGTCGGGACCTCCTTCAAAAATGCTAACCAATTGCTTTGCTCCTCTGACATCTGAAATTTCTTGACATTTTCGAACTGTGTAAGTTTTCTGTTCAGCAGATTAAAAACACCCAATCCATCTTTTGGCATTAACTCTTTCTTGGTTTTTGAAAGTTTAAGTTTTCTCAGTGTGTCTTCCGGGATTTTAATCGAAAAAGCGATATAATCGGAATTGGGCGAAAAGCAGGCATTATAACCATATTTAATCGTATCACTTTTTTGTTGCGATACATTATATATAATAAGCAGCCCATCGCCTTTTTGTTTATTGATTTCGAACGCCACAAATTTACCGTTCGGACTTATTAAGCGGTTCTCTATTCTATTCCAGTCGGCAAAATCAGATATTTTCAACGGTTTTTTCTGTGCAAAAAGCGATAAGGAAACGAAAAACATGACAGCAATTATTAATCTGCATCTCATAATTATATATTGAAATTTATTGTGTTTTTATTCCAAGGCCTACATCGGTAAAAATTCAGCCGGGAGACAAAAATACAAATACTTTTCACTTTCACCCACAAAAACCGCAAACTAAAGGAATTATTACAGACAGAAAAACAAAGAAAATAAGTGTTTTGACTTCAGATATTCTCTGCTTACATTTTTGAAATTCTATGGGAACGATTTTAAACAAGCACAATATAATCTGATTTACTGAAGTTTAAGTAATAATGAAAAGATATTTTATCACATTAACGTTTTTTAACTTCATTTTCTTGCAGATTATTCAAAATGAAAATACTTTTGCAGTGTACTATTGCACTGTTACACCAATATACAAATACAACAAAACAGCAACAGAAAAACAAACAGCAAAGCTATAAAAAAGAAATGAGTTCATAAATTTATTGCTATAAAAAAAATAAATATCGATTATCGATGTAATATTTTGAATACACAATCGTCATACTTAAAACAGGAAACAAAAAAAATCAAAATAATAATACTCAAATGAAATCAAAATTAATCAAAACACTATTGTTTATCACTCTCACATTAAACTCAGTTTTATTATCGGCTGAAGTTATGACAGCCACCATCAAAGGTAAAGTTACCGACGAAAAAAATCAACCTATAGAATTTGCCACAGCCACTCTAATAAGTCCGGCGACTAAAGAAATCGTAAAGGGCGAAGTATGTAATGACAAAGGAGAATTCTCGATCGGTAAAGTAGATCAGGGCGAATACATTTTATCAGTAAGTATGTTAGGATACGACCGCATTGATATAGAAAAAGTAATTGTAGATGGAAAGAAAAAAATTATAGAACAAAAAATCACACTTCGTGAAAGCTCCGAACTGCTGAACGATGTAGTAGTTACAGCAAAAAAACAGTTCATCGAACAATCGGTTGATAAAATGGTAATCAACCCTGAAGCATCTATTACAACAGCATCAGAAAATGTGTACGAAATTCTGCGAAAACTCCCCGGCGTTACTATCGACAACAACGACAACATCAGCCTGAAAGGCATGCAGGGCGTTAAAGTACTTATTGATGATAAACCGACCTATGTATCGGCAACACAATTAGCATCATTGCTTAAAGGTATGCAGGGAAAAAACGTTGATAAAATTGAAATTATCGAAAACCCATCGGCTCGCTACGATGCCGAAGGAAATTCTGGAATTATAAATATCAAAACCAAACATGTGAAAACTCCTGGATTTAATGGAAACGTAAATGGAGGGATTGATGTTGCCAACAAATTTGGTTGGAATGGAGGTATAGATTTGAATATGAAATACAATAAGTTCAATATCTATGGCAACTATTCGAACTATAACTGGGCAGGCTGGAACAGCATGGATGCTTCACGCCGATACACAAGCACAGCATTAAAAGGAGCTTATCAACTGATATACAACGAAGGAGACTACAAGGGAAGCGGTCATAACTACAAAATTGGAGCTGATTACTACATTGCTAAAAACCACGTTATCAGCGCTATGTTCAGAGGAAACAACGGATCGAACGCGAACATCGAGAACAGTACCACTTCATTTACCGATAAAAACAAAAACATCGATTCAACATTGGTAACTGCAGCCAACTCGAGTAACAAATGGCTCAATAAAACCTATAATGTAAATTACAAATGGGACATTGACACCACCGGGCAAGCACTCTCGTTCGATATGGATTATGCTCAATTTGATTTTAGCGGTCCGAATGCACAAAAAGGAGAATACTACGACAAACACGGTGCAGCACTGCATCACCCCATTAATGTAAACACAAATCAGGGAAGCAATATAAAGATATTCACGTCAAAACTTGATTATGTGTTGCCCCTGAACAAGAACACAAACTTTGAAGCAGGTCTTAAAACCAGTACAGTAAATACCGATAGTCGTATCGACATGAGCGGATATATGACACAAAGTGATTACTTTAAATACGAAGAAAATATCCAGGCAGCATATGTTAACGGACGCTTTCAAATGAACAAAACAACTTTGCAATTGGGACTTCGCCTCGAAAACACAATGTCGAAAGGTACTTCGGTAACTACCAATCAGGTGAACGATACCAGCTATCTGAAACTGTTTCCGTCGTTCTTTGCACAACAAGAGTTGAACGAAAAACACAATATCAACTTCAAGTACAGCTATCGAATTGGACGCCCTAGTTATCATACTCTGAATCCATTTATTTGGATGGTAGATCCTTACACTTATAATGTGGGTAACCCGAACCTGAAACCACAGTTCACACACTCGGCCGGACTTAGCCATAGTTACAAAGGAGCACTAATTACAAGTATTGGAGCCAATTACACAAAAGGTTTATTCACCCAGGTCATCCGCCAGAACGATGCTTTGAAAACAATGTACCAAACAAACGAAAACATGAATAATTCATTGGATTTAAACATCTCTGAAACATTTCAATTTCAACCTTTCAAATGGTGGAGATTCAATGGAACAATAACAGGCATGTACAAAACAATACAGATGGATGACAACGAAAAAGACGCAATAAATCAGAAGAGTATGATTGCTAACATGAGCAATAACTTTACATTACCTTACAACATCGACTTTGAGGTAAGCGGACGCTACTCCTCGAAACAATTGGTAAGTAACATTGTTGTGCTCCCCTACTATACAATTGATTTAGGATTGCAAAGAAAAATTCTGAAAGAACAGGGAACCATAAAAATAGCTGTAAGCGACATTTTCAAAACAGCAAATGGTGGAGCCTACGTCAAAAGCGAGAGCGTTTACATTGATGTAATGAATAAATGGGATTCGCGCCGACTAAATATCAGCTTCAATTATCGTTTCGGAAAAGATGATTTTAAAACCCGTGCCAACCGCTCCACTTCGTCGAGCGAAGAACAAAACAGAAGTTCAAAATAACAACTATAAACATTCAAAAAAACGAAAACAAAATGAAAACAAATAACAAACAAAAAGTCTACAGAATTCTCATCCTTTCGGGAATCATGCTACTTTACATCGTTACATTTGCAAATGCAAACACCACAATCAAAGGCCGGATCCTCACCGACAGCAACCAACCGGTGGAATATGCCACTGCTACTATCCTGTCCACTAATTCAATGAACATTATTGAAGGAGATATGTGTAATGAAAACGGCGATTTTATAATCGAAAACGTTGAACCTGGTGAATATATTCTCTCGTTACGTCAGGTTGGTTGTGACAAAAACGAAACAAGAAAAATTACCGTCGACGAAAATAATCAAATTGTCGACCTAAAAACACTCGTATTGAAGACATCAAACATTCAACTTCCGGAGCTAGAAGTAGTTGCCGCCCACAAGAACAAAGCAATTGCAAAAAAATAATTTTAAAAACACTGGTATAAAAAAGAATAGTTAACAAGAAAAAGGGGGAATACTGAAATAGCTTCAGTGAAAATACTGAGAAAAGGGAGATTAGTTTTCATATATTTTGATTTAATTTGCGCATTCAATAAAAACATAGTATTCCATGAAAAAGATTTCTTTCAGTATTTCCCTCTTTTTTATTTTTTCATTATCCTCTTTGGCGCAGTCGTATCATACTTATTTTACAAATACTGCCTGTCGTATCGACTTTCTGCTTTGTGGAAATGCAACAACCACAGCCGCATATCTTGATAAAATAAAAGAAGAACCTTTTTGGGGCGGCAGACGATCCGGTTTAGCAACCGACCTCAACCTGGGCGAATATCGTTTTCAGGTAACCGATAGTACCACCAATGATTTAATATACACAGATGGATTTAGTACTCTGTACTTTGAATGGCAAACAAGCGACGAAGCCAAACGACTGAATAAAAGCTACGAACAAACCATTCAGTTTCCTTTTCCGAAAAATCCGGTAAAAGTGACGATAGAAAAGCGCCTTGATTTTGACAAATGGGAAACATTGCTTCAGTTTGGATTTTCGCCCGACGACAAACTTATCCGTAGAAATAAACCAGAGAAAGTTGCTGTTAAAGAGATTTTCAAAACCACTTCTCCCGAAAAAGGCATTGATATCGCTGTGATAGCAGAAGGTTACACCGAAGCAGAACAGGAAAAATTTTTTGCCGATGCGCAAAAATTAGCCGAAAGCCTTTTTACCCATGAGCCCTTTGCAAAATACAGGAATCGGATCAATGTGTATGCTGTGGGCGCCATTTCGGAAAATTCAGGTGTTTCTATGCCTCACTTAGACAAATGGATCAACACGGTCGTCGGATCGCACTTCTACACTTTCTACGAACCCCGATACCTTACAACACCTCATGTATTTGCTCTTCGCGATCTTGCCGCAGCCGTACCTTACGATGCTATTTACGTACTTGCCAATACTTCTGAATATGGAGGCGGAGGTATTTATAACTTCTATGCATTTGCATCGGCCGACAGCAAACGCGCACAGAAAGAAGTCGTTGTTCACGAATTTGGTCACTCATTTGCCGGACTTGGCGATGAATACTTCAAGGAAAATCCCGATGTACTTGACGATATGTACGATATAAAACAAGAACCCTGGGAACCAAATCTGACTTCGCTGGTACGCTTCGACACCAAATGGAAAAATGACCTTACACCAGAAATTACAATTCCAACAAAAGTAACCAATGCCACAAAGAAACTGAAGGTAGGCGTTTTCGAAGGAGGTGGCTACCTCACAAAGGGCATGTATCGACCGGCTTACGACTGCCGGATGCGCACCAACGAAGCATCTGCTTTTTGTCAGGTGTGCGAAAAAGCGGTGGAAAAAATGATCTTGTTTCTGACCGAATAAAATTGAAACTGAAGGAAATATATAATTGGGGCACTTCC
>JAYFRI010000239.1:0-2297 GCA_034926015.1 Paludibacter sp. | reverse complement strand
ATTTTTTCGATTTACAAAAAACTACACACAACAATCACCGGCCCTGAATTTGAATTAAACCCTGAATGGAATTATTACAACGATGGGAAAGCATGGCTCTGTAAAGTGAGCTACAGAAAAAAAACTGTTTTTTGGCTTTCTGTATGGGATACAGGCATAAAAACAAGTTTCTATTTTACTGAAAAAACACGTCAGGGCGTTTTGGAATTAGCAATAAGCGATGAAATAAAACAGCGTTTTAGGAATGCCACATTAATAGGAAAACTTATTCCGCTTTCGATGACAATTCTCAAAGAAGAACATCTTTCGGACCTGAGAAAAATCATTCATTACAAAAAAACCTTGAAATAGCTAAAAAAAAAGGAAGATCATTAAAACAAAAACTCCTTGATAATTAATAAACTACCAAGGAGAAATGTACTTTTAAATAAGTGACCGCGACAGGATTCAAACCTGTAACCCCCACATCCGTAGTGTGGTACTCTATTCAGTTGAGCTACGCAGCCATTGTTTTGTTTTGCGAGTGCAAAGATACGGCATTTTTTCTAAATTACAAAGAACTGATCGAAAAAAGTTTTATTTATTAAACCAAGCAATTGCAAAACAACAAATTAAAGCAGAACAAAATTGAGACAAAAACAACTGAATAATACCATCCTGATGTAAACTAAAAAGACACAGACACAATCTAATCGAAATATTTAATGAAAAAGTATTTAGCAATCATCTTTGGCGTTTGTTTATTTAGTACAAGCTATGCATTCACGCAACTCCGAAGTAACAGTATCTCTTTTGACACAATAGCAGAAAAGGAAATCTCTTTTATCATTCAGGATAAACCCACAGCATTGCTTACAATGCGTCAGTCAAATGAAAATTCTTTGAGCATTTACCGACTCGCCATCAACGGGTTAAATAAATCATTTTCATCTAAAAAAGGTATGATAGCTCAATTACTTTTGCAAAGTTTATTTTTCATGCCACTCACACACGAAGAAGGACACCGTTCAATTTTAACTAATGAAGAAATTGGTGCTATTTCACGACCATACTTTAATAGAAATCTGGCAGCTTATGTTACCGGCGTTACTGACAAAACTCTTATTGACTTAAGAAATATCAACCTACCTGTTGCAGTAAGAACTTACACCGGAGGCTTGGAATCAGACTACAATATGCTTCTACGGGAAAATTCGTTGCTAAATTTCGAACAAGAAAGCATGAAGGTATTATGGATTGAATATTTTATTCGAAAATTTTCAATGGTATCATATTATTCGATAGGACTACTAAAATACAATATCAACATAGAACAAGAATCAAATGAATTGAAGCGAGACATTGCCGGTATGGATGTATATGGGGCAATTCGGGCGCTACATAACCCGACAATGAATTTCAAAAGATATGTGGATTACGATGATTTACTGGCATCCGAGAGACAATTCGTTAAGCGGGTGGGGTGGCGTTCAATGATCAACTTAATTGACCCAACTCTTTTTATGAAAAAGAGCATTAAAATAAACAGCACAACCAGCCTAAATTTCAATTTAGGATATTCAATGTCGCCTTTTGGAGATTTCATTGATGAACATTTCTGGATTAAGACAAATAAGCTTAAAATGCATCTTTATCTTCGTCAGTTCCAAAACAGAACAAATTGGTTTCCAGCTTTCGGAGGCGACATCAACGACATTAGTCCATTTAAAAGCGTATACACAACCTTAATACTTCACGGATGGCAACAGCCAACGAACTTATCTTTTACAGAAAAGAAAGGTGACTTTGGTGGCGCCGTAGATGTACTTTGTAAGTATCGTTTTAATGTCCAAAAAAAATCACATCTCTCAGGTATTTCTCTGAACGTGGGACTCATTGTAAAAACACAAGGATTTTTACCGGAAGAAGTAGAAATGGATCAACATCTTGGTTTTCGTTTGGGTACAAGTATTTGGTTGAAATAATATTTATTTGCTGCATTTCACAAACTTTTTGAAATAAAAACTGCCTTCAACCCTAAGGCCGAAGGCAGTTTGAAATATAAAAAGAATTTCAGGATGAGAGCAAACCTGACTCTAAAAAGAATTAATATCTGTAATGCTCAGGTTTATACGGGCCGTTTTGATCGACGCCAATATAAGCAGCCTGTTCAGGGGTAAGTACGGTAAGTTTCACACCGAGTTGTTCGAGGTGCAGACGTGCTACTTCTTCGTCTAAATGTTTTGGTAAACGATATACATTTACCGGATAATCCTTGGTGTACAGCTCTATCTGAGCAAGAGTTTGGTTTGTAAATG
>JAYFRI010000050.1:0-1962 GCA_034926015.1 Paludibacter sp. | reverse complement strand
AACTCCACAACCGACACCTGAGTGCCGAGTGCCGAATAAACCGATCCTAATTCGAGACCGATGTAGCCGCCTCCCACTACAAGTAGTGATTTGGGAATGGCTGGTAAATCGAGCGCCGAAGTGGAGTTCAGCAGGCGCTTGCTTTCAATCTGCAACGATGGGATAGTGGCAATCACCGACCCTGTGGCTATGATAGCCTTGTCGTACGAAATAAGCTCCGTTGAGCCATCTTCTTTTGTTACCTGAACACTTGTCGACGAAATGAACTTCGCCCGTCCCTGTACGAAATTAATTTTACGCTGTTTGCTGAGTATACCCAGCCCTCCGGTGAGTTTCGAAACTACCTTGTTCTTAAATCCGCGAAGTTTATCAAGGTCGATTTGTGGTTCACCAAAGTCGATGCCCCATTCTTTGGCTTCTTTTGTTTCGTTCAAAAGTTTAGCCACATGCAGCAATGCTTTCGATGGAATACAACCGCGGTACAGACATACACCGCCCGGGTTTTTCTCCAGGTCAATCAATGTTACATTCATGCCCAGATCGGCGGCATAAAATGCAGCAGCATATCCGCCGGGTCCACCTCCGATTACAACTATATTTTGACTCATATATTTTTTTCTATAAAGATAAATACTAATTGAATAAATGTTGAATTATTTTCCTTCAACAATAAATTTCATTGGGTTTTCGATCGCATCAATTACCCAGCGAAAGAAACGTATGCCATCGGCGCCGTCTATCACCCTGTGATCGTACGAAAGCGAAAGTGGCAACAACAGTCGTGGCTCAAATTTACCATCGATATACACTGGCTCCATATTGCCTCTAGAAACACCAAGAATGGCAACTTCAGGGGCATTGATGATAGGGGTAAAGAATGTTCCGCCTATACCGCCAAGATTGGTGATTGTGAAACATCCGCCCTGCATATCGGTAATACTTGCTTTTTTGTTGCGGGCTCTTTCGGCCAGCGCATTCATTTCTCGCGAAATTTCAATCACATTCAGCTCATCAGCATTTTTAATCACCGGTACAATCAATCCGAATTCAGTATCTACTGCTATACCTATGTTGAGGTATTTCTTGTAGATCACTTCTTTAGTTTGCATATCCACGCTGGCATTGAACTGCGGGAACTTTTTGAGCGCCGAGGCAATGATTTTTACAAGAATAGCAGTCACAGTTAGTTTTACACCCTGTTTCTCGGCTGTCTTAGCATAACTCTTCCGGAACTCTTCCAGTGCCGTGATGTCTGCTTTGTCAAACTGAGTCACGTGCGGAATGGTGTGCCATGCATAGCTTAAATGTTCTGCTGTTTTGTAGCGGATATTCGACATTGCCTGGCGTTCCACTGCTCCGAATTTCGAGAAATCAGGCAATGGTTCCTGATGTTGTTCTGCTTTGATGTGTTGTATTTCGTTCCGTTGCTGATGCAGTGCTTTGCTGTAGGCTTTCACATCATCAAGTAGTATACGCCCGCCGGGCCCTGTGCCTTTGACATTATTTACATCTACGCCTATCTCGCGCGCTAACCTTCGAACGGAAGGAGCGGCAGGAGCTGCATTTTGCAAAATCGGTGGTTGGTTTTCTACAGGAATAACTTTAGGAGCATCGGCAACTACAGCTTGCTGAGGAACAATTGTTTTTGCTGTTTTTTCGGCAACAACAGGTGCTGGTGCTGCTACGGGTGCTGAAGGTTGACTTTGAACTGCTGAGGCTTCCGAGACTTTGAAGATGACTGCTCCAATTTCTATTACATCTCCTTCGGCAACAAGTAGTTCTGTGATCGTTCCGGCTACTGTCGAAGGTACTTCGATGGTAGCTTTATCGGTTTCAAGTTCAAGTACCGATTGGTCGGCACTTACCTTTTCGCCCACTGTCACCATTACTTTTATAATGGTTGCTTTGCTGATATTCTCTCCTAATTCGGGGAGTTTAAATTCCTGAACTGAAGATGCTGCC
>JAYFRI010000168.1:0-18093 GCA_034926015.1 Paludibacter sp. | reverse complement strand
ATTCTTATACTTATTAGCAACTTTATCGCAGCTCAAAAGCGTTCGCTCGGACAATTTACGCATGATATTCCAGGGATTTTCTCAGTAATGTTATCAGGTGTGGGTCCGGCATATCTTTTTGGCGATGTAGGCGGACGTATTGAAGACCAGATATTCCTGGGAAGCACCGACTGGGATATGACCAAAACACGTTTTCTTTACTCAATTGGTTTTCGTCAGCATTTTCCTAACAACTTCGGATTAAAAGGCACTTTGGCCTACGGACAGTTTGCAGGCACCGACGAAGGCACCTCAAATCCAACGCGTGGCTACTCATTTACGTCGGACATCACCGAAATCTCTCTACAAAGCGA
This sequence comes from Paludibacter sp., assembly GCA_034926015.1. Classification (GTDB taxonomy): domain Bacteria; phylum Bacteroidota; class Bacteroidia; order Bacteroidales; family Paludibacteraceae; genus Paludibacter. Next base: position 17,740 of record JAYFRI010000168.1, on the reverse strand, counting down.
ATACACTTTGTACGGAGGACCCTACGCCCGTCGCCGCACCCCAAATCTTGTGTATATTTTTGCAGGAGCAGGTATACTCAGTTATCAACCAATACTTATCAGAGATGGTGGACCACGCCCTATCGACACTGTAAACGGCCCGGGCATCACCCCGGTAATGCCTTTTGGCATTGGCTATCAGTATAGGTTTTCTACGCGATTTTCGCTGGGAGCCGAATTTGGCTGGCGCTACACTTTTACCGATTATCTCGACTGTGTAACAACACCCAATTCGCGCAACAACGATGTGCTCTCCAACCTGAACTTCACGCTTACCTACAAGGTTTATGGCGATGTACCCGATGATAAATGCAACTGTAACTGGTGGTAATCTGGCTAAACAAATATGCGTAGAATCATCATTATCATAATACTCGGCATTATTCCATTACTAATATCGGCACAAAGAAGGCAGATAACGTACAATGGAACCTCCATCGACATCACTGCGGGTCCTTCCACATTACTTTTAGGCGACATCGGGAGACCGTTTCACGAAGATTATTTATATACGCGAAACTCATTCAATCAACCTATGCGTGCCAATGTATTATTATCTGTTGGCTTTCATCAATCTATAGACGAATATTGGGCATATAAAATAGCAGTGCATTCCGGCATATACGACCGTAAGGATGCAGATTACGCCTTTCGTTCAAGCGTATTCGAACTTACTGGCCGTTTCGAATACCGCTTGTTTGCAGCTTATTACACAAGAGCCAGGTCACTTTATCTTTTCGGTGGAGTAGGCCTCATGTATAGCAACTATGTAAACGAAAAACAACTGGTTCCAAAAGAAAAAACAACAAAAACAAATACAAGTCCTGTTGTCCCTATAGGCATTGGCTATAAACATGAATTATTCGGCAATCTATCGCTGGGTGCCGAATTTGATTTTCATTACGCATTCACTGACATGATCGAAGGTGTTAATGGTGGAATGCCGCACGATGCTTTCTCAACGCTTTCGCTCGTACTGTCCTATCAGATTTCGGATGGTAACCGTTACTAGAAGAAATAATACTGCACGATATTTCTCGCACAGAAAGGGACGAATAAAAACTGAATGGTTTAAATCTTTGCCCTCATATCTATTTCAAGCCTCAGCATTTCGGAGTTACGCTGAATTGTCAACTGAAGTGGTCGTTTTGTGGGCCGCTCAAAATATGCTCTGACATTTGGCAAAGTGAGGCCAAATACTTTTGTAAAATTAATTTCATTAATAACATCTCCCACCTGAAGTCCCGCACGTTCGGCCGGTGAACCTTTCCACACGTTTACAACTTCAATTTGAGGGATAAAAGCCATGGCCAGTGCCACTTCTACCCCTGCGATATTGTAAGTAAACGGATCGTTAAATCTTGAGTTGGGTTTGAAATAAAACTTTTCATTGAATGTATCAATAATGAGATTAAAGCGCGCCAACAGCTGACTGCCAATCGTACCATCTCTATCGGTATTATGAATGATGTCAGCTATTGCCGCCGAATCGGGGAAAGCAACAATCGGATCTTTTACACAGAAATTAGCAATACAGATTTGTGGTACACGGGCAAAAATACCTGTCACTTCGCCACTCAACCCTTGTCCAATCCTGCCATGAATCGATTTTTCGGGAATATTAATAGCGCTATTTGTAAGCGTTTGAAACCAGGCATTAAGTTCTGCTCCGGTATCGATCAGCATTTTAATACTTCTGCGTGCAGTATCGGTTTCGAGCACCGAAAGATGGATGTACATTTTTTGCTTCTCTATCGTCATGGGCATCACACCATAACCTTTTGGAACTTCGAAAGCATCTTTATCGTAAAACCTCAAACGTCCTTTCGTATAATCGATCTGCACAATATAGTCCTGAAAAAAATCAGCTCCAAGTAAGCCGTTGATTTTTGTACCGGTTTGACGCGTAAGATTAAAAACATCTTCCTGAAGAACGTAAACTGTTTTATTGGTGAGTTTGAACTTTCTTGATAGTTGTAATGTATTCGAACTACTTAAATACGCATTTAGCTTGACGCCCTGACCCAACCCCTGTAAATCGCGTACATTTGTATAGTCAAGATCTATGCTGTCGCCGGGCAGCAACTCGGTAATAATAGTGCTTCTTACACCCGTATCGAGTACAAGCGATAATTTGTTTGAATTATTAATGCGGACCTGGACAACAACATAACTGCCGACCATTTCGAAAGGAACGGTTGCAACCGGCTTGACAGGAGAAAAAGAGAAACAAACCAGAGAAAAGAAATTTAAAATAACGAGAAAAACTAACTTTCTCATAACATGTGATTTTCAGTATGCGAAGATAATAAATTTTACAATTCATACGCAACTTTTTTTATATAAAAATGGTTATTACTACAGTAAATCTGACAACCCTGCACCAACAATGGTTTTGGCTTGCATTTCCGGCATAACAAACAAGATATTAAACTAAAAACATGGAACAGAAATTAAATAAAATTATACTTTTGGTTCAAAGCGCCGAAGAAACAGAGCACCTCGTATATATGCGACTTGCCGAAATATCCAAAGATAAAAACAATGCCGAGATACTACGAAAAATTGGAATGCAGGAAAAAGGACATGCTATTTTCTGGCAAAACATATCGGGGCAAGAGCTAAAGCCCGACATGTGGCGTGTTTTCCGCATTGTGTGGCTGGCCAGGTTACTCGGTCTGTCATTTGTTCTGAAATTAATGGAGAAACGCGAAGGCACTGGTTCAAAAATCTACGACCAGCTCAAGGATCATTACCCCGAAGCCAGAGAATTTGCCAGGGTTGAACTCGAACACGAAAAGAGGCTGCTTGCAATGCTCGATGAAGAAGCCCTGCACTATGTTGGTTCCATTGTGCTTGGACTCAACGATGCACTCGTTGAACTTACAGGTGCACTAGCCGGCTTTACGCTTGCACTCAGCGACAACAAAATTATTTCGCTCGTAGGGCTCGTTACCGGGATTTCGGCAGCGTTATCGATGGCAGCTTCTGATTATCTTTCGTCGAAAGCCGAAGGTGACCCGAAAGCACGAAAATCGGCTGTCTATACCGGTGTCGCATATTTTTTCACAGTTATCCTGCTCATTCTTCCCTTTTTGGTGATTACAAGCAAGTTCTTAGCATTGGGCATCACTTTAGCAACAGCCATTCTTATTATCTTTGTGTTCAATTATTATATTTCAACAGCAAAAGACCTGAATTTCAAAGCACGATTTCTGGAAATGGCCACTATAAGTATGGGAGTAGCTGCATTTTCATTTTTCGTGGGTTATGCACTCAAGTTCATACTTGGCGTGGATGTGTAATTTTCAGATCACACTCACACCCGCAGTGACATAAAGCATTTTTACGAATGTCTTTATTGATGAAAGTTAATAATCAGATAAATATATAAAAAACTACCCCCTTTGGAGACAAAACACTTTATTTTTACATTTTTGAATAAATAAAGTACTTATAAAGCTATGAGAAATTTAGTTTGCTTTGTTTTATTGTCGTTTTTTTACGGACTGACCTTTGCTTCGACGAAACATTCGATAAGTGGCACAATTACCGACAACAGCACCGGTGAAAGCCTGATAGGAGCAAGCGTTATTGTGACCGAATTGGTGGGCACAGGCGCGACAACGAATGCTTACGGATATTATTCGCTCACTTTGCCCGAAGGCAAATACACACTAATGGTTTCGTACCTTGGATATAAAACCATATCCACCACAGTAAGTTTCACCGAAAATAAGCAAATTAATTTCAGGCTCGAACCCGAAACACGCCAGCTGAACGATGTTGAAATCATTGCACTACGTAAAAACCACAACATCACCTCCACCGAAATGGGCGCCGAAAAACTGGAGATAAAAGAAATTTCTAAAATCCCCGTACTTTTCGGCGAAGCAGACATAATGAAAACCCTGAAACTAACGCCGGGCATAAAATCCGTTGGCGAAGGTAGTGGAGGAATGTATGTCCGGGGAGGTAATAACTCTCAGAACCTTATTCTGCTTGACGAAGCAACAGTATACAATGCCGACCACTTACTTGGCTTCTTTTCTACTTTCAACAGCGATGCAATAAAGGACATACAAATGTTCAAAGGCACAGCACCTTCAGAATACGGCGGTCGCATATCGTCGGTACTGGATGTGAAAATGAATGATGGGAATAATCAGAAGTATCATGTGGGCGGAGGCATCGGACTGATATCTTCGCGCCTGAACATTGAAGGACCTATTGTAGAGGACAAAAGTTCGTTTCTTATCACCGGCAGACGTACTTATGCCGATTTATTTCTTAAGCTTTCGACGGATGAACTCATCAACAACAATCAACTCTATTTCTACGACCTGAATGCAAAACTGAATTATAAAATCGACAACAAAAACCGACTTTTTCTTTCGGGCTACTTCGGACGCGATGTTTTCGAATTTCAGGACAGATTTGGAATTAACTGGGGAAACAGCACAGGAACAATTCGCTGGAACCACATCTGGAACGAAAGGTTGTTCAGCAACACTTCAATTATTTATTCCGATTTCGACTACAACGTCGACATCATGCAGGATGCAGGCTTCAGCCTCACGTCGATGATTAAAAACTGGAACCTGAAGCATGAATTTCAGTTTTTCAGCAACAATAAAAACACTGTTTCGTTCGGTCTCAGCTCTATCTACCAAACCATTATTCCCGGACAACTTGAGCTATCGGAGGACAGTGACATATTGCCACTTGTCTTGCAAAAGAAACATGCCAGCGACAATGCCATTTACGCCAACCATGTATGGAAACCATCGTACAATCTGAATATTAACTATGGCGTACGTTTGTCAGCCTATTACCTTTTGGGTCCGGGCGAATTCTATACTTACAAAAACGGTGAAGTAAACAGCACCACCACCTACGGCAAAGGAGAGATTGTTCAGAATTACGTTAATATCGAACCCCGCATCAATATAGCATGGATTCTTAACGACCAAAGTTCGCTAAAAACAAGTTATACGCGCAACACACAAAACCTTCATCTTGTTTCCAACTCTACGTCCTCCATGCCAACAGACATTTGGATCTCGTCGAGCAACAATGTAAAACCCGAAATAAGCGATCAACTATCATTGGGATATTTTCTTAATTTCAGCAAGGACAAATATCAGTTCAGCAGCGAAATATACTACCGTTGGATGCAAAATCAAATTGACCTTAAAAATGGAGCCGACATCAATGCCAACGACAAGATTGAGGGAGAATTACTTTTTGGCGTCGGGCGCGCTTATGGCCTGGAGCTACTCCTCAAAAAGAAAACAGGTAAAATTACCGGTTGGATAGGATACACCTACTCTACTTCCGAAAGACGAATTGACGGCGTGAATAACGACAAATGGTATCCGGCAAAGCAGGACATAAAACACGATGTTTCGGTGGTGGGAATTTATGAACTAAATAAAAAATGGTCTGTTTCCGCGTCGTGGGTCTACAATACAGGAAACGCTGTCACATTTCCAAGCGGCAAATACATCATCAATGGCAATGTGCAGTATTACTACACCGAACGAAATGGCTACCGAATGCCAGATTATCACCGGCTCGACATAGGAGCCACCCGGAGCTTAAAAAAGACAAAGCAATTTGAAAGCAGTCTGAACTTCTCGGTTTACAATGCTTACGGCCATAAAAACCCATTTTCAATTGATTTTCAGCAGGACGAAAACGACCCAAGCAAAACGGTAGCTGTCAAAACCTATCTTTTCACTTATGTCCCTTCTATTACTTACAATTTCAAATTCTAACAGATCATGCTTCAATCCTTTATAAAAATATGTATATCAACAGTTGTCTTTGCTTTCGCAATTGCGTCGTGCACCGAACTTATTGATATAAAAACAATTTCGGCAGAGCCACAAATTGTTATTGAAGCCACAATAGGAATGAATGAACCACCTCTTGTGCGACTTACAAAAACAAACAGCCTGAATGAAGGAGACCGGTTTCCGGCGGTTGAAAATGCACATGTCAGTCTGAAAGACAATCATGGACGAATCGTAGTACTGAGCGAGATGTCGCCGGGCTATTATGGCACTAAAAGCAATTTCTTTGGCGAACCAGGAACAACTTATACTCTGACTGTAAACGACGGCTCGTCAACAATTAACTCTACATCCACCATGCCTTCGTGGGTGAAAATCGACACTGTCAGCGTTATCAATTCAATTTATCCGGGTGGTGGTCCTCCGACTGATAGTTTTCAGGAGGCAAATTTTTATGAGATAAAAATAAAGTACAGCGATCCGGGCAACGAAACTAATTTTTATCGTTTTGTAGTGAGCGTCAATGACAGAGCAGCTAAAGGAAATAATATTGTTGACGACCGCCTTACAAACGGTAATACCTCCGAAAGAAATATAATTATTTACGATGCAGATTTGAAACCGGGCGATGTATTCATTGTCGAGATGCAATGTATCGACAAAGCTGTTTATGAGTATTTCGAAAGCATGGGAAATGTAAATATGGGGCCTAATTCATCAAGCCCTGCCAATCCGTATACAAATTTGAAGGGAGCAAAACTTGGCTATTTCAGCGCACATACTGTCGAACGAAAATATATCACCATCAAGTAACCGGCGTCCTATTCAGTTATGTCATCTTCATTTTTTAGCTCAGCCTCTCCTTTACGATAATAATAAATAAGACCGAACTGCTGGCAATGGATAAGCTTTGAATAAGGTTTTTCATCCTTGAATTTAGCTTCTACCTGATTCCAGATATCAAGAATAATGGCATCGCCTTTTTCTCTGATTTTCACAAGCTCTTCCCAACTACGACTGGTACTGTTCTGATGCAGTTTTTGGGTTGACTTATACTCGTTAAACACCTCATAATGCACCTGTACTTTTGCTATTGCTGGGTTGTAAATTGGCAATCCACCATTGCGTATGCGCTCGTTTTCGCCATCGATAATTGCTTTTCCCCACTGAATTAAGGCGGTTTCTGTTGTTAAATCAGGAACAATATGAACATTGGGGTCAAGTTGATAAAAAATTTTGTGGTCCTTTTTAATATCTCCTCGTATAACGGCGAGATTGAGCACCTGTATGAAATGAGAAATATAAATGCGGGCGTTGTGTACAATTTGTTGATACTTCTTATTTGCCAACACCTGGTTTTCAAGCATTTGTTTATACTGACTTAATTGCTTTTCAAAAACTCCCAGGTAAGTTTTAGCCTCATGTATTGTTTTATAAGACAAAACCTGGTCGTTAAAAGCCTGCCGTTCGGACTGATGTATAGCTGCACGCAATGCACGCAAACGAGCTTGATCAGTATTTGGTAATCTTCGATAGGGCATAAAATACAATTTACTGAATTATTAATCAAAAAATTGTTTGTTGCCCACAAAGATATTAAATTAATCGTTTCTTGAGAGTAATTTTTCAGCTAATTTTCTCAATTCTTGCTTTTTATTGTCCGCAACAGTAATTTTATCCAGATTTGCGATGGCCTTTTCATAGTAATAGCACAACTTATCTTCGCATTTTTGTTTCACCCCCAGTTTATCGTACATTAACGTAACGGATTTTATTTTCTCCGCATCGCCCAGAGTTTTGTCCTCCAGAAAACTATTCAGTTTCACTTTATCTTCACCCTGAGCACACTCCAGCGCCTGTATCAAAAGGTAGGTTTTTTTATTACAAAGAATATCGCCACCAATTTTTTTCCCGAAAGTGGCCTCATCGCCATACACATCCAGCAAATCATCTTTCAGCTGAAATGCCAAACCGATATTGATACCAACATCGTAAAGCAAATTAGCATCTGCAGGACTTGCATTACCAATGATAGCCCCTGTTTTTAGTGCACATCCAAGCAAAACAGCCGTTTTAAGCCGTATCATTTCGATGTACTCATCAATTTCCACTTTCTTACGCGCCTCATAATCCACATCATACTGTTGGCCTTCACAAATTTCGGCAGCAGTTTTCGAGAACAAATCAAGCACTTCTTTTAGATGAGGCATTGGAGTTTGCGCTATCAACTGATATGCAACAATAAGCATCACATCGCCCGACAGAATAGCCGTATTGTCGTTCCACTTTTTATGGACGGTAGGCAAGCCACGACGAATATCGGCGCGATCCATTATATCGTCGTGCAACAGCGTGAAGTTATGAAAAACCTCAATGCCAAGGGCAGGAGCTACGGCAGCCTTTAAGTCGTCCGAAAATAGATTACAAGCCATCATTGTGAGAACAGGGCGCACTCTTTTTCCGCCTATCGAAAGTTCATATGCAATTGGTTCATAAAGTCCGCGCGGTTCATTTTGCCAATTCAGCTTCTCCAACTCGATAGAAATTTGATCTCTTAACTCGTTAAATGTTTTCATAGGTTGCTATATTTATAGTGTTGAGGAGGAATTCAATTCAGAAAATCAACTTATCTCATTTTCAATAATTTCAGTCATTACATCTCTAATTTCCAGTCCGGCTGCGCGCACCTGCTGAGGAATAAAGCTTGTAGCTGTCATACCCGGAGTTGTATTCACTTCGAGCAAATGAATCATTTCTTCTGCTCCGATAATATAGTCAATGCGGACAATTCCTTTGCAGCCAAGTATCGTATAAATTTCAGCTGTGATTCTTTGCACTTCGGAAGTAAGAGTATCGCTAATGCGGGCAGGCGTAATTTCCTGAACCTGACCTTTATATTTAGCATCGAAATCGAAAAATTCATTCTCAGGAACTACTTCCGTTACGGGAAACACAACCGTTTTTTGTTTGGTTTTGTACATTCCGCAAGTTATTTCGGTTCCCGACAGGAAAGCTTCTATCATCACTTCTTCACCTTCGGCAAAGGCTTTCGCAATGGCAGGCTGCAATTGTTCTATTGACTTCACCTTTGTCACTCCAAAACTGCTACCACCCACATTTGGTTTCACAAAACACGGAAAACCAATGCGTGAGGCAACTTCCTGATCCGAAACAGACTGTCCGGCTCTCAGAACAATCGACTCTGCCACTTTTACCCCAAAGCCTTTCAGGTACTGATTGCAAGTAAATTTGTTGAACGTAAGCGCCGCTGCGAGCACTCCACAACACGAATAAGGAACTCCTATCAATTCAAAATAACCCTGCAGAATTCCATTTTCGCCCGGTGTGCCATGAATTGTAATATAGGCAAAATCAAATTTGGTGACGAGCCCTGAATGCACAAAACTGAAATCGTTTTTGTCGATTGTTACTTTCTCATTTGGTGATAATTCCACCTGCCACAATTGGCCTACAATCGTAACAATAAAAACGTTATAAATTTCTTTGTCGATAAAAGAATAAAGCCCGGCGGCACTTTTAAGCGAAACCACAACTTCAGACGAATCGCCTCCTGCAACAATTGCAATGTTTTTTTTCATAAAAAAGCTCCCTTTTCGGGAATAAATATTTATAAATCTATTATCTATAAGCCTAAATACTCTTTTCCATAGGCCCGCCACATATCAATTAACTCCTGCATATCATCGGGCAAATCACTCTCAAAATGCAGATACTCTTTTGTAGTAGGATGGACAAACCCCAGCGTTTTAGCGTGTAAAGCCTGACGCGGACAAGCAAAAAAACAGTTTTTCACAAAGAGCTTGTAATAAGCCGATGTTGAACCTTTGAGAATTACATTACCGCCATATCTCTCGTCGTTGAAAAGCGTATGCCCGATATGTTTCATGTGAACACGAATCTGATGGGTGCGTCCGGTTTCGAGCCTGCACTCCACCAGCGTAACATAACCAAATCGTTCAAGCACTTTGTAATGAGTCACCGCATGTTTAGCAAAAGGATTTTCGCCTTCGGGAAAAACAGAAAATAACATCCTGTCCCGCGGATCTCTGGCCAAAGCTCCGACTATGGTTCCTTCATCTTCTTTTACGTTTCCCCAAACCAGGGCCTGATACCGGCGCTGCGTCGTTTTTTCGAAAAACTGCTTTCCGAGATAAGCTTTAGCATATTCAGTTTTTGCTACAAGCAGCAAACCTGAGGTATCTTTATCAATTCGATGTACAAGGCCTATCCTCGAATCGTTGGGATCAAATTCGGCAAGATCTCTCAAATGATAAGCAATGGCATTCAGCAATGTTCCATCAAAATTTCCAAAACCGGGATGCACCACTAATCCGGGTTGTTTGTTCACAAGTATGATATCATCGTCCTCATAAACTATTTTGATAGGAATATCCTGAGGTATTATTTCAAACTGATTTGGAGGATAGGCCAAATGAATTGTAATGACATCGAAGGGCTTAATGCGGTAACTTGATCTGACCGGTTGGTCATTCACCCGGATATTCCCTGCATCTGCCGCTTCCTGTATACGGTTTCGGGAGGTATTGGCCATACAATTGACAAGGTACTTATCAATACGAACCATGGCCTGCCCTTTATCAACTACAAAGCGGAAATGTTCATAAAGCTCCTGCCCGGAGTTTGCACTTCCGTACTCATCTTCTTCTATTTCTCCGATATATTCTTCGTTCACAGCTATTTTAGTTTATTTTCCGGACTATAAAACCAAGCCGGAATGCAATTCAACAGATAAGTATTTTTTTGAGAAGCAGCCTGAGTTCAAATAAATTCATCAGAAAAACTCTTCATTTTCCTGCTTGTCCACCGCTTCGTCTTCTTCGAACACTTTATTTAGCATCGATTTATCTTTAGACAGCCATACATCAATACGTGTTCCGGCAGGAACTGACTTTCCTTCGGCCGGACGTTGCCTGTATATAACGTATTTATCTTCATTGCCGGACGGTTCCACATCGTATTCAACAGCTCCAATCACCATCGACCCGTTGAGTGCTTCTTCCGTACCCGCTTCAAGACTCATCCCTTTTATGCCCGGAACAGGTAATTCTTCACCACCTAAGCCGCTGCCTACCACCAATACCAGCGAACTTCCTTCGGGCACTCTCATTCCTGAACTTATGTTTCGTCCTCTGTACTTAATAGCAATCACTAAATCCTTGTATTCCGATGGAGAATACTCAACACTGCTTACATTTAAGCCAATTGATTTCAGCATAGCATCGGCTTGCCTGAACGACACATCATTAACATCAGGAACAGGAATCATTCGCACCTGACGGGAATTAATAATCAGATAAATGGGCCGGTTTCGTTTTACTGTTGAATTTACCGCAGGAATCTGTTCTATAATTGTTCCCAGCTTTTTATCTCTTACAAATACCGAATCAATCACCACCGAATACAATCCATGATTATTGAGCAATAAATCGGCTTCCTCTACATACAATCCTCTTAAGTCAGGAACAGTTTCCGATTCGCCATGATGGGTATAAACATCAATCAACGCAATAGTTACCCATACCAATGCAACAAAAATAACGATTGCAAGCAGTAAACGTTTCAGAATAAATCCACCCAAACTATTTTTCCAAAAATTTTTTAAATCCATAATTGTTTAAAGCCTTAATTGATAAGTTCCGCTCACATTTCTCAGTCTACCCAAATATTCTCCAAAAATAATGAAATTATTGCTTAGAATTAGGTTTATAAACAAAAAAAGTAAAAACTTCAGTAGAAGTTTTTACTTTTTTTATACTGTTCTAAGCAGAATCGTTACGCTTTGTGACGTCCTTCATCGGCAACGGTAAGCTTTGCTCTACCTTTGGCGCGACGTGCTGCTAATACCCGGCGACCGTTGGCAGTAGCCATTCTTTCACGGAATCCGTGTTTGTTTCTTCTTTTTCTTTGCGAAGGTTGGAATGTCCTTTTCATTGCTTATGATGTTTATGTTGTTATTTTCGAGTCTTTGAATTCGGACTGCAAAAATAGATGTTTTTTTTGAATTGGCAAATTGTTCATAACTTTTTATTCCTGTTTTACGAAAAACAATTTACAATTCACTCATTTCGGCCCTTTACGTGCTCGTTTTTAGTTGAACAGAAATAACGCTCTGCACAAATATGGGATTCTATTTTTTCAACAACACCTTTATTAAAAAACAAACAGGCGAAAAAACAGAACAAATCAGCATTCACGGCACATAATTACAGCCTGAGAATTTATTTTGCAAAGAGTTTTATTGTTTTCGCAGGCAAACCTTCAACTTCTGCTTTTAATACTATTTCACCAGTTTTTCCTGTATTTTGTACTATCGCCAGACATTTGCCAAAGAAAAGATGACGTTCGGGCTTTTTCAGCGAGTTGTGATCATTCTGATCTCCGTTATCGGTTCCGGCAATAAATCCTTCGCCTTCTATTGTAAATTTCACCAGCTGATCGGCCAAAGGACATGGATTTCCATCTTTATCGAGCAATTCAACAGTTACGAAAGACAAGTCCTTGCCATTGGCTTTAATTTCGCTGCGGTCGGCAGTCAATCGGGCAGCCACAGGAGTTCCGGCAGTTTTTATTTCTTTTGTCAACACCATCTTTCCTTTTTTTCTCGAAATGGCTTTCAATGTTCCGGGCTCATACTTCACACGCCATACAACGTGCATATCTTCACCTTGTTTGCTTCTTTTTCCGAGCGATACATCGTTCAGGTAAAGTTCCACCTCATCAGCATTGTTATAATAGGCCCAAATATCAATCTCCTGCCCCTTTTCCCAGTTCCAGTGCGGAAAAATGTGAAGCACATCGTTCGAAGTCCATTCACTCTGATACAAATAATAAACGTCTTTAGGGAAACCGGCAATGTCGACAATTCCAAAAAAAGAACTGCGCGAAGGCCACCAATAAGGAGTAGGCTCACCTAAATAGTCGAAACCAGTCCAGATGTACTGCCCCGAGATATGAGGATATTTTTTTACAATCTTCAGGTTTGTTTCGTGAGTAGATCCCCATGGTGCATGGCAGTTATCGTAAGCTGAGCATTTCTGGGTAGGATTGAAATAGGGTGTATCCCATGTAGCCGGACATATAATCACACTATCGGACGGATGCACGTAGAAACCACGCGTTTGGAGCGACGAAACAGATTCAGTTACTATAAACGGTGTTTTAGGATGGCGTTTTGTGATATCAGCAAATTCTTTTTCGTGATAATTAAAGCCAATCATGTCCAATGCTTCGGATTTAAAGAGCGGATTGTTATCATCCGTTCCATTACATGCGGCTGTAACAGGTCTACTCAAGTCATATTTTTTCACAATATCGACCAATCGTCTTGTCAGCTGAGCATTCGGGCCCATTTTTCCCTCATTGGCTCCTACCTTTAAATTATTCAATGCGATATTGGCATTCTGAAGGTCGCCCAATTCAGTTTTTTCTTCGCCCCATTGCTCGCCTACCTCGTTTCCAATGCTCCACATAAATACTGACGGATGATTCCTGTCGCGTAACAACTGATCGACAAGGTCGCGTTCGTGCCATTTGTCAAAATCCTGAGCATAATCGTATTTTGTTTTACTTTTCTTCCACATATCAAAGGCTTCGTCCATTACAATAAAGCCCATACGATCGCAAAGTTCGAGCAATTCAGTAGCCGGAGGATTGTGTGAAGTACGAATACCGTTCACACCCATAGCCTTCATAATTTCGAGTTGTCGTTCTATGGCACGCACATTAACAGCAGCACCCAAAGCACCCAAATCATGATGATTGCAAACGCCGTTGATCTTTACCGATTTTCCATTCAGGAAAAAGCCTTTTTCTACATCGAACTTAAATGTACGGATTCCAACATTTGTTTGGTACTCATCATTCAAAATCCCCTGCACATAAATTTTTGTAATTATCTTGTAAAGATATGGATTTTCAATGCTCCACAAAACCGGTTTTGGCACTACCATGTCCTGCAACAGCTGATTAGATGCTCCGGATGGCAATATCAAATTAGCATCAGTTTTGGCCACTAAGCTGCCGGCAACATCAAAAAGGCTTTGTTCCACCTTTACGGCTCGCTGTATGTTCTTTTCGTTCTTTATTGTTGTCTGAATGGCGACTTTGGCGCTATCGGACGTAACAACAGGCGTAGTCACATAAGTTCCCCATTGTTCTACATAAACAGGTTGTGTGATTACCAAACGCACATTCCGGTAAATGCCCGAGCCGGAATACCAGCGGGAATTAGGTTGCTGAGCGTTGTCAACCCGCACAGCCATCAGATTTGCCTCTCCAATTTTGACGAAAGGAGTAATATCGTAACGAAACGAGATATAACCATTGGGGCGTTTCCCCAGCAACTGTCCGTTGATCCAAACTTCGCTGTTCCGGTAAACACCATCGAATTCGACAAATATTTTTTTATTCTTAAAGTTTTTATCCAGCGTAAAAGATTTTCGGTACCAGCCAAGTCCTCCGGGCAATGCACCTCCACCAGGCGTTGCAGGTGCTTTTTCCAAAAAGTCAGATTCGATGCTCCAGTCATGAGGCAAATCCAGTTTACGCCATTGGCTGTCGTCAAGTTTCACCTGCCAACCCACAATAAGCGTATCGTTTAATTTAAATTTCCAGTTTTGATTAAAATCAATGATCTGTCGGGTAGGTTTTGAACTTGCTAAACAGTAACTGAACATAAAAAACATTGATAAAAAGAGCATGTGTTTTTTCATAACGTATTTGTTTTTTTTCACCTATATGATTTACAGCGATTTATTTCTCATATAATTAATTGATGTACACTCTTGAATTTAAGTTTCTCTCTTTTATCTGAATTTGGAAAGCAAACACCTCCACAAAGACATCCATTTGAAAAAGAATAAATTCAGCTATTTCACTCTGGCATCAAAACGCAGACAGACTACTTAAAATTCAACATTACAAATGTAGCTAAAAAACCAATAAAACAATCGCACGTATGTATCATTCAAAGCTATATTTGTATTGAATAAAGGGTTTGATTGTATTATTAAACGACACAGAATGACAATCTCTCCGTTTTGATCGTTTTGACTGAAAAATTAAAATGTGTTAGCTATAAAAACATAATCGGCATTTTTACGTTTAATGAACTGTTAATTCAAATTTAAAAAAAAGAATGAAAACAGGGTTTTTCTTGATTGTTTTTGGTTTTACTTTTTTGATGGCTTTTTATGTTTCGCTTCGTGGTTGGCAAGCACTTTCGCCAATACGAAATGCGGGCATTTGGTACCTGATCGCTAATGTCGTTTTATTTATTACGATGCTTGTCGGGATCATGGCGCGTGGCTCGATGCCTCCAACCTTTGCCAAAACAATAACATTCATCGGCTTCAGCTACATGATTGTTATGATTTACCTGCTTCTGTCATTTCTTATTATCGATGTAGTACGGTTGGCAAATCTGCTGATTCATTTTGCTCCCGCAGGAATGAAAGCATTCAGAATGTGGTCCTTAATACTCACATTAGGTGGCATTACGGTAGCTATGATTATTGGAAATTATAAATTCAATCATCCCGAAATAGTATCGCTTGATCTCCGGACAGAGAAACCTTTGCAGAATAAACAGCTAAAAATAGTAGCCGCCAGCGATATTCATTTGGGAGTTTCCATTGACAAAAAACGCCTGAAAAAGTACATCGATTTAATCAACGACCAACATCCTGACATCGTGCTTTTTGCAGGAGATGTCTCAGACAATGCCACACTTCCGTTGATCAATCAGCAAATGGCTGAAGAGCTGAGTCAGATCAAAGCGCCTTTGGGTGTGTATGCCATTAGCGGAAATCATGAGTATTATGCCGAAAATCCATATTCCACCGCTGAATATTTGAAAACGGCAGGTATCGTCACACTACGCGACTCGGCAGCACTTATCGACAATAGTTTCTACATTGTAGGACGCGACGACAAAACCAACCACAAACGAAAAGAACTTTCGGAGATCGTGAATGCACTCGACAAGAGCAAACCGCTGATTTTGCTCGACCATCAACCCTTTCATTTGCAGGATGCTCAGAAAAATGGCATCGACCTGCAAATATCAGGACATACACACAACGGTCAGTTTTTCCCGGGAAATTTGTTTGTAAAAAATATGTACGAAATCGGATACGGCTACAGGCAGATTGGAAAAACACATTATTATGTTTCATCCGGACTTGGATTGTGGGGGCCACAATACCGAATCGGTACGCAATCGGAACTGGTGGTTATTAATTTGAGTTATTAAACCCTCTATCGGGGAAAGAACTATCTTTTTCTTTTAAAAAAATCTTTCATCAGTTTACTGCATTCTTCCTCCAACACGCCCGCAACAACCTCTGTTTTGGGATGAAGAGCTGCAGGTGCAAAACGGGCAAAACCTCTTTTTTCATCGACAGAGCCATAAACGATGCGACTTATCTGCGACCATCCCAGGGCTCCGGCACACATAACGCAAGGTTCCACGGTTACATAAAGCGTACAATCAATCAGGTATTTGCCTCCAAGAAATTGAGCTGCAGCCGTTATGGCCTGCATTTCGGCATGAGCGGTTACGTCGGTCAATGTTTCGGTCAGGTTGTGCCCACGGGCAATAATGCGACCCTGACAAACGACAACCGCACCAACAGGAACTTCGTCGCGCTCAGCAGCTTTTTGCGCCTCAATTAAGGCCTGACGCATAAAATAAGCATCAGGGTTGACATCTTTTGTTTCGCTTTCGGAATAATAATTTAAGGACATATTTAAATTTACAATTTTGTTATTTCGAAACACACTTGAAATTATAGCAACTTAATATTTTTCCATTAAAAAAAGATATTCGTGGTATTTTCCATCACTATTGACCCATTCGTTGGTCCAGCGCATGTTTCCCATTACATTCTTTTTGTAATCAATCTCAACGGCTCTGAGCAATTTACCGGCTGCAGAAATAATATCATTTAACTCCCCTTTTGTAGCTCTTCCCCCCGAACTATACGACAATAGTATATAACGGGATTTTGTTTTTTCAATCAATTCTCCCAGCGCTTTCATGGCTATAAAATGTCCATCCGCATCTTTTCTGAACTCCTCGAACACTGAAGCCGAAACGCCATCACGCGAATCTTCACGGCGATTGGCTTTTCCAAAAATGGCTGGTTGATCGTTTTGAATTACAGTTGTCCAGATATGATAATAAGAATTATAACGCACTCTGCTTGGAGGCATTTTCTCATTGTTCGATCCGTAAGGAGGATCGAGGTACACAAAATCAAACTCGTCTTTCAAAATTGTATCAAAAACATCTCCTCTAATCACCCGATTATTTCCCTTCATCTCGTAACGAGAAGGTAATTTAAGATGTAAATCTTTGTACGATCGCGGCGACCATTTCGACAGATAAGCTACATAATGTCCTAAAGTACTATCAACAGCATCCAGGGCATAGATTAAACTTGTCAATAACACACATTTATCTTCCCATGAAAGATTCAGGCGTTCTATTTCGTCTCTTATAGCATCTAACTTTCGGGTGTTTTTTTGCTGAAAAGGTTTTTTCTGATTGACTTGTGTTGCTCCGTAATTTTCAGTGAACCAACCATCATATCCTTCCATGCCGTTTAAGTGATCGATCAGCTCCTGATAAAATAAATCGGAACCGGTGGCTTTCAGATAGCATGTTGCAAAAACTTCGGACCAAACCGACAAATCGTTCGAAGTAGTATCGAAACCCATTTGCCCCAAAGCCTGCGACACCCGCGTTGTTCCACTAAAACCATCTAAAACTGATTTCACCCCTTCCAGCTCAGAAACGATACCGGCAATATAAGGTATAATTTTCAGTTTCGAACCTGCGTATTTAATGCCTTCGGTTT
>JAYFRI010000027.1:0-3312 GCA_034926015.1 Paludibacter sp. | reverse complement strand
ATATCTTTCAACCATTTCCCATACATCAGTAATTCCTGTATTTTCAACGGCCGAACAGGTAACAACATCCGGAGACCAGCCCGAATCGGGTGCAGGAAACAAATGCAGAGCATTCTTAAATTGCACTTTAGCCACATTTGCTTTATCTATGTTGGCGCCATCGCATTTATTAATAGCAATGCCATCAGCCATTTCCATAATTCCACGTTTAATGCCCTGAAGTTCATCGCCCGTTCCGGCCAGCTGAATAAGTAAAAAGAAATCGACCATTGAGTGAACGGCTGTTTCCGACTGCCCCACTCCTACTGTCTCCACAAAAATTGTATCGAAACCAGCTGCTTCGCAAAGCACTATGCTTTCGCGGGTTTTGCGGGCCACACCACCCAGCGAACCTGCTGATGGCGAAGGACGTATAAATGCATTTTTAGCTACCGATAGTTCTTCCATGCGGGTTTTATCGCCAAGAATACTTCCTTTGCTACGTTCGCTGCTCGGGTCAATCGCCAGTACCGCCAGTTTATGATTTGCCCGAACAAGATGCATTCCCAACGCCTCTATAAAAGTACTTTTCCCGGCTCCGGGAACTCCTGTAATGCCTAGCCGCACCGAATTTCCGGCATAAGGAAGACATTTTTCGATCACCTCCTGCGCTATTGCCTGATGTTCGGGTAACGAACTCTCAACCAAAGTAACGGCCTGACTCAGTACCGAAACATCGCCTTTCACAATACCTTCCACAAATTCGGCTACCGAAAAATTTCGTCGTTTGCGTTTTGTTCGTTGATAAGGATTAATGGTGGGAACGGCATCAACGCCTTGGTTCACAGTTAAACCTTTAAAATTCGGATCGTTCTCGGGATGATGATGATAATGCATTTCGGAAAAAGTTGAGATATTGGCGATTAAAATTGCTAAAAAAATCAAGAGCCCTGCGATTAAAAAACATCAAAGCTCTTCTTTAATTATCTTTTTTGTACGTAAGAAAATTTATTTTTGCACTTTCCAGTTCAACACAAGAATAACAAAGGTATTGTCAGGATCGTTGGTTTGTAAAGTGATTGATTTTTTGTAATCACCTTCGGGCAACGATTTTGTCATCAAATCTATGATCAGAAAAGATGACTTTCCTCCTCCTACCGACAGTTTTGCAGGATGTACATTTATTTCCCTGTTATTATTGATCACTCTTCTCACTTCGAGTGGGTTGACCCCTTTATTGGCAATTTTATATTTGGCTGTTTTTTTACTTCCTGCTTTTATTACTCCAAAATCGATCGTACGGCTTATACCTTCCAAGATAGGAGCTTTGCGTTTTTGATCCAAAGTAAGCCCACTGAAATCCTCTACAATATTCCCTATAACTCTTAACTGAAATTCTTCCGAAAACTTACGTTGATTATTCAGCATCACGTAAATTTCGTCGGTCACAGGCCCCCATTGATTCGTGTTTCTGCTATTGAAGGTAAAAGTAATTGTTCCTTCTTCGTTAGGTTTCAACACTTCAGGTTGTACGGTAGCATTCAGGTAGGATGGTAAATTTTCAATCACAGGTTTTAAATTTGTTTTCCCCGAGTTCTGAATTTCCATTGTTCTGAGCTGGCTTTTTCCCTTATCCACATTGTTCATCTGAATAACTTTCGATTTCAGTCTTAAGTCGCCCATGCTTACAGGATATGCACTGTTACCTGAAGCCGATTTTGGTATCACTTCGCCCTTGATAAGCAACGTAACCTGCTCTTCCGAAGCATTTGTATAAACAGTGATTGTTTTTGTAAACACACCCGGTCTGCCCAGCGGATTGTAAGCCACAGTCACTGATCCTTTTTTCCCGGGTTCAATGGGTTCTTTGGTCCATGTGGGCGTAGTACAACCACACGAAGCCTGTACACGGCTCACTACAAGCGGAGTATTGCCGGTATTCGTAAAATTAAATACATAAGTAGCCTTCTGATCTTCTTCGGCTATTTTCCCAAAATCCCATGTTTTTGTTTCGAAAGTAATCACCGCTTTTTGAGCAAACGATACAATTGAAAGTGCAAAACAGATCAGTAATAAACTATACTTCCTCATAAGTAAATTAATATTTTAATAATGTTGTTGTTTGTTATATACACTGTTTCCTGAAGCCGTTTATGGTATAACTTCACCCTTGATAAGCAGGGTAACATTCTCTTCCGAAGCATTTGTAAAAACAGTAATTGTTTTTGTAAACACACCCGGCCTGCCCAACGGATTGTAAGCTACAGTCACCGATCCTTTTTTCCCGGGCTCAATTGGTTCCTTGGTCCATGTAGGTGTAGTACAACCACACGAAGCATGAACACGGCTCACTACAAGCGGAGATTTGCCGGTATTGGTAAAATTAAAAACATAAGTAGCCTTCTTATCTTCTTCGGCTATTTTCCCAAAATCCCATGTTTTTGTTTCGAAAGTAATCACCGCTTTTTGAGCAAACGATACAACTGAAAGTGCAAAACAGATCAATAATAAACTATACTTTCTCATAAGTAAATTAATATTTTAATAACGTTGTTATTCTTTATGTGCAAAATCACTGTACAACAAGCGTTTTGCAGTATATGGTATTGTTTTATAAATAGTTTTTCTCTTCAACTTGTGAAATACAAAAATAGAAAAAAGGATTGTCATTATACCTTAGAATTTAAAATATCTACCATATTTTAGTTAAATACAAGGATTTTTAATTCCTCACTAAAAAATATTCGGTGTGCAAACGACTGAGTTAATTTTGATTATAAACATTACACAATTCAAAATTCCCAATAATTATTCCGACAAAAAAGATTACTTTTGTAATGCAGAGCAAATAATTTGAACAGTAAAAACAATCAACACCCTAACGCTCTGTAGGCGGGTATTGTTCTTTGCATTTTATAGACCCGTCCTGTTTTTAAGTAAAAAAAACATTACAATGAGAGAACAAATAAAAGCACTGACTTTAAAATACAGCAATGATGTAATTCAGCATTATCGTCATCTGCATGCCCATCCTGAACTTTCGTTTGAGGAATTCCTCACCGCTCAATACATTCAGGATCAACTTACAGAGATGCAAATTCCGTTTCGTGCCGGAATAGGCGGAAACGGTATTCTCGGTCGTATTGAAGGAATAAATCCTCAGAAAAAGGTGATTGCCCTGCGTGCCGATATGGATGCTTTGCCTATCGACGAAGCGGTTGATCTTCCATGGAAATCGAAAAATGAAAACGTAATGCATGCCTGCGGACACGATGCACACACTGCCTGTTTACTTGGAGCTGCTAAAATACTGAACGAGCTTCGACATCAGTT
>JAYFRI010000233.1:0-3380 GCA_034926015.1 Paludibacter sp. | reverse complement strand
AAAAGAAATTCAAAACTACTGGAAAGAGAAAAATGCATCGGCAACTGTCGACAACGAAGATAAGTTTTCTGTTTCGGATATGAAGTTTAGTTTAGGGCCGGCCGATAAGGTGTTCGGTCCCGGAGGTTTGCAGGTGAAAACACAGGGTTCGGCCGAGCTTGTGTTTGGAGCTAAACACAATAAAGTTGATAATCCTGCCTATACCGAGGCCATGCGGAGCAATACCACGCCCGAGTTTGATATGAAAATTCAGATGAATGTGACGGCTTCGGTGGGCGATAAGGTGTCGTTTGGATTGAACTACAACACAGAATCTACTTTCGATTTCGACCAAAAAATGGTAAAACTTGCTTACAAGGGTAAGGAAGATGATATTATTAAAAATATTCAGGCAGGGAATGTAAGTATGCCGCTGAATAGTTCGCTCATTAGTGGTAGCACAGCTCTTTTTGGAGTGAAAACAGATTTGCAGTTCGGAAAATTAAGTGTTTCGGCCATTGCTTCGCAACAGGAATCGGAAACAAAAACCGTGAGTTCGAAGGGGGGCGTACAAACTACCGAATTTGAAGTGAAAGCTGATAATTACGACGAAAACCGTCACTTTTTCATCGGACACTATTTCCGTGAAACTTATGAAACAGCTTTAAGTAATCTTCCTTTTGTTTCTTCGGGAGTCACTATCAACCGTGTGGAGGTGTGGATTACAAATAAAAGGGCTAATTACGATCAATCGCGCAACATTATCGCTTTTATGGATTTAGGTGAAGCCAAGCGCATTGATAATACTGCACTTTGGAAAAATACTGCATCCAAAGATTTGCCTCAGAATAAAGCAAATAACTTATACGATAATGTTAAAATGATTCCTGATGTGCGGAATATTCAGCAGACCAATGCTAAGTTATCAGAAGTATATGGAAATGACATCGTCGGTGGAGAGGATTATGAGAAAATTGAGAGTGCCCGCAAACTTGATCCATCGGAGTATACGCTGAACAAAGAGCTGGGTACGATCTCGTTAAAATCGCAACTAAACCCTGACGAAGTGTTGGGAGTAGCCTACGAGTACACTCAGGGAGGTATTGTGTATCAGGTCGGTGAATTTTCGACAGATGCAGTAAATACACCTGATGCATTGATTGTTAAGTTGCTGAAAAGTACTGCGCAATCGCCTCAGCTGGCTTTGTGGGACTTGATGATGAAGAATGTGTACTATCTTGGCGCCATGCAAATACAGAGTGAGAAGTTCGTCCTCAATTTAGTATATCGGAACGACTCGGTAGGAACTAATATGCAGTATCTTACTGAAGGTAATGTGAAGAATAAATTATTACTGAGAGTAATGAATGTGGATAGGCTTGATGTGAAAAACAACCTAAATCCGGATGGGAAATTTGATTATGTGGAAGGAGTAACTGTATTGTCGTCGGCTGGTAGAATTATTTTCCCTGTACTTGAGCCTTTTGGATCGCATCTGCGGAGAGCCATTGGAAACGATGCCATTGCCGATAAATATGTTTTTCAGGAATTGTATGATTCTACCCTCGTGGTGGCACAGGAATTAAGCGATAAGAACAAATTCAGTTTAGTGGGCGAATACAAATCGTCAAGTGGTTCGGAAATAAGGCTCAATGCTATGAATGTTCCGCGGGGATCGGTGACGGTAACTGCCGGTGGCGCCACCCTTGTGGAAAATGTTGATTATACGGTGGACTATACAATGGGTTCAGTTTCCATTCTCAATCAGTCGATTCTGGAATCAGGGACAAATATCGATGTAAAACTCGAAAATCAGTCGATGTTCAGTATGCAACGCAAGTCGTTGGTTGGTACACATATGGAATATCAGTTCAACAAGGATTTCAGTATCGGCGGTACAATCATGCATTTATCGGAAACTCCATTGACGAAAAAAGTAAATACAGGAAACGAACCGATTTCGAATACAATTTGGGGACTGAATACTTCGTGGCGCGGCGAATCGCAATGGCTTACCAATTTGCTTGATAAACTACCTTTTGTAAATGCAACAAAACCATCCTCCATTGCATTGAATGCTGAGTTTGCGCAGTTAATTCCCGGACATTCGAATGTTGTGGGTGCGCAGGGTTTGGCCTATATTGACGATTTTGAATCGACAAAAACATCCATTGATTTACATTATCCGTCCAGCTGGTACCTTGCTTCAACACCTTATAGTCCGGAAAAAGATGCACTTTTCCCCGAAGCCAAACTTACTACTACCGAATATGGAAAAAATCGTGCCCTGTTTG
Source organism: Paludibacter sp. (assembly GCA_034926015.1). Taxonomy (GTDB): domain Bacteria; phylum Bacteroidota; class Bacteroidia; order Bacteroidales; family Paludibacteraceae; genus Paludibacter. The sequence continues at coordinate 1,107 of JAYFRI010000233.1, read as the reverse complement.
CCTGGTATTATGTAGATCAGATCTTAAACTCGAAAAACCCGGGACGTACAACACCGGTGAATCTCAGAAACAATGCAGAGTCCCAATCGAACCATTACACACGTGATGTGCTTATCAAGGAGGTTTTCCCGAATAAAAGCTATCTTTCCTACAATCCATCCATTCTTACGGTGATGAATCTGTCTTTTTTCCCTAACGAACGTGGACCATACAACCTCGATGTGGAAGGAATGGATGAAAACGGATATCTAATAAATCCTACAAAACGTTGGGGTGGAATTATGCGTAAACTGGATGTGACTGATTTCGAAACTTCGAACATCGAATACATCGAATTCTGGATGATGGATCCGTTTATCTACGATAAAAACGGTACAGATAAAGGAGGCGAGCTGTATTTCAATCTTGGCGATATCAGTGAGGACATACTTAAAGATGGAAAGAAATTTTTCGAACATGGATTGCCTGTGGATAAAAATGAATCGAAAACTGAAACAACAGTTTGGGGGCGCGTTCCGAAAACACAATCCACGGTAACAGCTTTTGATAATACGCCGGGTTCACGTCTTGTACAGGATGTGGGTTTAAACGGATTGTCCACCGAGGATGAGTTTAAGTTTCCAACTTACAGCGACTATGTGGAGAAAGTAAAAGCAAAAGTAAACGGAGCTGCACGTCAGCGCATGGAGAATGACAAGTTCTCACCACTGAACGACCCTGCCGGCGATAACTACAGTTTTTATAAATCCACGGATTACGATGAGGCCGGAGCCGACATTATTACGCGTTACAAACGGTACAACGGAACTGAAGGAAACTCGCCCGATGCCAGCAATGTGACTGAAGATTACACTACTACAGCAACATCGCTGCCCGATGTTGAAGATGTGAACAACGATAATACTTTGAACGAATACGAAAAGTATTTTCAGTACAAGGTGGCGATAAAACGCGACTCTATGGTGATAGGTCATAACTACATCACCGATAGCTACACTTCTACCGTTGATTTGAAAAATGGAACTTCGGAGGATGTTACCTGGTATCAGTTCAAAATTCCGATTCGTGAATATCAGAATCCGATTGGTAATATCCGTAATTTCAAAT
>JAYFRI010000122.1:0-9517 GCA_034926015.1 Paludibacter sp. | reverse complement strand
CTTTATTGGAAACGTTTTTTTCAGACTTTCGATTTTTACTGGAAATTATTCATTGCTTTTATTCCTGCCGCTATCATTGGTTTTTTGGCCAGCGACTATATCGATGCTATGCTCGAAAATGTTTTCGTAGTAGCACTTATGTTGGTGATTGGTGGAGTATTTATGCTTTTCGTAGACAAGTGGTTTAATAAACCGATTGAAAATCAGGAAATGACATGGAAGAGAGCGTTGAAAATCGGTTTTTTTCAATGTATTGCAATGATCCCCGGAGTTTCGCGTTCGATGGCAACCATTGTGGGTGGAATGACAACAAAACTATCGCGGAAGAATGCAGCTGAGTTTTCGTTCTTTCTAGCAGTTCCCACTATGGCGGCAGCTTCGGGCTACAAATTGATGAAATTAGTAACCGATCCGGCAGGGGTTTCTTTACTGTCCGACCATTTGATAACTTTACTTATTGGTAATGTTGTGGCTTTTATAGTGGCCATTGCTGCCATAAAGTTTTTTATCGATTTTCTTACAAAATATGGTTTTAAGGCATTTGGCTACTATCGTATCGTTGTCGGTGCACTTCTTTTGGTGTTGCTGGCAATGGGTATTGATTTAAGTATTATCTAAAAAAATAAATCCGCAGTGATGCGTGTTTCAATATATATCAAAAAATGAATTTTATAGAAGGAGAAGTTCTTTATGTCAAAAAGCCTTTGCATTGGACATCGTTCAATTTAGTAAGTAAGTTGCGTTGGAAACTGCAAAAGTCTTTGAAAGTAAAGAAGTTGAAGGTTGGGCATGCAGGTACGTTGGATCCACTTGCCACGGGTGTAATGATCATTTGTACGGGTAAAGCCACCAAATTGATCGAGAGTTTTCAAAATCAGACCAAAGAGTATATTGCGACATTAGAATTGGGAGCCACAACGCCATCATTTGATTTAGAATTACCTGTGGACGCAATTTTTGAGACACAACATATCAACAGAGAACTTGTCGATAAAGTGATAAGTGGCTTTTTAGGTGAAATATGGCAAACGCCACCTGTGTATTCGGCGGTAAAGGTGGATGGAAAAAGAGCTTACGATTATGCACGTGAAGGGCAGGATGTTGAACTAAAACCTAAGTTGTTGGTTATAGATGAAATTGAAGTGCTCGATTTTTCGCTCCCCGTTTTGAAAATCAGAGTTGTTTGTAGTAAAGGCACATATATTCGGGCGCTAGCCCGGGATATTGGTTTAGCGCTCGGTAGCGGCGCTCATCTCACAGCTTTGGAACGTACCCGGATTGGAGATGTGAAACTTGAGGACTGTAAGGAAATTGAAGATATGCTTCTTTTTGTAGAAGAGGATATTCTGTTGCAAACATCCTGATATTTTAAAACTCAATGTCTTTTCGAACTAACTCCTTGTAGGTTCGTTAAGTGAAAAAATAAGAAACATCACAAAAGAATAAAATATGAAACTATCGAAGTTTAAATTCAAATTGCCCGACGAACTTATCGCTCAGTATCCGTCAAAGCATCGTGACGAGTCACGTTTAATGGTTTTGCATCGTAAAACAGGTGAAATAGAACATCGCGTTTTTAAAGATGTACTTGAGTACTACAATGAAAATGACTTGTTTGTATTCAACGATACGAAAGTTTTTCCTGCCCGTCTGTACGGAAATAAGGAAAAAACAGGAGCTCAAATTGAAGTTTTTCTGTTGCGAGAATTAAATCATGATATGCGCCTTTGGGATGTGCTTGTGGAGCCTGCCCGTAAAATAAGAATAGGAAATAAACTCTATTTTGGAGAGGATGACTCTGTTGTTGCAGAAGTAATTGACAATACAACTTCCCGTGGACGTACATTGCGTTTTCTGTTCGATGGTACCCACGAAGAATTCAAAAAAAGCTTATTCAACCTGGGCGAAACCCCGCTTCCACGCAATATAACCCGTGCAGTAGAGGCTGATGATGCTGACCGTTTTCAGACTATTTTTGCAAAAAACGAGGGGGCGGTATCTGCTCCGGCAGCAGGGATGCACTTTAGTCGCGAACTAATGAAACGTATGGAAATTAAAGGTATAGAAAGTACTTTTGTTACTTCGCACATGAGTTTGGGTAACTTCAGAGAGATAGACGTAGAGGACCTTACAAAACATAAAATGGATTCGGAGCAAATGGCAGTAACGCCCGAAGCTGCGGATACGATCAATAAAGCCCACGACGAAGGCCGAAATATTTGTGCTATAGGTGTAACAGTTATGCGTGCGCTTGAAACTGTAGCCGGAACCGAAGGAAGAATTAAAACCTTTGATGGTTGGACAAATAAATTCATTTTTCCTCCTTATGATTTTACAGTCGCTAATTCAATGATTACAAATTTCCATCTGCCATATTCAACCTTGTTGATGCTTACAGCTGCTTTTGGAGATTATGATCATGTGATGAATGCATACGAAGTGGCCTTAAAAGAAGGCTACAGATTTGGAGTGTATGGCGATGCCATGTTGATACTCTGATGCAAATTAATTAAAACAAAAAAACACCACTTCTCTATTGAAAAGTGGTGTTTTTTTGTTTTAAACAAGTTTAAATCGTACCCGCCAACGTCCATTTTCAAAATCGTGGCTTATAATTTCGAAAGTTCCGAGTTCAGAAGTATTGACTACATGCTGCCCAATGCAAGCACAGGCATCATATTCGCCTACCCGGATTACCCGTAAAGTTTCGGAAACATCTTCGGGCAATTTTGATAAATCGGCAATTTTTGCTGCTTCTTTTCTGCTCATCAATTCCTCCGTAACCGGTAAATTTTGTCGGATGATTTCATTTACTTTATGTGTTATTTCAGCAATCTGATCATCAGTCGGCGCTTGTGCCATAAGGTAATCACACTTGCTTTTCCGTCGCTCGATGTGAGCGTTGACCGATCTGCCACACCCAAACATTCGCACCATTGTTTGATTTAAAATATGCTCGCAGGTATGCATTGGTTCGTTGTAAGTCTTTTTTGCTTCGTTCAGTGTAGGTGTTTCCATCTCTTTTTTTTTTGATAATGAACAAAGATAAATAATTTGATTAAAAAAACAAAAAGCCTCTGCTGTGAAGCAGAAGGCTTTTGTTGGTTGTCAATGAATATTTTTAGATAAATATATATTTCAGAATAAACAGGATTGCCAAAATATACATCCCAATGGATAGTTTTTTGAATTTTCCTGCCAATGCGTTGATGAATACATAACTTAATACGCCCAAAGTAATTCCTTCGGCAATACTGTATGTAAGTGGCATAGCCAAAATACATATAAATGCCGGAATCGATTCAGAATAGTCGTTAAAATCAAGTTCTTTGATAGGGGCGATCATAAATAAACCTACAAGAATAAGAGCCGGAGCTGTTGCTGCTCCCGGAATTGCCAAAAATACAGGTGCAAAGAACAATGCAACGGCAAAACAGATAGCAGTTATCAACGAAGTCATACCTGTACGTCCTCCTTCCGAAACACCGGCTGCACTTTCTACATAGGTAGTTACTGTGCTTGTTCCCAGCATAGCTCCGAATGTTGTTCCCAGCGCATCGGCCATAAATGCCTTTTTAATGTTGGGTACATTGCCGTTTTTATCGAGCATATTGGCTTTTGTCGATACGCCTACAAGTGTTCCGAGTGTATCAAAAATGTCTACAAACAAAAATGTAAACACTACGATAAGCATATCAAATGTAAGAATGTTTGTAAACTCGAACTGGAAGAAAATAGGTGTTATGGAAGGAGGAGTGCTTACTACTCCATTGATTTGGGTGATCCCCATAGGAATTCCGATCAGGGCAGTTAAAACAATACCAATCAGCAAATCGCCTTTTATTTTTTTTACAATCAATACCGAAGTAACAACTAATCCAATCATAGCCAACAGCGCAGATCCGGTTGTAATATCGCCTAAGTGTACCAAAGTAGCATCGTTTTTCACAACTATACCTGCATTTTGTAGACCAATGAAAGCAATAAAAAGTCCTATCCCTGCGCTAATGGCTGTTTTCACTGATTTAGGAATTGAATCTACAATTGCTTCGCGCACATTGAAAATGGTAAGTAAAATAAATATAATACCTTCGATAAGTACAGCTGTCAATGCAAATTGCCACGAGTATCCCATTCCCAGTACCACCGAAAAGGCAAAAAATGCGTTCAGTCCCATTCCCGGGGCAAGCGCAAATGGAAGTTTAGCCCATAAGGCCATTATTAATGTGCCTGCAATGGCGGCGATGGCTGTTGAAGTGAATAACGCGTTGGCATCCATTCCTGTAGCCGACAATATGCTTGGATTAACAGCAAGGATGTAAGCCATCGTTAAAAAGGTGGTAATCCCTGCAATAACCTCAGTGCGCTTATTTGTGCCGTTTTCTTTTAGTTTAAAATATTTTTCGAACATGATTTTACTGTTTTTACGGTTAGAAATTCCATTTAGCACCTAGAGTAGGACATACCTTCACGCCTTCGACACCGGCAAAATTTGTAGCGATTTCGACTTCAGTTCCTACCGAAAAATGTTCGCCAAAGTTGTACCAGAGTTGTGGCTCACTAATAAATACTGTGCTGGTAGTGTTATTTAAACCAAAGGTATTGTCTTCCAACCATAAATCGGCAAAGCCGGTGAAGCTTACCTTGCGGTTCAAAAAGTGCAATCCCCAAACGGCAGTTAACTGAGCTGATTCTTGTTTACCGGCGATATGTTTGTAGAGCGCTTTTATGTTCAGCGTCTTGCTGAAATCGGCATTGTTCAGTCCGTAGTCAAGACCTACAAGATAGGCATTGTTGATAGGGAAAGCGAATTCGGTACCTGCTGCGTTGAATGTGCCCAATCCACCATTGTATTCGACGTGCAGACTAACTGGTCCATTCCAGAATTTTAAACAGCGGGCAATTTCCATGTAGGCAGATGATGGATGGTTTTGCTCACCCATGTTATAATCAAAATCTACAAAGAAAAAGGTGTTTCCCCATTTGTCCGGTTTGAACATTTCGAGGGTGGTGGTTACATAATTTCGGTTTTTCCCGAAATCGTAGTGAAATTGCAGGTTGGTTTGAGCCTGTGCCGACATTGCGACAAGCAGCATCAATGCGAAAATTGCTTTTCTCATAAACGTTGATTTTTAATTGATTAATTGAATTTATTTATTAATATAGTTTCTGTTTCGGACATGTACGTCTTCGGTTATCAAAAAAATAAAAGGCCAGCCTAAGCGTGCCTGTAATGAAATTCAAACATCAAAAATCAGCAAAATGGGAAGTAAAAAAACAGATTCGAATGAAGGTTATGAATAGAAATGGCTGTATTCTTGATCGTTATTTCTGTGTTTGTAAAAATATATTAAAGCGCAAAAATAATACAATTTAATCGAACTATAAAGATTTTTTCGAAATCTGTTGTGTTATTTTGTAATTGTCCTGTGTGTCATTGAGTTGTAAAGGCCCATAGAAAGAGTTTATTCATTTTTATCGAAAAACAGCCTTTTGTTTGATAATGCCGGATGTATTTTTATTCCTAAATCGCAAGAAAAAAATGCCTGTTTCATTGTTTGGGCTTATAAAAAACAAACGGATCATGATTCAGGCATGATCCGTTTGTTGAGTTGTTTTTTAAGTGCGTTTCCGGTAGGTGCTGCTTTTGCGTTCTTTGCCAGCAGACGACGAAGGTCTGCGGCTTCCGCGTTCATCGGTACGTTCCCTGTTGCGCCATGGCTTGTCGCCGGCACCGGAAGTCTCAGTAGAACGTGGACTTCTTTCGCTTGTACGATAGCCTCCCGAGCGTGATTCGGATGAATTGCTACGTGTGCGGTATTCGGGTTTCCGGCCGCCTTCGAAGGATTTGCTTCCTTTGGCTTCTGAAACAATATAATCCGATTCGCCGGCAAATGCGGTTACTACTTTTTCTACCTGATCGGCAAATACATCAAAGAATGTGAACTTGTTTGTAACTTCAATAGCGCCAATGCTGATTGATTTGTCGCCGGTTACATCGTTTACAATTCCAAGAAAACGTTTAGGATCAATGCCTTCGCGTTCTCCAATGTTCATTTTGAGGCGAATACGGTTGCCTGATTTGGCGCCACGTTCTCCTCTTTCTCCACGTTCAGCTCTCTGTCCGCGTTCGCCACGGTCATCTCTGTTTGATCTTTCGCGATAATTTAAATCGTCAGCATCTTTGTAGTATTCGAGGAAGCGGTTGAACTCTAACGAAACAAAACGTTTCAAAATTTCTTCTTTGCTCAGATCATTGAGCTGGTTCATGATTTGTGGTATGTAAGGAAGAATTTGTTCTTCATTTACTTCCACATTTTGCATACGGTCAATCAAAAAGAACAATTGCTTTTTACAAACTTCTAATCCGTTAGGGATTTGTTGTTGTTCGAAGCTTTTTTTGAGCATGCGCTCAATGTCTTTGATTTTGAACTTTTCTTTTGAGTGAATGATGGATACGGAAACACCTTTTTTGTTGGCACGACCGGTACGACCACTTCGGTGTGTGTATATTTCAACATCATCGGGCAAATTGTAGTTGATCACATGTGTCAAATCGCTTACATCCAATCCACGTGCAGCTACATCTGTTGCCACAAGTAGTTGAATATTGCGGATACGGAATTTCTGCATCACCGTATCGCGTTGTGCCTGCGAAAGGTCGCCATGAAGTGCATCGGCGTTATAGCCATCGTGCATTAAATGGTCTGCTACTTCTTTGGTTTCCTGACGCGTACGGCAGAATACAATCCCATAAATATCAGGATTCAGATCCACAATACGTTTCAGTACAAGATAACGTTGTTTAGCTTGCGAAACATAATAAATATGTTCTACATTTTCAGAGCCTGAATTTTTTGTACCAACAGTGATTTCCTCGAAATTTTTCATGTATTTACGGGCAATCATTGCAATTTCCTTTGGCATGGTTGCCGAGAAAAGCATGGTGCGGCGGCTATCGGGAGTACGTTCCAGTATGGTTTCGATGTCTTCCTTGAATCCCATGTTAAGCATTTCGTCGGCTTCGTCCAATACAAGAAAGTCGATAGCGCCCAACTCAATTTTACCACGTTCGATCAGGTCGATCAGTCGGCCCGGAGTAGCTACAATAATTTGAGGAGGAGTGTCGAGCTGACGGAGCTGTGTGCGAATATCTTCGCCGCCATAAACGGGAACGATACGCATACCACGCATGTTTTTTGAGTAGCCTTTCAGGTCGTTGGCAATCTGAATACACAATTCGCGGGTTGGCGCCAGTACCAATGCCTGCACTTGCTTGCGGGTGGCGTCAATCATGTTCAGTACCGGTAGCCCGAAAGCCGCAGTTTTACCCGTTCCGGTTTGAGCTAAAGCCACTAAATCAGCGGTTTGCTCCAACATAAAAGGGATGGTTTTTTCCTGCACGGGCATAGGTTGCTCGTACCCAAGTTCTTCGATGGCCGATAATATATCTGCCTTCAAATTTAATTCTTTGAATGTCATTTTTTGTTTTTTAGTACACGTTTTAGAGTAGTCATCCGGCGATAATTTCATTCGTTAATGAAAACGTGTACCATTTTGGTAAGCATACTGCTACTTTAAAGCAGTGAAATTCGGACATTTACTCACAACGTATAGTTGTTTTTAAATTCGGGTGCAAAGGTAGCTAAAATTTTTGGAAGTACTGTGGGTTCTTCGAAATAAGTAATTATATTTTTTTTGATGCTAATCAATAATTATTTTTGTTGACCTTGTTTCATTCGGGATTGTAGTTTTTACAATGTATACGGTTTGTTTTTGCAAAGCTATGGTGGTGATACCATTCGGATATAAATGCCGCTGAAATAATAATCGTCCTGAGATATCGTATATCATTACATTACCGGTATTTCCATAATTGTAGATATGCAGGTTGTTGTTGTCGGTGTAAAATCCGACTTTCGATGGATCAACATCCGGCGTTTGTATCTTTTCGGTAATCAGTTTAAACCGGGCTACGGAATCTAATTTCGGATCGGCTGTGAAATTATAAACTGAACCATTGGCGGTAACATCCATCACTTTTTCTTTTGCTAAATCGAAAAGCAATAGTTTCGAATACCTTTTATCTAAATTGTGATTATTGAAAATAAGTTGATAATCGGTATCTTCGCCCGGCTGAAAGGCAATTGTTGTATTGTTCAGATCATCAACCGAATTGATTTGATAGTTTCCGTCCTGCTCAATGGCGTAAATTTGCGGTATGTTTGGCGAAATGTATAATTTATATCCATCGTACCCATTGTCGAAGTTACGTGATAATTTTTCGTCAGCAAAAACCCAGAGTCTGTCGCTGAAGGATTTACTTTCCAAATCAATGCGGGTATAGAGGTGTTCCGAAGTTTCAGCGCCTTCTCTTTTTACCCTTTGTTGTTCGGTGTTTTGTTTTATTGCTGAATTATAATTTATTTTCACGTATGCATTGGGTGTTGAACTGTTTACTTTTACAAGCATCGAACTCATTGAAGGTATCTGACCGGGAATTCCTCCAACGCCTGCATTCGCTTGGGGAATTCCAAAGTACTGACCGGGGTTCCCTCCTTGTTTTGAAGTGTTGGCTTCCCATTGGCTAAATGTCCCTGTGTTGTAAAGGTAAACTGTTTTGTCCATGTCGTTGCCAAATTCAATTTTTTTTATGTCGATAGCAGCGGTGTAGGGGTTGGCTAATAAATGCTGACCGGGATACAATGCTCCCGTGGTTTTTGCCAATTGTCCACTATTGTAATCGCGGTTTACCAATTTGCCCGAAAACCAAACTTTACGTGGCGTAGCATAACAAATCTGATAGCCCAGAAATGGAGTCACTTGCGAAGAATTAGTGAGCGACACCCAATGTTTAGTGTTGTCGGTGCCATTTTCCATGCGGATGCGGACATAGGCTCCGTAAAAAGTAGGATTGGCAGGAATGGCTTCCACGGGTATTCCGAAAAACTGCCAGTTGTATCTGTCGTTGGCCGGGCGTGTTAAATCGTAATTGGATTTGCTGAACATTTCAACAGTTGCAGATACAGGATTGGCTGATGTGTTCTGAAAGATCAATGAACCGTTAGGCTCCGATGAAGATGCCCTTACAATCAGTCGATTGACATCGGTATTGTTTATGGTTTCGCTTACAATAAGTTGACTTCCTGCATTCACAGTCAACGAAGCGCCACTTTCGATGGCTAAAATTTTCTTACATACTGCATTTGTTGTTGCTACCTGAGTTGCTGTTCGAATGGTTACAATATCATCAACGGTGGGCACCCTCCCAACTCTCCAGTCGGAAGCTGTAGCCCAGTTGCTACCCGGGTTTTTGCTTATCATTGAGTATTCAACCGCGCCTATATCTACATTTCCGTCGTAAGTTCTATCGTTTCCGTTAATGTCTTTTGTTGATAGATATCCAATATTTATACCTTTGTTGACTAACGATGATAGTGGCGATAAATAATAGGATAAGGTCTCGGAAGGAACAGCTGCTGTCATATCCTTGTGTGAGGTTATGGCTGAAAGCGAA
>JAYFRI010000150.1:0-2079 GCA_034926015.1 Paludibacter sp. | reverse complement strand
TGAGTTTTGAAACGTTATGTTTTCGGCATAAAAGTCGCGCCCGTACACATAAAAGGTAGCCGACCCTGATGTGCCGATTTCTTCTCCGAAAATTGATTTTTTCTGTGCCCAGTCGCCATAAGTGATAATTGTTTTATCAACACTTTCGCCAATGAGCGAAACCAGCTGTTTCGATGCCGGAAGGATCAGTTTCTCGTTGTAAACACCATTTTTCACAAAGATATTGGTACGTTTCTTCCTGTAATCGGGCACTGCGTTGATAGCTGCCTGAAGCGTTGTGAAATTGCCCGAACCATCCTGCGCTACTACCAAATGGATGGAGTCCATCAATACCGCAGTTTTTTCGTTGGCTCCGGTTGTAAAAGTTTGCGCAAGCAGTGTTTGAAACGAAAAAAGAACGAAAAGAGCCAACAATTTTATGTGTTTCATCTGTTTATAAATTATATATCTGCCCCCTAACCCCCTAAAGGGGGAATAAGAACGGGAATAAGAGGAGAACAAAGAATGTTTAGTGAAATTTCAATCAGCTACTTATATAAATTGTAAATTGTACATCTTTAAATTGTACATTAATAATGTCTTCTTCCTCTTAAATTGTAAATAGTAAATAGATAAATAGTAAATACTTCATGTTCTATTCCTGACCTCAATCATTGACGATCCAACTCCATAGCTGCCAAAATAAAAGGCCCAATCACTTTCGGATCATCGTTCCGAACAGGTTCGCTGATATAATACTCGTATGAACCATCGCGGTAAGGAGTTCCACCCAATCCGGCTACACTGCAAGCGCGTGTAATTGAATAAGTACCGTCGGCATTCTGAATGATGCTGTGTTTCACAAGTCCTTTGAAAGCCTTCACAGCATATTTTCTGAATTTGGGCTTTAAATAACCATTGTTCACCCCTTTGGCAATAGCATACGAGAACATAGCGGTTCCTGTTGATTCAAGATAATTCCCTTTGGCTTTTGGCAAATTAGTCACCTGGTACCACATTCCTGTTTTCTTGTCCTGATATTTTAAAAGCGCTTTTGTCAACCTGTTGAGTATTGAAATTAATTTCGACCGGTCGGGGTGATTTTCGGGCAAATAGTCGAGCACATCCACAAGAGCCATCATGTACCAACCCATACTTCTGCTCCAGAAGTTAGGCGATTGACCAGTGACCGGATGCGCCCATTGCTGTGTACGGCTTTCGTCCCAACCATGATAATTCAAGCCGGTGCGGACGTCGAGCGTGTACTTATCGGCTACAATAAATTGCTTTGCCACATCATCAAAATTGGCAGGTTCATTAAAAACTACTCCGTATCTGGCATAAAATGGCGAGCCCATATAAAGGCCGTCGAGCCACACCTGATGCGGATAAATCTTTTTGTGCCAAAAAGCTCCTTCGGCCACGCGTGGATGCGTCGATAGCTGATCGCGCAACACTTTAATAGCTTTTATATACTTTTCATCCTTAGTGTAATTGTACATTTCGAAAAGGAAATGGCCTCCGTTGATTCTGTCAATATTGTAATCGCTTTTTTTGTAGGTCTTTATTTCACCTTCGGCATTGATGAAAAAATCGGCAAAAGTATGCACGTAATTGTAATAACGCTGATCTTTTGTTTTGCCATATAGTTGAATGATAGAATTGGCCACGAGCCCTTGTGTATAATCCCATTTGGGCGCTTTCACAAAATCGGCCATCCACAACTCAGGGTTGTGTGCTATTTCGGAATCAGCAATTTTTACCGCCCAGGCTGTATAGTTGGTTGCAGGATGAGCATACAGCACCGTGCCGATTAAAATAAATAAGGAAAGTGAGAGATTTTTGAGGTTCATCATAAGAACAGATTAATTGTTTTGTTATGTATGCAAAAATGAGAATTTATTCCGACAATCAGGGTGTATAAATTGCTTTAAATGGTGAAATAATTGATAGTTTACATTTGGGTCTGGATATGAATGTTATAATTTGAACAAAAAAACAAGTTAAAACATTACACACTTCAAATCAATATGAGCAGTTTTGTACCCGTTTTGATAAATTGCCAATAAAAATCAGATAAAAAATTTATTTAGAGCTTTG
>JAYFRI010000145.1:0-6228 GCA_034926015.1 Paludibacter sp. | reverse complement strand
GAATCCGGTTTTGCAAAAAGTACTGTTGATAATTTAAATGAATTATTATTGGGTAAAAGCACGCAAGCAGTAGTATTCTCTGACATAACTGTCAATGAATTACAGTCATTCTTTGGTCGCGTAAACTATAATTTGTTGGATAAATACCTGTTCACTGCTAATTTTCGTGCAGATGGCTCTACTAAATTTGGAAGTAATAACAAATATGGATATTTCCCATCAGCTGCAGTTGCATGGCGTATGTCTGAAGAGAATTTCATTAAACAATTAGATGTATTCAGTAACCTAAAAATGCGCTTAGGTGCGGGTATTACCGGAAATCAGGAAATCACTTCTAAAATTGCAAGTGAAGCACTTGGTACAGTTACCGGCGCAGTGCTAAATGGTGGATCAACCATAACTCCAGGATATACACTGATAAGAACACCAAATCCTGACATTAAATGGGAAAAAACAACCCAGTATAACTGGGGAGTTGATTTTGGTGTACTAAAAGGCAGACTTAGTGGAACTGTAGATTTATTTTACAAAAATACAACTGATGTTCAGATGTATACAGCTGCAATTATGCCAACTCCATCCGCTATGGTTTGGACAAATAAAGATTTGAACATTATAAATAAAGGTATTGAAATAGCACTGAATGGTGTAATCATAGACACGAAAGATTTTAATTGGTCTGCAAATATCAACTTCTCAAAAGTTGATAATAAAGTTGAAAATATGACCATTTCAAAATTACCTACAGGATATCCTAGTGGTCCGGGTATCACAGGAACTCCATCACAATACATTGTGAACAACGAATCACTCGGTACTTTTTGGGGTAAAACCTTCTTAGGTTTTGACGCTGCAGGTAAAAGTATTTTTGCTAAAGATGCCAATGGAGTGGATATCGAGGGAGTAATCGGAAATGCATTACCAGATTTCACGTATAACTTTGGTACCAATGTGACCTGGAAACAATTCGATTTAAGCTTAAACTTTAATGGAGTACAAGGTAATGATGTTTACAACAACTTAGCAAATATCATGGATCAAATGACCATGTTCGGAAGTGGTTGGAACACTACTGCTACAGCTGTAGCTTCAGGTGAAGCAACAAGCAATGTGTTGAACTATTCGAGCCGTTTTATCGAAGATGGATCATACCTCAGACTATCAAACGCAACATTTGGTTACACCATTAAATTGGCAAATCAAAAGTATATTAATCGTTTAAGAGTTTACGTATCGGGAACAAACTTACTCACATTCACCAAATACTCAGGATATGATCCTGAAGTAAATGCAACACGCTACTCGAATGGTGTGCCTGCAATGGGAATTGGTTGGACAAGTTACCCGAAAGCAAGAACCTTTACAGTTGGGGTTAATGTAGAGTTATAATAACTAATTAAAGAGACAAATTTATGAAAAAGATATATATATTTCTAGCTTTTCTTTTATTGGGTACTGCAGCATGTACTGACTTGAAAGAAGAAATTTTAGATGAAGTAAATGGCTCATCCATAACTTCCGACACAACGAATGTAGATATGTTGGTAGCACCAACCTATGCATTTCTACGCGACTTACAAAGTAGGGGTGCAGGTTGGCTGGCACAAGAAACATGTACAGATGAAGTAGTTTTTCCAACACGTGGTGCCAACTGGAATAGTGCAGATTATCGAACCATTTTTACGCACGATTATACCGCGTCAAACGGATATATCAAAAACACATGGAACAGTTACCTGATAGGGTTTACACGTTGTAATGTGGCTTTATATTACATGCAAAAACTGACCCAAACCGATAAGGTGAAACAGTATATTGCAGAGGTGCGCTTTATTAGAGCGTTGGCGATGTACCAACTAAATGATTGTTTTGGACAAATGCCTTACCGCGAACCGGATGAATATGATTACTCTAAGATACCGCAACATTTGAACCGTGCGCAAATAGTAGAGAAAATGATTGCTGATTTGAATGATATTATTCCAACAATGAAAGTGAAAGGTGCAGTTCCTTATGGTCGCATTACCAAAGCTGCTGCTCAACTTCTCTTAGCCAAAATTTATCTGAATTATCAGGTTTATACCGGTACTGCTCCTGCCTTTAGTGATGGAACCGGAAAATGGGCTGAAACAATTAGCCTATGCGATGATATTATCAACGGTAAATCGGGTAGTTATGTATTAGCAGATGATTTCTGGAAGCTTTATTTATCGGATAATGCTACATACTCTGATCAAACCGAAACCATTTTACCCATTATCTACGATTCTAAAATTGGTATTGGTGGAATTCCATGGATAAATATGACATTGGATTATAATCAGTTCTTTGGTACTTACTTATCATCAAATATGTGGAATGGTTGCTGTACAACTCCAACTTTCGTTGCTACCTGGAATCAAGCTGATCCACGTTTTAGTGATAACAGACTGAAGAGCTCGACAGGTTTCAACTTAGGATTCTTGGTTGGTCAGCAATATAGTCCGGCCGGAGTAGCTTTGAAGACTAAAGATGGCGGTCGTCCGTTGAATTTTACCACTGATTTCAGCAACAATAACTCGTTGGAAGAACAGGGTGTACGTGTAGTAAAATATGCTCCTAACCCAACAACAACTTATCCTGGTGCAAGTGAAAATGACTTTCAATACTACCGTCTTACTGATGCATACCTGATGCGCGCTGAAGCTAAATTCCGCAGCAATGATGTGAATGGTGCATTGACAGATATCAACGCTATTCGTGTAAAACGTGGAGTTGCAGCATACGCATTGAGCGAATTAACGCTGGAAAAAATTCTGAACGAACGTGGTTATGAATTCTATTGGGATAATTGCCGTCGGAATGACTTGATTCGTTTCAACAAATATTGCGATGCCCGTTACGAAAAACCAACTGTAACTCCGGCTTATAAAATTTTGTTCCCTATTCCACTGACAGCTTATGATGCTGATAGAAATATTGTTCAAAATCCGGGCTATCCTGCTTTTCAATAATTTTTAGTCGCACTTAATTCTATAGGTAAGGGAGATTGGTTTCTCCCTTACTAGCTAAACTATTGCCTTTATTTCCCAATTAATCCACAATTTATATTCTCCAAAATGAGACTAAAACACACTGCATTGCTATTTCTTTTGTTGCCGCTAAGCATTTGGGCAAGTTCCTTCAAACCGGCTCCTGCCTGGCTAAAAACGGCAGCATTTTATCAGATATACCCACAAAGCTTCAAGGATACGGATGGGGATGGTATTGGCGACATTAACGGTATCATTTCCAAGCTCGATTATCTGAAATGGTTGGGGATTGATGCTATTTGGATGAATCCGTGCTTCGAATCTTCGTATCAGGATGCAGGTTATGATGTAACCGACTTTTATCGTGTGGCTAAACGCTATGGAACTAACGACGATTTGAAACGATTATTCAGGGAAGCACATAAACGCAATATGAAAGTTTGCCTTGATCTCGTAGCCGGTCATACTTCTATCGATCATCCATGGTTTAAAGCTTCACAATCGGCAACACGCAATGAGTTATCCGATCGGTACATTTGGACCAATGATTCGACAATAAAACCGGAAAGGCATATATCCGGAAAATTTGGACGAAACGGAACATACCGGAAAAACTTTTTCGACTGTCAACCGGCATTAAATTACGGTTTCGGTGTTCCTGATCCGGCTCAACCCTGGCAATTGCCCGTAACTGCCGAAGGACCGCAAAAAACCAGAAAAGAATTGATGAAAATCATGGATTTTTGGATGACCATGGGCTGCGATGGTTTCAGGGTAGACATGGCTCCATCGTTGATTAAAAATGACCCCGATCGGGTAGAAACAAATAAGCTTTGGGCTGAAATAAGGAATCACTTTCAACAACGGTTTCCGGAAGGAATTCTGATTGCTGAGTGGGGCAATCCGATGCGAGCTATCAAAGCAGGTTTTATGATGGATTTCATTATTCACTTAGGAAATAATGGATATAGTTCTTTGTTTTTCAACAAGGTAGGAACTTACCGCCACGACACTTGCTATTTTAGTATTGAAGGAAACGGAACTCCAACCAAATTTGTAGACTACTATCTGGAACAGCTTAAAAATGTAGGCGATAGCGGTTACCTATGCGTACCAACGGCCAATCACGATTTTCAACGCCCTAATTGCGGAACACGAAATGATGATGCACAATTGAGAACTGTTTCCACCTTTTTGATGACCATTCCCGGTGTGCCGCTCTTTTATTACGGCGATGAAATAGGAATGAAATTTATCGATGGATTACCTAATAAAGAAGGCAGTTTATTGACCAAAGGTAACCGGGCCGGATCCAGAACCCCAATGCAATGGGATGGCTCTGAAGGTGCCGGATTTTCATCAGCCGGTCAAGACAAATACTATTTACCAATCGACGATTCGTCATATCGTCCAAATGTGGAAACACAAATGGCGAACCCATCTTCGCTGTTACATTTTAATCGACGATTATTACAGTTAAGAAAACAATATCCGGCCTTGGGAACACGTGGTGGCATCCGGTTTTTGTATGCCGAAGCCAACAAATATCCACTTGTTTACGAACGCACGGCCAATGGACAACGATTTATCATCGTTATTAACCCTTCGGGGAAAGCAGTAAAAGCAGAATGTTCCTTTTCAGGCGCTGCTAAAGAGTTTAAGCCTGTTTTGGTAGACAGAACGTCGCTGAAATTGGTAAAAGATAAACTGCAAATAAATGCAGACGGAGTGTCCTATGGATTATTCATGGTTAATTAATAAGTTGTTTTGAGGTTGTAGTTTTGAGGTTTATTTAGATTGTGTTGTTAGTTTATGTTTTTTATTAAGAGAATAACTCCGTTGAATGAAGTGGTATATAATTATACGATTGATTAATTAGATTTAGCCGTTCATTTAAGATATATGTAACTGATTTTGATAATCATTTTACTCGATGGAGTTATTTTAAATTTTTCGTTCTTTTACAATAAAACTAAGGTATTATTTTTCAGGCAGATGAAATTGCCAACTTATTGACATGAAAAAAATTATATTCATATTCATTATCGGATCGTTTATCTGGGTCCAGAAAATATCTGCACAACATCCATGGAAAGTTAGTGCAGATAGTATTATTTCTCAAAACTATTACGGAGTTTCGGTTGCCAATGGAATGCTAGGTATTGTCTCCTCACCCGAACCACTTAAAGTAAAAAATGTCATCCTTGCCGGGCTTTACGACCAATATGGCAGAGGTAGAGTGAGCAATTTCATACAGGGATTCAATTTACTTAATCTGAAACTGAACATCAACGGACGTTCGGTGAATGCCGAATCGGTAAGCAATTTTCATCAGGAATTGGATATGAAGAATGCTGTGTTCATAACCAGTTTTGATTTGGGCGATCAGGCAACAGTGAAGTACAGTTACAGTGCTTTACGCCACCTACCCTACTGCGTTTTAGCAACTATAGAAATAATTGCCAAAAAAGACATTACGCTTACCGCTGTCAATGTGATGGAAACACCCGATGCGTTGCGCGATGCAAAATTCACATTCAACGAAATAAACCGGAAACATATTGGCATTCAGCTCATGAGTTCGCAAGCCAAAAGTCCTACCGGAAAGCTTTCTATCTGTGCTACTACTTCTTTTGCATTTTCCGAAAAACGAGGCGAAGAACCCAATGTGATTCATGAAATGCCCGACAACAACCTCCATCAAATGAAGTTCACAAAATCGGTGAGAGCCGGTGAAGTATACCGTTTCTCGTTGGTTGGAACCACGCTCTCGTCGGCTCATTCAGCCGATCCGTACAACGAGGCGGAACGATTGACCATCTTTGCACGACTTGAGGGTGTGGATCGATTAATGAAAATGCATCAGGCAGCCTGGGAGCAACTTTGGGCAAGCGATATCCAGATTGAAGGTGATCAACAATCACAACAGGATATTCACAGCATGCTGTACCATCTTTATTCATTCACCAGTGCCGGTTCAGGACTCTCGGTTTCGCCAATGGGACTCTCGGGTCTGGGCTACAACGGACATGTGTTTTGGGATGCCGATACATGGATGTTCCCCGTTCTTGCCGTGTTACACCCCGAGCTAGCCCGTTCCATGGTGGAATATCGTTTTAATCGTTTGCAGGCAGCGCGAGATAATGCATTTGCACATGGTTACAAGGGAGCCATGTTTCCGTGGGAAAGTGCCGACAGTGGCGTGGAAGAAACACCC
>JAYFRI010000276.1:0-10523 GCA_034926015.1 Paludibacter sp. | reverse complement strand
CGAAACATCATTGCGGGTAAGGCGAATAACAGCCGATTTGACCTTCGGCGGAGGGTCAAAGACGTGTTCGTGCACAGTGAAAAGATAATCGATAGAGTAATAAGCCTGCATTAGCACGCTCAGGATACCATAAGTTTTGCTTCCAGCCGGAGCTGCCATGCGTTCGGCCACTTCTTTTTGAATCATACCTACCAAACAAGGGATTGAATCCTTGTTGTCAAGCATTTTAAAAAAGATCTGACTCGAAATATTATAGGGAAAATTGCCGATGATACAAAATTTATCCTGATACATGGTTTTCAAATCCATTTTCAGAAAATCGGCTTCAATAACTTTAAGTTGAGGGTAATGCTGGTTGAGATATTTCACAGATTCGCCATCCAATTCAACGGCAGTAAGATCAATATCAGGATTCTGCAGTAAAAACTGAGTAAGTACACCTGTTCCCGGCCCTATTTCAAGCACAGAAGTACGCCCGTCGAGCGGAAGGCTCGCAGCGATACGACTTGCCACTTCCATATCTCTGAGGAAGTGCTGTCCCAAGTGTTTTTTGGCGCGTACTTGAGTCATAACTATGATAGTCGTCGGGCATAAATTTTAATTAAAAAAAGAAATGTACTAATTCAAAAAATGTTGAATCTTAGCTCAGAACTATTATCTTTGTGAGTTAATTCATCTGACCTCATTCAGGCCACAAAAGTAAGCAAATTTGTTTGATTATCCTATTTTTTCGTTTTGAACATAAAACATAACATAAGTTTCTATCATTTTTCATGAAAAACATCTTCACTAAAATCGGTAAATGGATCAGGACAATTGTTGATTTTTTTTACCCTCCATTCAGAAAATACATGACGCCTCAGTTTTTCCGTTATGGGGTTACAGGAGTGGCCAATATGGCTTTCGATTGGGTATTGTATTTCCTCACCTTCCATTTCCTTCTAGAGAAACAAATGCTTCATATTGGATTTGTTACATTTAGTTCACACATAGCTGCCATGTTGATCGTGTTCCCCATCACTTTTATCACTGGCTTTCTGCTGCAAAAATATGTCACTTTCAGCGCCTCTGACATCAAAGGTCGCATCCAAATTGTAAGATACTTATCAGTCGTGATTGCCAACCTCTTGCTCAATTACATCGGGTTAAAGCTTCTTGTTGACATGGCAGGCTTTTTTCCTACTCCTTCGAAAATGATTGTTACAACTTGCTCAACAATGTTCAGCTATTTTTCACAAAAAAAATACACTTTTAAGCTATCAAAATCTTCTTCAGAGCAAGTGAAATAATGAACTTAGACGAATAAAGCAACCCCTATGAAAGAACATAATCCCGGGTATACATCAGTCAAAATTTTATCTTTTGGAATTTGTGTTTCTGTATTCAAGTGGATCGTGTTGCTTGCCGCATATCTATACCTGATAATTGTACTTCTCCGGTTCGACAAATACGATGAACTTTTGATACATTTCAAAAAAATGGAATGGCCTCAGGCCATTTCACTTTTTGCAGTTTTTCTGCTTTTACCTCTCAACCTGTTTTTAGAATCAGCAAAATGGAGACTAATTGTTTCTAAAACCGAAGTCATCAGCCAAGCTAATGCCTTTAAAGCTGTATTAGCCGGTTTTGCTTCCGGATTTTTCACGCCCAATCGTACAGGCGAATTCTTAGGGCGTATCGTTTTTATGCAGAAAATACATCGGAAAATTGGTGTTGTTTATTCAGTAATAAATAGTCTCACGCAAAACATGATCCTCGTTGTGTGCGGATTACCGGCAGCTATCGTCTACTATATTGTTGTCAAAAAACGCATTACACCCGACATTGAAATGTATTTGTACGCGATCACCTGCATTCTTCTGCTATTACTTATTTTCTACTTTACATTGCCGGTACTGGCTAAAACAAAAATATGGAGGCGATATCTTGCTTTTTCGTCTGACATAAGGTTGTATTCACACAAGGATCTGGCGCAGATACTTTCATTCTCGCTGATACGGTATGCGCTTTTCTGCACTCAGTTTTATGCCATGTTGTATTTCTTTGGTGTAGAGCTCGAATGGTGGCAAGCTTTCATCGCCATCCCGGCAAATTATCTTTTCGTTACTTTCACCCCTTCGCTGGCCTTTGCCGAAGCAGCCGTCCGTAGTTCGTACGCCGTTATTTTTATCGGAGCTTTTTCACAACAATTGGCTGGAATTGCCTTTGCCGGTTTTGCATTGTGGTTTGTTAATTTCGGAATTCCCATGCTGGCAGGAAGCCTAATTCTTGCAAAAACAAAAAGGAGCTAAAGCTAAACTTTTATACGAATCAGTATTTACGAAAATATAATCCACTGACATTTCATTTATTAAAGGCACATATTACTACTGTAAATCAGCCATTAAAAAGAGATGTTAAATCAGAATTCTCATTTTCGAATAATTATCGCGAAACTCCTTAGGCGTGCTTCCTTTCCGCTTTTTAAAAATCCGATTGAAATTCGATAAGTTATTGAAACCGCATTCGAAACTGATTTCAGCAATGGTTTTGTTGGTATCGATCAAATAACGGGAGGCAATACCCAACCTTAAATCGTTCAGGTACTCTATATAGTTTTTGCCGGTACGTTTTTTCATAAACCTACTGAACGACACCTCGGACATATTGACATAATTAGCCACATCTCGCAGATGAATTTCATTCTGGTAGTTCGA
Source organism: Paludibacter sp. (assembly GCA_034926015.1). Lineage (GTDB taxonomy): Bacteria > Bacteroidota > Bacteroidia > Bacteroidales > Paludibacteraceae > Paludibacter. Next base: position 7,827 of record JAYFRI010000276.1, on the reverse strand, counting down.
GTGTAAATAATTGATTACCTTTTGAATGCGTCTGCTTTCGGATGAATCATCCTGGTTGGCAAAAGTACTTGTACAAAGGATTCTAGAATTTTCGTCGATCGATAATTCGTAAAGTATTGTCAGTAAGTCGATAACCGAATAAAACCCATTTTCCTTATTAATAAGTGAATTCAGCTTATCTTTTACCTTCTCGATGACCGGACGCGAAAACACAATGCCTCTTTTTGCGTTTTCGAGCATGACAGACATGGAACGAAACTGACGCTTATTCAATAAACTTTCGAGGAATATTGCTTTGTGGAAATGAATTGTAATTTCATGAATTTCACTCGACACACAATTGTGATTCATCCAGGCGTGACTCAGATTTTCGCTTCCGACAAGGCAAAGTTCCAGGTCGTCAATTTCCTCCATCGAATCGCCAATAACGCGCTGTGCACCTTTGGCATTCTCAATAAAGTTAAGTTCGTACTCAGGATGAATATGGATAGGGTAAGTAAATTCCGATTTTGTGCGACTCACCATAACAAAACAATCTTCAGATGAAAGCTGTGTGATTTCGCGAAAGACATTGGGTGCTTGCATAGACGTAAGATTTAGAATATTATAATGCAATTTTACAATTAAATACCCGAATATACAAATTCCACGAACACATCTTTTTTGAATGCATAAAGAGAACTTTTATTTTCACTTTCCAAAAACAAATGGAGAAAGCTGCCTTGCTTTGTTCGTTTCAATTTGACCCTATGAATCAGCAATATAATTTTCATAAAAAAGTAATTGTAAGTTTTTATGAAACAATATGAATAAATATATTAATTTTATTATTTTTGCATTCAGTCCTCGTTGTTATTCCGATATGCACATCTGGTCAATAAAGTAAAGCTCTTACATCCTGACATTTGAACGCTCAACTGTTCTTTTATTTTTTAGATTATTGTGTTTTTGCATGGAATGCGGGGATAAAAAACAACATTCTCAAGGATTTTTTTACAACATCTTCATAATATCAAACTTAATATTTAAAACGTACAAAATGAAAAAAGCTACTTTGATTATCGCAGCAGTCATGACTGCAACTTTGGCATTTGCCCAAACAAATTTTTCGGGAACATGGAGCATTAACAACGAAAAAAGCAAATTGGGCGAACCCTCTTTTGCTCCAAAAGAAATTGTAATTGTACAAGGCGAAAACTCGCTAAGCATTGAAAGCCATATGGATTGGCAGGGTCAGGAAATGACAACCAACGAAAAATTCACCCTCGATGGTAAAGAATGTGTAAACCCGGGAATGATGGAAACTCAGAAAAAATCTGTAGTTTCGTGGTCGGACGATAAAACCAGCCTGAAAATTGTTTCAAAAATTGATTTTCAGGATCAAACAATGACACTTACAGACGTTTACAAACTCGAAAACGGCGTATTAGTTATGGAATCAAGCTCTTCTTCTTCGTTTGGCGATATGTCCGAAACAAGAGTTTACAATAAAAAATAAGATAGCAATACTTGCTCTTATTTATCTTATCATAAAACAAAAGCTCCTTTGTCAGGAGCTTTTGTTTTATGATACAATTTTGGAGATATAAGTTCCAGCCTTCAAATCATTTAAGTTTATAGCAATAGATAAATAGCTATAGCCCATTGCCTTTTCGGATACTTTCTCTGCTTATTTTTCCCCAGCTTTTCAGAAGATCATCCGTCCAATTACCAGTAGAAGGTGCACGTGGAAGTAACATTGAACAGGTTTCGTTTTTATCGGAAACCGACCATACTATCCAGCTTATTTTTGAGGTTTCCATCCAGTTGAGAAATGCTTTCCATTCGGCTTCATCTACAGGACCATCGCCTGTAGCTTCCATGCCGGCACATTCCGAAACGAAAATCGGAATTCCTTTGGCAATGGCAGCATCCGTGCGGTCGCGCAACCATTGTTTGTGTGTACCTGCATAAAAATGCATGGTGTACATAATATTTGTTGCTCCCACAATCGGGTCTTCGGCCACCAAATGTATATCCTGATCCCAATGTGGAGAACCAACCAAAATAATATTAGTGGGGTCGATAGCACGAATGGTTTTGATCAATTCTTCGGAATAAGCTTTCACTTCGGGCCATGTATAATAATCGGGTTCGTTCCAGATTTCATAGATCACATTCGGCACGTTTTTGTACTTTTGGGCCATTTGAGTAAAAAAAGTTTTGGCTTCGGCGGTATGGAGTTTATGGCTATGGAAATCGATCAACACATAAATACCTTGTTTAATAGCCCCATCCACAACATTAGTAACACATTTCAAAGCATATTCGGGATTTTCGAGGTAAGAATCGTCGAGACCAACACCCATTGAAGCACGCACCACATTACATTTCCAGTCGGTAGCCAACCATGCCACAGCTTTTTGGTTATAAAAACGCGGCCAGAGATTGTGCCAACCAAAACTTGCACCGCGCAACATAAGTGCTTCGCCTTTCTGATTCGAAAGCTGTGTGCCAATAACCTGTAATTTGCCATTTAAGGCCACAGGCGAGTTTTTAGGCGCTTTAAATGACGAAAAAAAGCTGATGATTAGCATTGAAAGGATAAAGCTCCGAAAAAAGCCTCCTGAATTTCCAAGGGTAAACTTAGAAAATGTTTGATTTTGTGATTTCATAATGATTGTATGTTATTGTACATTAATAATGTAAATTGCATTTGATATAAAGTTCTAAATATCATATTTCCTTTGGGGAATTCAGGAGGATTCCGATTCGCTCCATTAATTCGAGACACATGCGACTATTGTGATATGGGCATTTCCAAAAACCGGCTTTGTCATTGTGGGTATCAACATTTCCATCGGCCGAAACAGACCAATGCCATTCGCCATACTGCTTATCGACAATAAACTCATTTATAAACTCCCATGCTTTTATTGTTTTACGTGCAAAATGTTCCTCTTTTGTAATTTGATATGCATTGTAAAAGCCCACCATGGCTTCGGCTTGCGGCCACCAATCGCAATTGGAGTCGACATGACCTGTAGCATTGTTTTTTTCGTTGATGATCGATCCGTTTGCCTGAACACCTTCGGATGCCGCGATGGCCACTTTAATTACCTTTTCCTGAACATTTTTCAGCACCTGAGGATCGCCCAATACCACCGCAGCTTCATCGAGCAACCATACAGCCTCTATGTCGTGACCATACGATACAAGTTTTGACTTTACAGCCCAGTCTTCGTCGAAAAACAAATCGAGATGATGTGTTTTAGAGTTAATTATCTTCGAAGTAAAAATTTCGATCAGATTTTTAAGCTGATGCTTTAGTTTTTCATCTTTCCATACGCGATACAGATTGGTATAGGCCTCCAAAATGTGAAGATGGGTGTTCATTGTTTTCTTCTCGTTGGCATCTTTATCGCTCAAACGCAGGTCTTCAAGTATGACCCAATCTTTGCTGTAGGCCTCAAAATAGCCATTCTTTTCTTTATCAAAACTATGTTTTTCAATCAAAAGAAAAAGCTCTTTGGCTTTGTCGAGGCAGGCCATATCTCCTGTTGCACGATAATACTCGACAAAAGCATAGATAAAAAACGCCTGACTGTAGATTTGCTTTTTGGTGTCGGCAGGAGTTCCATCGGCATGCAGCATCCAATAGGTACCGCCATTTTCGGCATCAAAAAAATGCTCGAATATATAGTCTTTTGCACGTTTGGCATACTCCAGATAAAGCTTGTTTTTAAGATGCAACGCTGCCGATGAAAAAGTCCACAGGATACGGGCATTCAGAATTCCACCTTTCGGAGCATCTGAAACAAGTACATCTTTCCCGGTAATTTGCCCGAAGAAACCACCATTTTTTTCATCCGGCATTTTATTCATCCAAAACGGAAGAATATTATGGGTCAACTCTTCTTTGAGTTCTTGTTTTAGTTCTAAAAGTTCGTATTTCATAACCCCTAACCCCTAAAGGGGAACTTAGTTAGTATTAATTTTATATTTTTACTGTTGCGTTAATTTCAATAAATAGTAGTAATTTCCTTCCCTTTAGGGGTTGGAGATTTACATTAGCACTTCCACCTTGTAAGTTCTTCCTTCAGGCATCAATGGAATAATATTTCCTTCAATGAGTTTGCCATCAACAGTTAACGAGGCTACACCTTTCATCGCTCCATTTGGATTTTTAACTTCGATAAGGTAAGTGGCTCCACGGAATTTACGGGTTACAGCAAATCCTTTCCATTCGGGGGCAATACAAGGTTCTATTCTCAGACCTTTGTAAGTGGGTTGAATTCCCAAAATGTATTGTGTAATGGCATAGTAGTTCCAGGCTGCCGTTCCGGTTAACCAGGAGTTCTTCGCTTCACCCGGCTTGAAGGCATCTTTACCGGCAATCATTTGGGCATATACGTAAGGTTCTACCTTGTGTAGATCGCTGATCTCCTCGGTGTACGAAGGACAGATTTTGCGGAAATACTCCCAGGCTCTGTCGCCTCGTCCCTGAACAGTTTCGCCAATCATAATCCATGGATTGTTGTGACAAAAAATACCCGCGTTTTCCTTGTATCCAGGAGGATAGCTGGAAATTTCGCCGTATTCGATATAGTATTTTGTGAATGCTGGGTTATTGAGTACAATACCGTGTTCGCAATCCAGACGCTCTTTTACCGAGTCGAGGGCTTTGGCTACCATGCCTTCTTCCAAACCGATACCAGCCATGGTACACCATCCGTTCGATTCGATAAAGATTTTTCCTTCTTCATTTTCGTTGGAACCTACTTTGTTGCCAAAATAGTCGTATGCGCGAAGAAACCATTCGCCATCCCAACCATTCAACTTAATGGCTTCCACCATCGCATCGATATGTTTTTGAGCGCGCACTGCCTCATCGGTTTTTCCAATTACTTCACATAATTCCACATAATCGCGACCATAAACCACAAACAGTCCGGCAATCATCAAACTTTGCGCCTGGCTGCCTTCCGATTTATTTTCGGTAGTTTGGAAGCTTTCATTCGGATCGTTGGAGAAACAGTTCAGGTTCAAACAATCGTTCCAGTCGGCGCGACCGCTCAATGGCAAACCGTGAGGTCCGAGGTTGTTTACCACATGATCGAACGAAACGGTGAGGTGATGGAAAAGTGATACTTCCGAACCAGCTTCATTATCGAACGGAACCGGTTCATCCAGAATAGTGAAATCGCCCGATTCTTTGATATAAGCCGTTGTTCCAAGAATCAACCACATTGGATCGTCGTTGAAGCCTTGTCCTATTTCGTTGTTGCCTTTTTTGGTCAAGGGTTGATATTGGTGATAGCAACCGCCGTCGGGAAATTGCGTGGAAGCAATATCGATGATACGTTCGCGGGCGCGTTCGGGAATCTGGTGTACAAAACCCACGAGATCCTGATTGGAATCGCGGAATCCCATGCCGCGTCCGATGCCGCTTTCGAAGAACGAAGCCGAACGCGAGAAACAGAAAGTAATCATACATTGGTACTGATTCCAGATATTCACCATACGATCCAGTTTTTCTTCGCTGGTTTTGACGGTAAATACATTCAATAAGTTATCCCAATAAGACTTCAATTCAGCCAGGGCATCATCCACTTTTTCAACAGTATCGAAACGTGCAATAGTAGCTTTTGCTTTTGTTTTATTGATAATATTTTTACTTTCCCATTTCTCTTCGGGTGCGTTTTCCACATAACCCAACACGAAAACCAAATCTTTCGATTCGCCCGGCTGCAAAGTTACTTCCACATAATGCGAAGCGATAGGCGACCAACCATGGGCTTCGGAGTTGCGCGGTGCACCTTCGAGTACGGTTTGTGGTTCGTCGAATCCGTTGTACAGGCCAAAGAAAGTTTCACGGTCGGTGTCAAAGCCCTGCATTGGTTCGTTTACCGAGTAATATGCAAAATGGTCGCGACGTTCTTTGTATTCTGTTTTGTGATAAATAACCGAATCTTCAATTTCCACTTCACCGGTAGAAAAGTTGCGTTGGAAATTTTCCATATCGGTGGCTGCATTCCACAAACACCATTCTACAAAAGAGAAAATCTTCAGCGTTTTTACTTCGTTGGTGGTATTGCGCAACGTTAGTTTTTGTACTTCGGCCCATGTTTTCAATGGCACAAAATACAAAGCCTCAGCTTCTACCCCATTTTTCACCCCTTTGATGGAAGTGTAATTCATGCCGTGACGACATTCGTAGCTGTCAAGCTCCGTTTTGCATGGTTTCCAACCCGGACTCCACACCGATGCTCCATCGTTGATGTAGAAATATTTTCCACCACTATCCATTGGCACATTGTTGTAGCGATAGCGTGTGATGCGACGGAATTTGGCATCTTTATAAAAAGAATATCCTCCACCCGTATTGGAAATTAGACTAAAAAAATCCTCATTGCCCAGGTAATTAATCCATGGCCAGGGCGTGCGAGGATTGGTAATGACGTATTCACGTCTATTGTCGTCGAAATGTCCGTATTTCATTTTCTATATTGAAAAATCCTTACTCTCCTTTTCGGAGGAGAGCAAGGGAAGTTATTATTTGTTATGCTTTTGAATTCGCTCTTTTTACTTCTAGTTGTTCCGAAATTTCTTTCACTTTTTTATCGGAAAGCGGATAAAACAACATTCCTACAAAAGCCAACACACAACACACGGCCGGCATTAAGCTAATCATAATCTGTTCACCAAAAAGAGTTTCAGGGCTCTGTTGTAATGCATCCGGAGCGTATTTGAACACAGCCAAAATCCAGCCACTCATAGCCGAACCTAATGCCCAACCTAATTTTTGAGACATAGAAGAAGAGGAGAAAATCAAACCTGTGGCGCGACGTCCGGTCTTCAATTCTTGATGATCCACAATATCGGCAAACATAGACCATAACAATGGTAACACATAACCCGCAAACAGCGAAATAATGAATTGGAAGGCAAGAATCCAGGTAATATCGTTAGGAATAAAATAAAAGCCTGTGCTGAGTATTCCGGCAATCAAAATAGCAATCATATACGTTCTTTTCTTTCCGTATTTTGCCGAAATTGAAGGTGCAAGCATCACGCCTATCAGGTTAGCTGCCTGTCCGACAAGAAAATAAATCGTAGTCATATCCCAACCTGTTCCTGTCATTCTATAGTCAACCTTAACAAAATCTCTGAAATAGTAAATAGCCACACTGTCGCGAATAGCGTTGAAAAGCAATGCAGCCAGCCCTGTCGCTACTAAAATCCACCAGGGAGCATTGTGAAACAGATTTTTCAAATCCTGTTTAACCGACACATTCTCTTCGCTCTCAATTTGTGTTACACGTTCTTTAGTCCAACTGAAACACAGCAAAAACAGGACAACACAGATGATTCCTATCGCTCCTACTCCCATTACCCAACCTACAGGAGATGTGCTGATACCAGTGTTTGTGGTTGAAGCCAGTGTTTCTGTTCCGAATGTTTTTGAAAAAAAGTCAATCAACGGTTGCAGCAACATGAAGGTAACAAAGCTACCGATGAAAGCAAACGACATACGGTAGGATGAAAGTGAATTTCTTTCTTTTGGATCGGAAGAAATGGCTCCCAACAAAGATGCATAAGGAACATTGATCAATGAATACACAATCATCATCAACGAGTAGGTAACATATGCATACACAAGCTTGGCTGTTTGACCAAAATCAGGAGCAAAGAAAGTAATGGCACCCATTACCGCAAAAGGAATGGCAAACCACAGTAAATAGGGGCGGTATTTTCCGTAACGACTTTTGGTACGGTCGCTGATAATTCCAACAAAAACATCGAAGAAAGAATCCCATAAACGCGCTACCAAAAACATTGTTCCGG
>JAYFRI010000020.1:0-2676 GCA_034926015.1 Paludibacter sp. | reverse complement strand
CGGATTGTTTTCGTAAAGTTTAATGAGCATAGCCCTGTATCTCTTTAGCGGAAATTTATTTTTAAGTGAGTAAAATCCAATTGCAAAAGTATAAAAAAATCCTGTAAACAAACATTTACAGGATTTTATATTTAAAACTATCAACTAAATAAGCAGAGTAAAGCATCTCAAATTCTGACCTCACCCTAAATCCCTCTCCCGGGGAGAGGGACTTTGCCGGGTAAAAGAATTGAAATTATACGACTCCCGATAGCCATCGGGTTACTTACACTTAGTTGGATTTTAGATTCAGCATCAAAAAGCATCAATAATGGCTTTGAAATCGGCTACTTTCAGCGAAGCGCCACCAATAAGCCCACCATCGATATCGGGCTGAGCGAACAACTCGGGTGCATTTGCAGCATTACAGCTACCACCGTAAAGGATAGAGGTGTTTTCGGCAATTTCCTGACCAAATTTAGCAGCAATAATAGAGCGGATAAATGCAAGCATGTCCTGAGCTTGTTGTGTAGAAGCAGTTACGCCGGTACCAATGGCCCAGATAGGTTCGTAAGCGATTACGATTTTGCTGAAATCGTCGGCGCTCAGGTTGAATACAGTTTCTTCCAACTGACGTTGCACATAAGCATTTTGTTCGTTGGCATTGCGCACGTCCAACGCTTCGCCGCAGCAATAGATAGGAGTCAAACCGTTGGCAAGAGCCAAAGCTACTTTTTCGTTCAAAATTGCACTTGTTTCGCCATAATACTCACGACGTTCGGAGTGACCCAAAATTACATATTCGGCGCCTGTTGATTTTACCATAGCAGCGCTTACTTCGCCGGTGAAAGCTCCTGATGCTTTGTTGGCACAGTTCTGAGCAGCAACACCGATTTTTTTAGTATCGATGGCAGCAGCCACACTTGCCAAATGAATAAAAGGAGTTCCGATCACTACATCGCAATTCAAGCTTGAACCTTCCAAAGCGGTGTTCAATTCAGTTGCCAAAGCCAATCCTTCCTGAAGGCTTTTGTTCATTTTCCAGTTTCCTGCAACAATGTTTTTTCTCATTTTTCTTATATTTTTTATAGTTTGATATTTTAATTCAATTTATTCAATGTCGCGCCAGTGCCATTTACCCGTAATGGTTCCATTTTTTATAAGTATAAGTCCTGGATTGGCGCGAATCATTGTTTTGAGCGTAATCGGGTCGGTTTTACAAAACGGATAGGTCACTTTTGTTTTGGCCACAAAAGCTTTTACATCATCATCGCCCGAAGCAGTAAGCGCATAGAATCTTGTTGTTGAGTTTTTATATTGCTGATAAAACTTTTCGGCAATTTTAGCACCTTCTTCCGATGCTTTGTTCAGATCGTACATAACCAGCAGGTAAGTAGCCCCGGGATTGTAAATCACCTCCTCGGTAATGTCGTCGAAGGCGGCATTAACGATAGAGAAATCGTGAATCGGAGCTTTGTAACCTGTGGATACCAACACTGTTTTCTGATCCACAAAAGTCCAGGTCGAATCATTTTTTGGATAATTTTCGAGCGTAAACTCTTTCTTCACCCCTTCTTTTTCATAAATAAAAGTGGTAGCATAAACATCGGCAGCAGCATCTTCGGGAACCATCATGGCTTCGGGGATATTTACACCAATTTTATAGGGACGAAAATCGATGAGGGGCAAATGATTGTACGAGCAAACCGCCAATGCAACGCCTATGCCCACAAAGAAAGTAACAATCGCCCACTCAATGCGCGATAAAAACATTGGTTTATGCTGCGAAGTATTTATTAATAAGATAAAGGCAAGTATGATTAAAACCACATTTTTAAAAAACGTCTGCCAGTTGGTAATCACCAAAGCATCGCCAAAGCAACCGCAATCGGTGACAGGATTATACAAAGCAATATACAAGGTAAGCGGCGTCATTACAAGCATAAAAAGCATGGCAAGTATGGACGTAAGGCGGTATTTAATTTTAAACAACAGATTCAAACCAATCACAAGTTCGAGCACCGGAAGCGCTACGCCCAGCGGAAGTGCAAGGAAACTAAAATTAGAAAAGAATCCGCCGAAAGCTGTCAGGTAATCTTCAATCTTGTAGGTCAGTCCCAGTGGATCTATCACCTTTACAAATCCTGAAAACACAAACACCAATCCGAGGATCAGCCTGCAAATAAGTGTCAGCACGGGTACCGACTTCTGAACTGCCTCAATTGCTGCCTGTTTGTTACTTCTTTTTTTATATATCCACATCTTTATTGGTAGTTTTATTTATTATTGCGACGTGCTATACGCACATCAAGCGCTTAATGTTCAGCTCACTTTTTCTTCTTCCATTTTTATAAGTCCGAACACTGCATAATTCATCATATCGAAATAATTAGCATCAATACCTTCGGAAATCAGCGTTTTGCCCTTGTTATCCTCAATTTGTTTGGTGCGGTAAATTTTCTGCAAAATCAAATCGGTGTACGATTCCATGCGCATGGTGCGCCAGGCTTCATCGTAATCATGATTTTTAGCCATCATCAGTTCCTTGGCGCGGTTCATGTACGTATCGTACAGTTCCACTCCCCGGTCGTAAGTCAAATCATCGACATCTGAATAGCCCAACTCGAGCTGAATTAACCCGATGATGCCATAATTTACAATGGCAATCAGCTCGGAACGGATACCTTCATCTACTTT
>JAYFRI010000102.1:0-16966 GCA_034926015.1 Paludibacter sp. | reverse complement strand
TCGGAACTTCTGAATTTCATATCAGGCATAAATTCAATTCCACACAGGATGAAATTCTTGAACGGGCTGTGGCTGCCGTAAAACACGCCAAGAAATACGTAGAAGATGTTGAGTTTTACTGCGAAGATGCCGGACGAACCGACAATGTTTACCTGGCCCGCGTTGTGGAAGCGGTTATCAAAGCTGGCGCTACTGTTGTAAATATCCCCGACACTACAGGCTATTGTCTGCCCTGGGATTATGGCGAAAAAATTAAATTCCTGATGGAAAATGTAAAAGGAGTTCATAACGCAGTGCTTTCTACTCACTGTCACAATGACCTTGGTATGGCTACAGCCAATACGATGGCCGGAGTAATGAACGGCGCCCGCCAGGTGGAAGTAACAATCAACGGAATAGGCGAACGCGCTGGGAATACTTCGCTCGAAGAAATTGCAATGATTTTAAAATGCCATAAAGGACTAAACATCGATACACAAATCAATACGCAAAAGATATACTCTACCAGCCGTTTGGTTTCAGGTTTGATGAATATGCCGGTGCAACCCAACAAGGCAGTTGTGGGTCGCAATGCATTTGCTCATTCGTCGGGCATTCATCAGGATGGTGTGCTTAAGAATCGCGAAAGCTACGAAATCATGGATCCGAACGATGTTGGTATCGATCAAAATTCAATTGTGCTTACCGCCCGTAGCGGACGCGCCGCCCTGAAGCACCGCTTAAGCGTGCTGGGCGTAGAAGTTGAAAACGGCAAATTAGATGAAATTTACGAAGAATTCCTTAAATTAGCCGACAAGAAAAAAGACGTCAACGATGACGATGTATTGTTGCTAGCCGGCAAGGAACGCTCTGAAAAACAACGCATCAAACTTGATTATTTGCAAGTTACTTCCGGCGTAGGCGTAAAATCGGTAGCAAGTGTCGGTTTGGTGATTGCGGGTGAAAAATTCGAAGCAGCCGCTTCAGGCAATGGCCCTGTAGATGCAGCGATTAAAGCTTTGAAACAAATTATCAAACGTAAAATGATATTGCGCGAATTTACAATACAAGCCATCGACAAAGGTAGCGATGACATGGGCAAGGTTCATATGCAGGTTGAACATGATGGATCGGTTTATTATGGCTTTGGAGCGAATACCGATATAGTAGCTGCCTCTGTGGAAGCTTACATCAATGCAATTAATAAATTTGTGAAATAAACAATATGGATCAACATTCTGAACAAATCATTTAAAATTATGGTTTTATCATTCAATAAAACCAGTTAACGAATCAAACAAAGAATTCATTACACAAAAAATATGAGCAAAACATTATTTGACAAAATCTGGGATGCGCATGTCGTATCAACAGTCGAAAACGGACCGACACAATTGTACATCGATCGTCATTTCTGCCACGAGGTAACAAGCCCTCAGGCTTTCAACGGACTTCGTGCACGCGGACTAAAGGTATTCAGACCGGAACAAACGACAATGACAGCCGACCACAATACCCCGACAATCGATCAGGATCAACCTGTAAAAGATCCCGTTTCGCGCCATCAGCTAGATACTTTTGCAAAAAATGCGGTCGATTTCAACATGCCCGTGTTTTATCCGCTAGGACATCAAAAAAACGGTGTGGTTCACATCATTGGCCCTGAAAACGGATTTACTCAACCGGGAATGACAATTGTTTGTGGCGATAGCCATACATCTACTCATGGTGCTTTTGGAACCATTGCTTTTGGCATCGGCACCAGCGAAGTGGAAATGGTATTGGCTACACAATGTATCCTTCAAACCCGCCCGAAGACAATGCGTATTACATTCAATGGAAAGTTTGGCAAAGGAGTAACCGCAAAAGATCTGGCACTTTACATGATTTCGAAGCTCACCACCGGCGGTGCCACTGGTTATTTTGTGGAATATGCAGGCGAAGCCATTCGGAACATGAGCATGGAAGAACGCATGACCGTTTGTAACCTCTCTATCGAAATGGGTGCACGCGGCGGGTTAATTGCCCCTGACCAAACAACTTTCGACTATGTAAAAGGTCGCGAATTTGCACCAAAAGGCGAAGACTGGGATAAAAAACTGACTTACTGGAAAACACTTAAAACCGACGAAGGCGCCAAATTCGACAAAGAACTCACATTCGATGCTGCTGATATTCAGCCAATGATCACCTATGGGACAAACCCGGGAATGGGAATGGGCATCAAAGACAGCATTCCAACTTTGGAGAATATCGACGAAGCCGGACGTATTTCTTTCCAGAAATCGCTCGAATATATGGGTTTTGCACCGGGCGAAAAACTCGAAGGCAAATCTATCGACTATGTATTTCTTGGAAGTTGTACTAACGGAAGAATTGAAGATTTCCGTATTTTTGCCAATTATGTAAAAGGCAAGAAAAAAGCTGACAATGTAACGGCATGGCTCGTCCCGGGAAGCTGGATGGTAGAAAAACAAATTCGCGAAGAAGGCCTGATGGATATTTTAACAGAGGCAGGATTCAAACTACGTCAACCAGGCTGTTCAGCCTGTCTGGCCATGAACGACGACAAAGTTCCTGCCGGAAAATACGCAGTATCTACATCCAACCGAAATTTTGAAGGCCGCCAGGGACCAGGAGCACGCACAATTTTGGCTGGCCCACTTGTAGCCGCTGCTGCTGCCGTAACCGGAAAAATAACAGATCCTAGATACTAATGTGCCAATGTGCCAATAAGATAATGTGATAATATAAGAAATTTAATATTTAAATTTATAATGGATTTACCAAAAACAGGAAACAGAATTGTAGATTTGTCTCTTGCTTTGCTCTAAAAATTGTGGCTTATACAGAGAAATTAGAAGAACTACGAAAATATGTTATCTCTAATCAACTTTTAAAAAGTGGAACATCCGTTGGTGCAAATGTAAGGGAAGCTCAGAACTGTGAAAGTAAGGCCGATTTTATTCATAAATTTAAAATAGCTGCTAAAGACGCTGATGAAACAGAATATTGGCTGCTTTTGTGTAAATACTCTGAAAATTATCCATTCGAAGAGTACTTGTTAGATTAAATTAAAGAAATACAAAAAATTATTAATATTATAATAAATACGTCCAAAGGGAAATAAAACGATCTGTTAATTGTTGATTCAGCAGAACATTCAATTGGCACATTGGCATATTGTCTTATTGGCAAATTATAAAATATGGAAAAGTTTATAACATTAACTTCAACAGTAGTTCCACTTCCTATTGAGAATGTGGACACTGATCAGATTATACCTGCCCGCTTTTTAAAAGCGACCGACAAAAATGGTTTCGGTAACAATCTATTTGCCGATTGGCGATACAATAAAGATGGAAGCCCAAAAGCCGATTTCGTATTAAACAACGCGCTGTACAGCGGATCCATTCTGGTAGCCGGAAAAAATTTCGGTTCCGGTTCGAGCCGTGAACACGCAGCTTGGGCCATTGATGGTTATGGGTTTAAAGTGGTGGTATCGAGCTTTTTTGCCGATATTTTCCAAAACAACGCACTGAACAATGGTGTGCTGCCTGTGGTTGTAAGCGCAGAGTTTCTGGCAGAAATCTTTTCATCAGTCAACACCGATCCGAAAACTACGTTGACTATCGATCTTGAAAATCAACAAATCACTAACAATGCAACCGGAAAGTCTGAAAACTTTGAGATTAACGCATACAAAAAAGAATGTTTGCTGAACGGATTGGATGACATTGATTATCTTTTGAGTAAAAAAGATCTGATTGAAGCGTACGAAAAAACAAGATAAATCCCTAACCCCTAAAGGGGAATTATATTTGTACTGATTACTTTTAAACGAATAATAAGAAAGAACTTATAAAGGACAATATGCAAAACATAGCTAACATAGTCCCCCTTCAGGGGTTAGGGGTCATAGAAATAATGGATACCACACTTCGCGATGGTGAACAGACATCGGGTGTTGCCTTTGCAGCCCAGGAAAAGCTTAGCATAGCAAGGCTTTTGCTCGAAGAACTATGTGTCGACCGAATTGAAATTGCCTCAGCCAGAGTTTCAGAAGGAGAATATAATTCGGTAAAACGCGTAGCCGAATGGGCCCGAAAAAATGGGCATATACACAAAGTAGAAGTACTTGGATTTGTGGATGGACGCAGCTCACTCGACTGGATAAGGAATGCCGGTTGCGAAGTTTTAAATCTGCTTTGTAAAGGCTCGCTCAAACATTGCAGCTATCAGCTAAAGAAAACACCGGAGGAACATATTGCCGATATAAGGAAGGTATTGGCAAATGCCCGCGATATGGGCATTGCTGTAAATGTCTACCTCGAAGACTGGTCGAATGGAATGCGCGATTCGGAAGATTATGTTTTTTTCATGGTGGATGCGTTGAAAAACGAAAACATTAAGCGCTTCATGCTTCCCGACACTTTGGGGATTCTCAATCCGGACGAAACCCGTTTGTTTTGCGAAAAAATGATAGCTCGTTATCCCGACCTTCATTTCGATTTTCATGCACATAATGATTACGATCTGGCTGTTGCCAACGTGTTCGAAGCCGTAAAAGCCGGTGTTAAAGGCGTACACGTCACTGTAAACGGATTGGGAGAACGTGCTGGAAATGCTCCTTTAACAAGCGTTCTTGCTGTTTTGCACGACCATGCAAAGGTGACAACCAATCTGAAAGAAGAAAAAGTCAACTCTGTAAGCAAGGTGGTCGAAACCTATTCGGGCATTCGTATTCCGGCCAACAAACCGGTGATCGGCGATAATGTATTTACACAAGTAGCCGGCGTTCATGCCGATGGTGACAATAAAAAAAACCTATATTTCAACGATTTACTTCCAGAAAGGTTTGGTCGTTTGCGTCAGTATGCACTAGGTAAAACATCAGGCAAAGCCAATATTCTGAAAAACCTGCAACAACTCGGTATCGAACTCGACGACGAAATGATGCAGAAAGTAACTCAACGCGTCATTGAACTTGGAGACAGAAAAGAACTGGTTTCGCTTGAAGAATTACCCTATATTGTTTCGGATGTACTGAACAGCTCTCAGGAAGATCAACTTATCAAATTGTTGAATTATTCACTTTCAATTACTTACGGTCTGCGCCCAATGGCATCTGTAAAAATGCAGATCAACGGTGACATCTACGAACAATCAGCTTCGGGCGACGGGCAGTACAATGCGATTTCGAAAGCCATGTGGAAAATCTATAAAAGCCTTGATAAACCAACTCCCGAACTGCTCGATTACGTGGTTGTAATTCCTCCGGGCGGGCAAACCGATGCCATTGTACAAACAATTATTACCTGGCGTTTCGATGGTAAAACATTTAAAACGCGCGGCTTACATGGCGACCAAACAGTAGCAGCCATCAAGGCCACAATGAAAATGCTGAACATCCTCGAATCAGGAAATATTCCGGTTATCAATTATTCTCAGTTACCATAAGTTATTTAAAAACGCATTCTAAACAGCAAATTATTATATGTCAGAAACAAAAAAACTTAACATTGCAGTATTACCGGGAGATGGTATCGGTCCCGAAATAGTAGAACAGGCATTAAATGTAACAAAAGCCATTTGTTCCAAATTTGGCCATGAACTCACCTACGAAACGGCTATTGTTGGTGCCTGCGCCATCGATGCGGTTGGCGAACCTTATCCTAAAGCCACTCACGAACTTTGTATGAAATCGGATGCTGTACTTTTCGGTGCTATCGGCGACCCAAAATACGATAACAATCCATCCGCCAAAGTACGTCCGGAACAGGGCTTATTGAAAATGCGCAAAGACCTTGGATTGTATGCCAACATTCGTCCGGTAACCACTTTTCCTTCGCTCATTCATAAATCACCGCTTCGTGCCGATTTGGTGGAGGGAGCTGATTTTATGTGTATCCGTGAATTGACAGGAGGAATGTATTTCGGACGTCCACAAGGTCGTGCAGAAGATGGCAATACAGCTTATGACACATGTATTTACACCCGCGAGGAAGTGGAACGCATTCTGCATCTGGCTTACAAATATGCCGGACAGCGCAACAAAAAAGTAACAATTGTGGATAAAGCCAATGTGTTGGCAACTTCACGATTATGGCGACAAATTGGTCAGGAAATTGCCCCACAATATCCTGAAATAGAAACCGAATTTATGTTTGTCGATAATGCCGCCATGCGCATTATCCAATGGCCAAAAAGCTTCGACGTACTTGTAACCGAGAACCTTTTCGGCGATATTTTGACCGACGAGGCTTCGGTAATTACAGGTTCGTTGGGAATGCTTCCTTCGGCTTCGGTGGGTATTCACACCTCAGTTTTCGAACCTATCCACGGCTCCTATCCTCAGGCTGCCGGTAAGAATATTGCCAATCCGTTGGCAACGATTCTTTCAGCAGCTTTGATGTTCGAATATGCATTCGGCATGATGGAAGAGGGCGCTTTGATTCGCGAAGCTGTGGCAGCCAGCATGGATGCTAACGTAGTAACCGAAGACATCGCAAACAACGGAAAAGCTTATTCAACTTCCGAAGTCGGCGAATGGGTGGTGAATTACATCTGTAACAAATAAAATTCATTTTAGAATTTTCAACAAAAGAAGGCTTGAGCAATCAAGCCTTCTTTTGTTTTTGGTCAGAATCATAAAGTGTGTAAAAAACCACAAACTATTGATTTCAAAATACATATCAACATTTAATTCTGTGCAAATTAAGTTAAAACCAAAGTCTGTAATCAACATAAAACAAACAATCTACCAAAAAATAAATACATTTGCTGCATACAACGAAAACTCATACACATATGCAAAAAATTTTATTGCTGTTGATTTTTGTATTATTTCTTTGTTCCGCACACGCTCAAACACTTAAAGGAACGATCACAACTACTTCCGGTCAGGCCATCCCCTATTCCACAATATACATCCAGGAACTCACTTCAGGCATGGTGGCCGATGAAAATGGTAAATTTCAAACCAAACTTAACTCAGGCACTTACACTTTCGAATTTCGTTCCATTGGCTATGAACCTGAAGTAAGAAAAATCAATATTGCTTCCGAAATTACAACCATAGAAATTACCCTGACCGAAAAACCTGTAGTTTTAAACGAATTGCTTGTAAAACCATCAAAAGAAGACCCTGCCTACAGAGTAATCCGACACAGTATTGCCCGGGCACCATTTCATCTCTACCAACTATCGAGCTACGAAGCAACAAATTACATGAAAGGAAGTGCAAAAATAGAAAGCATTCCGGCAGTAATGAAAATGATGATCAAAGATCAGAAACTAAAAGCTCTTATCGGCAAACTATTGGTGCTCGAATCGCAAAGCGAAGTAACTTTCCGATCACCGGAAAAATACACACAGAAAGTCGTCGCTTTTAAAAGTTCCATTCCTAAAGAAATGACGCCCAAAGGAGGATTGCGCACCTCCACATCGAGCATATATCAAGCTGATTTCATGGGCTATATCTCACCATTATCGCCTCAGGCTTTTAAGTATTACAATTTTAAGCTTGAAGATATTTATGCGAGTGGCAAATATCAGGTAAACAAAATCAGAATTATTCCTAAATTCAAAAACGATAAGTTATTTTCGGGATTTATCTATATACCCGAAGATATTTGGTGCGTTTCGGCTGTAGATTTAACCGCCGACGAGATGGGAACTATCACGCGTTATATTATCAACTACCAGGAAGTACGACCCACTATATTTCTGCCCATTACCTACCAAATGAAATCGACAATAGGTACAATGGGAGTAAAAGGGCATGCAAGTTTCTATTCTTCGGTGAAGTATGGAAATATAAAATTGAACGAGTCGATAAAACATGTTGTTGAGAAGCAGCCTGAAAAGCACATCAACCTATCCTCAAAAACCGATTTAAAAGTAAAACAAAAAATTGAAAATATAACTTCTAAAGACAAACTCACCACCAAAGATGCCATTCAGCTATCAAAGCTTTTCAATAGTGTTTCAGAACCTGCCGAAGTAAAAGAACAGCGAGAATCGCTTGAAATAAAAGAAATACAACCAGTTACAGTTGAAGTTGATTCATTTGCTGAACTCAGGGATTCTGTTTTCTGGGAGAATATCCGCAAAGTTCCTTTACAAAAAGAAGAGGCTGCAAGTTTCCTTTTGAAAGATTCGTTGTCGACACCCGAATCGGTAAAAACAACTTCGAACTCGATAGAAGTAAGTTTCTCGACCTCCAATAAATCAACATCATGGCTGCTCGGAGGAAATATAAAACTGAGCGAAAAAGTAAATTTACATTACGATGGACTACTAAAAGGCATACTCAAAGAATATAATTTTGTGGATGGCTGGTGGTTAGGACAAAAATTATCGCTAACAGTAAATACAAAAAAAGCCACCAAACTGACAATCAGTCCTTCCGTCTACTACACGACAGGAAGGAAAACCCCGGTTTGGGAAATGAATTCAAACTACGATTATGCACCCGCCTCGAACGGGAAATTTAGTCTTTCGTTTGGAGATATCAGTGCCGATGTACAGGAGAAACAGGGAACTTCCCGCTATTTAAATGCTGTCTCTTCGCTGTTTTTTGGCGATAATGTAATTCGGTTTTATCAAAAACAATACATAAAAGCCGAAAATAGCATCGACATTGCTAATGGGTTAGTACTGAATGTCAGCGCTTCGTACGAAAAACGCCATCTTTTAGACAATCAAACGAGTATGCATTTTTTCGGCAACAAGCCACAGCCCAATTACCCATATGCAGCCTATCTGAATTCTTTCCATGCTCACTCAGCATCCACTGGATGGTTGTATCTTCAGTATACACCTTTTTACAAATACAAATTAGTTGGACGCAAAAAACAATACATCAGTTCAGACTACCCAAGCTTTGGTTTGGGTGTAAAAAAAGCATTTTCATTAACGAACTCATCAGAACAATCCTCGTACAGTATTGTACAATTCAATATTAATCAAAGTTTAAAAATTTCGGAGTTCAATCACCTAAATTACAGAGTGATTGCAGGAACATTCCTATCGAAACAGAAAGTTTTTGCACCTGATTATAAATATTTTGCCACCAGCCCGTTAGTAGTCACCAGTCAACCTTTTGATTATACATTTCAGCTACTCGAAAATTATTCATTCAGTACAAACCGATGGCTTGAAACACACATCAACTGGAACTCGGATTATCTGTTATTTAAACGCATCGGTTTCTTGCAGACAAAACAGTTCAACGAATCCTTACATTTTCATCTGCTTTGGAACAATGCGCATCCCGAAACTTATCTTGAGACCGGTTATTCTGTTGGAGTTGGTATGTTCGGACGAGTAGGTATTTTTGCAGGATTTGAGGGATTAAAATACGAAAGTATCGGTGTAAAAGTAAGTCTGCCTTTATTCAGATAAGTGATTACTCACAAATGGAATCTCTCTGAAAAAGTCAGGTTGAAGAAAAATAGAAAACTTTAGCATTTTTTCTCCGGAACTTACATTAACCCTAAAGGCATTCCGAATGCTCTGAATCGGTAATTCAGAGCAATAAAGCGATGTAGAATCAGTCGCATCAAAAGTTTCATCGAAGGGCACTTTTTGCTTCAAATACCGCAAAGCTTGTGCTGCAATTTCGCCCTTTGAATCGCTCAGAAATCGAAATACCCTGACAGTTTCAATTTTACTGTCGGCCATAAATTGTTCGAGTCTACAAATCTGAACCCCATCAGTGTGCGACACTTTTTTTGATAGAGCATGAATCACTTTGTAGCTGCTGTCAGGTTCTTTTATTATTATGCCACAATGCGAAACATCAAGCGTATCATTCAGGTTCATAACAATAATATCGCTGATAAGCCCGTAACTTCTGCGAAGAATAATATCACCACTTTGCAAAGAATCAGTTGAATACATACGAGAACCTGCTGTTTGAGCAGGCGAATCGCAACTCACCAACAAAAACAACAGGCCAATACAAATCAGTCCTCCGACTATTTTAATTTGAATTCCACCAACCACCTATCCTGAATCTTCACCAAATTGGTTTTTGTATCAACAGAATCTTTCACACCTCCTTTTTCGAGGTCAATGCTGCCAAGTACTACAGCATCTACGACCGCCGAATTTCCATCTTCAGCAAGAGTTACGTTGTTCACTTCGAATTTGATATTTGCTTTTTTCATTTCATCCACTTTCTGCGAAGCAAACGCAGCCACAAAATCCACAGCCTGCTTGCTTTGATCAGTACAAAGTGCCTTTGCACTTTCAAAATCAGCAGTGTAGATCGCTTTATTAAATTTCTCAGCAATTTTTTCCGGATTATTTCCTCCTGAGCATGATGCTAATACCAATACTGGTAAAAACAAAAAACACATTCTTAATCTTTTCATAAAATATCAATTTTAAAGGATTAATTTTTAGCCTGCAACAATGCAGTTTTGAAATTTGAAGTAAAAATAATGTTATTATCTGTTAATCCGATAACAAAAAAGGCTTTTTTTGTAAAAAAAGCCTTTTTTGTGTTCAAAAACTATATTTTTACTATTTCAGCAATGCTTCTATATCGGCTGCAAACTCTGCTGGTTTCGTCTTTGGAGAATATCTTCTCGCAGGTTTCCCATCTTTACCGATAAGAAATTTCTCAAAATTCCATCGAATATCATTTTTACCATCAAGGGGTAAAGCCGATTTCAGATATTGGTACAAGGGGTGAGCATCATCTCCGTTTACTTTCAGTTTTTCGAACAACGGAAATGTAATATTGTACTTTGTAGTACAGAATTTTTCAATTTCCTCTGCCGTGCCCGGCTCCTGGCCCATAAACTGGTTACAAGGAAAACCCAACACCACAAATCCATCTGCTTTATACTGATTGTAAAGAGCTTCCAACCCCTCGTATTGAGGCGTCAATCCACACTTACTTGCAGTATTGACAACTAAAATCACCTTATTTTTATAATCCTTTAGCTTTACATCTTTTCCTTTGATGTTTTTTACTTCAATATCATAAAACTCATGGTTGGTCTGAGCCTGTAAAGCGGCTACACTAAACAACAAAATTGCAAAGAGAAATAATTTATTCTTCATACACATTTAATTAGAGGATTTATCGAGCACTTTTATTAATTCGTAAAGTTTATTTTTCAGATGAAACGCCTCAGCAATTTGAACATCCGAGGCTTCTAAATTCAGCTTATTCATTAATTTCAAAGGAATTTCGGCAGCACTTTCGCGCATGGCCCAACCCTGACTTGTAAGCTGAATTATAATTTTACGCTGATCCACCGTGGAAGGAGTACGCGTAATTAATTGCATCGCTTCCATTCTTTTGAGCAGCGGAGTTACTGTATTGGTGTTCAAAATAAGCTTCTCAGTTATTTCGTTTACCGAAATGCCATCTTTTTCCCAAAGCACCATCAACACAAGGTATTGAGGATAAGTTATTCCCAATCGGTCAAGATCTTCCTGATAAGTTCTGATGATCAGTCGGGAAACCGCATAAAACGGAAAGCAAAGTTGGTTTTCCAGTTTAAGTTGTTCGTAGTCCATTTGTTTGTTTTCAATTTAGAAGATAACAACAGACCGAACAGAATGGTTTATAGTGTCCGGTAGCCATGTTCGATTTTTTTATTGTGCCAATAGCTTTTCAATGTCTTTGCGCAATTTCTCTGGTTTTGTAAACGGAGAGAAACGTTTGTATGGCTTTCCGTTCCGATCGAGCATAAATTTACCAAAATTCCATTTGATTTCGCTGCCCGGAAACCCCTTCAGTTCTTTTTTCAGGTATTTATAAATCGGATGTGCATTCTCGCCATTGACATCAATTTTCGAGAACATCGGAAATGAAACTCCGTAATTAATCAAACATCCTTCCGAAATTTCTTTTTCGCCTCCAGGCTCCTGCCCTCCAAACTGATTACAAGGAAATCCTAACACTACTAATCCTTTGTCTTTGTATTCTTTGTACAATTTCTCTAGTCCTTCGTATTGTGGTGTCAGTCCGCATTTGCTCGCTGTGTTCACTACAACAACAACTTTTCCTTTGTACTCTTCCATGTTTTTTTCTTTTCCTTGCAAGCTAGTAGCTTTAAAATCATAAAAACTCTGTGCCATAATATTTGTTATTTGTTTTAATTTATTTCTTACTAAAAATCATTTTATATCGCTCACGATACAAAGATATAATTTATATCGCTCACGACACATATACAACACAATATTTAGGTTTTATTAAGTAATGTACACTTTTAAAGCCAATAACAATTTACATTTTTTTCAGAAGAGCAGGGTAAAGTTCGTTCTTAACCCACTTAAATTCAGGCTCGAATCGAAGAATTTTGTCATAAGTAAAAGCAGCCTTCTTTTTTTGGTCGGCAGCTTCATAAGCTTGTGCTATAGAAGTAAGCAAATTAAGATAAAGCCAATTATTCTTACCTGACTTTGAAGTTTCGATGAGGGTTACTCCCTCCTGAAAGAGTCTTAAAGCTTCCTTCTTATCGCCACCAAAAAGCCGCAGAGTGTGGTACAAAGCATTTGCTCTGTCTACAACTGCCTGAATATTTTGAGGATCGAGTTTGTAGGCCTTTTCAATACTTTCAATGCTCTCCTGCCCCAGCGAAAGAGCTTTAAACTTACTCATTCCAATGCGAAAACCAAGAAATGAACCTTTAAATGCGTATGCAGTTGCATTATTGGGCGACATTTTAATCACATCGGCAATCAGCTTTTCTCCTTTCACAATGAACTTTTGGGCCGTATCATTCTTTTTTGCCCCAATCAAATAGCCGATATAACCATAATAATAACTTAGAAGTTCCAACTTGCGTTCAATTGTCGAGGGCGATTCCTTTTCGAAGTTATGAATAATCGTTGCCCATTTATTCATATCGCCATTGATATAAGCATTGTAAATCTGAAGCTTGTAGCCTGACTGGGCGCACACATTTGATTGTACACTGATTAA
Source organism: Paludibacter sp. (assembly GCA_034926015.1). Taxonomy (GTDB): domain Bacteria; phylum Bacteroidota; class Bacteroidia; order Bacteroidales; family Paludibacteraceae; genus Paludibacter. Next base: position 4,032 of record JAYFRI010000102.1, on the reverse strand, counting down.
AACTAGAAAGAGAATCAAAAAAAATATTTTTTTAAACTTCATTTATAAATGCCTGGTTTATTGTTTAATAAATTATTAAATCACTACAAATAAAGAACAATCGAAAAACCTGTATCTTTTCGTAAGATACTGATTTGAGTCCACAGCTAACGATTTTATGTTAATAACAATTTGATACAAATTAGGTTCAGCTCCAGCATAAGAACATCAAATTTGAACAGAGCCAGCTGTTGAAATTACAGGAAAAAAGAAAACGCCGGAAGGTAAAACTGTAACTTGCTCCGAACACCAAACAACGTTGTCATTTACACCTGCCACACAAATTTTGATATAAAAAAAACAAAGCTATAAATTAGTTTCAACTCAAATTTAGTATCTTCGCCCTACAAAAAATAATTTGATATGCATAAAAAAACAATTATTCCCGCTGTTGTGCTGTTGTGCCTGCTCTCGTCGTGCACATCTAAGCAATGGTTCATCACCAAATCGCAGTCGGCAAAAATAGCTATCGACAGCAAGACCGAGCAATTGGCCGATACGGCTTACATCAATTTTCTGCAACCGCTAAAGCAAAAGCTGGATGCCGAAATGAACATTGTTATCGGACGTGCAGCCGAAACAATGCAGGGACATGGGCCTGAGAGTTTACTATCCAACTTTAGCGCCGATGTGTACCGTGCAAAGGCAAGCGAAATCCAGGGACAAGCAGTGGACATCGCCATTGTGAACCTTGGCGGTTTGCGCACTCAGGTTCCGGCGGGCGATATTACCGTAAGAAAGGTTTTTGAATTAATGCCATTCGAAAATGAGCTTGTAATTCTTTGGCTGCGTGGAGATAAGCTCAATGAGCTTTTACAAAACTTCGCTAAAATGGGCGGACAGGGCGTTGCCGGATTACGCATGACAATATCCGATAAAAAAGCTGTAGACATAACCATCGGCGGTTCGCCCCTGGATATGAGCAAAACTTACACTATAGCCACTAACGATTATCTGGCGGGCGGAAACGACAATATGGAACAACTGGCTGAACACGAACGAAGACTGAATACAGGAGTAAAAGTCAGAAACATGCTGCTCGAATTTATCAAATCCGAAACACAAAAAGGAAATATGATACAATCGAAACTGGACGGGCGAATCAAAATAAATGAATAACAAAATTACCATGCATTCAAACAATAAAATATTAGCAATTGCTTTCCTGGTTATTATTTCAACTTTTCAGCTTGCCGCAGAAAAAAAAATAAAACTGGTGATTTTGCACACCAACGACACACACAGCCAGGTAGAACCGACTGAGAAATCGAATTTAAAAACCGCCGATATGGGTGGATATGCAAGGCGAATGGGTGTGATTGAGAAAATACGTTCGGAAGAAAAAAATGTATTGCTTTTTGATGCCGGAGATTTTTCACAGGGAACCCCCTATTTCAATTTTTTTAACGGCAGAGTAGAAATCGATGCACTGAACCGCATGCAATATGATGCCGGCACACTCGGCAATCATGAGTTCGACAATGGCATTGACACCCTCGCAGTTATTTTGAAAAATGCACGTTTCCCTTTGATAAGTTCGAACTACGAAGTTGACAATACGCCGATTAAGAACCAGATTCAGCCTTATTTAATTTTAAAAAAAATCGGGCTAAAAATTGGCATTATGGCCTTGAATGTCGACCCTAAGAGTTTAATTATTGAAAGCAATTATCGCGGACTGGTGTATCGCGATCCGATAGAAAAAGCACAAGAATTATCGGCATTTCTGAAAAACAAAAAAAAGTGTGATCTTGTGATTTGTCTTTCGCATTTGGGATCGGACTCTACATCGGTTGATGTGAACGACTTTACTGTCGCTCATCAAACAAAACACATTGACATTATTCTGGGCGGACATTCACACAGTTTGCTCGAAAACACAAAAACAAACAACGCTGATGGAAAAAAAGTGATCATCGCTCAGATGGGAAAAAGCGGTCTGTATTTAGGCAGAATTGACATTGAATTGGAAAAGAAAAAATAGCCACCAATGCGCAGGCATTTTTCAAAATAAAAGCAGAGCTACAATATATTTCAAAAAACCGTTATCTTTGTAACCGTTGGTCAGCATCAACCATTACGACCGATTAATTATGTTAAAGCAACAATTACAACAAAAATTACAACAAAAGCTTTCGCCCGCACAAATTCAGGTGATTAAAATGCTTGAAGTTCCAACGCTAGAACTTGAAGAGCGTATTCGTCAGGAGATTGAGGAAAATCCAGCACTCGAAGAAGGTGCTGAAACAAACGATGATGAATTTGATGAGGATTTCAACAATGAGGATGGCGGAAACAATGATGATTTCGACATAGACGATTATGTGGCCGATGATGACATACCCGATTATAAACTAAAAGTCAATAATTCATCCAAAGATGACAAACATGAGGACATTCCATTCTCAGCAGGAATGACTTTTCACGAAAATCTGATGGATCAGTTGGGCTTATTGCAACTTTCGGAACACGACCACCAACTGGCTGAATACGTTATTGGTAATATTGACGAAGAAGGTTATTTGCGACGTACACCCGAATCGATGGTGGATGATATCGTTTTTCAGTCGGGGATACAAACTACCGATGATGAAATGTACCGCGTTGTTTCGCTCATACAGAAATTTGATCCTGCAGGTGTAGGAGCAACAACACTTCAGGAATGTCTGGTACTTCAGTTGGAAAGAAAAACACAAACTACTGAAATAAAGCAAGCTATAAAAATTATCGTCGATTATTTTGAAGAATTTTCGAAGAAACACTATGACAAAATCACTAAAGCACTCAATATAGACGAAGAACAGTTAAAGAAAATAATTGCTGAAATTGTAAAGCTGAACCCAAAACCCGGTAATAGCTGGGGAGGAAACATTCTTGAGAAATCAATGTCGGCAATTGTCCCCGATTTTATTCTCGAAAACGATGAAAATCAACTCACTGTGCACCTCAACAACAGTAACATTCCGGAGTTAAGAGTGAACAATACCTACAATGAAATGTTTCAGGATTATGCATCGAACAAAAAGAATCAGACACGCGAGATGAAAGATGCCGTGATGTTTGTTAAACAAAAAATCGATGCTGCCCGCTGGTTTATCGACGCCATTAAGCAACGCCAACAAACGCTGCTGACAACAATGATAGCAATTGTTAACTTTCAGAGAGAGTTTTTTATCGAAGGTGATGACACTTACCTCAGACCTATGATTCTTAAGGACATTGCCGACATTACGGGCTACGATATTTCCACAATTTCGCGGGTAAGCAACAGTAAATATATTCAAACTGAATTTGGTATTTTTCCTGTAAAGTATTTTTTCTCCGAATCAATGACGAATGATTCAGGCGAAGAGGTTTCGACACGCGAAATAAAAAAAATACTTCAGGATTGCATCGATAACGAAGACAAACGCAAACCTCTGAACGACGATGCACTGGCCGAAGTTTTAAAAGAAAAAGGCTATCTGATAGCCCGACGAACTGTGGCTAAATACCGCGAACAACTGAATATTGCCGTTGCAAGACTCAGAAAAGAAATTTAATAAAGCAAGCGCATAGCGACATTCGCCAACTTGCTTTCAACTATAAGTGAATGAATAAATTTCATAATTTAGTATCAATAATATTTCAGCCGTTGTTAATGCCAACTTATGGCATGATAATGCTTCTGAATCTAAAAGTTTTCGACATTTTACCCTTTGCCTGGCGACTTATTGCTATTTTGGGTACTTTGTTGTTTACAGGATTGCTTCCGGCTACCCCCATTTTGTTTTTGATGAAAAAAGGTGAAGTACACGACTTGTTTATTTCCCGCCGTGAAGAGAGAACACTCCCTTATCTGTTTTCTTTTCTTTCCTACATTTTCTGGACAATATTCCTATGGAGAATACTGAAATTTCCTCCATTTATGGTAGCCATGGGCATCGGGACTGCTATTTCCATTCTGTTGATCACTTTTATAAATCTCAAATGGAAAATATCGGCGCACATGTC